>NC_018868.3:3983051-4300227 GCF_000305785.2 Simiduia agarivorans SA1 = DSM 21679 | reverse complement strand
TCAAGGAATGACGGGTCGTTTACCAACGTCGTGTCGGTCGGGTTTACCGTCACCGTATCCGTCGACGTCGCGCCCGTGGTCGAGCTCGCGGTCACGTCGAAGTTCGGCAAGTCTCCACCGCCATTCACGATCGCCGCGCCCGCCGCGGTCAGGGTCACCTCTCCGCTGCTCGCATCGATCGCGTAATTCGTGGCTGATGCTGTAGCTGATCGCGCCGCCGTCTTCGTCATCCGCGCTCACTTGCGCTACCACGTCTCCCGCCACCGCACTGTCTTCGGTGATCGGATCCGTCAGCGTCACACTCAGCACGATCGGGTCGTTTACCAGCGTCGTGGTCACGGTGTTGGTCTGAGTCACGCCATCGTTCGTGCTCAGGCTCACGTTCGGCAGCGCATTGCCCGCATCCAGGTACGCTTCACCCGCCGCCGTCAGCCGCACTTCGCTGCCCACGATTTCGTAATAACCGTCGTCGTTGCTGCCCGCGGTGAAGTCCACCGTGGCATTGCCTTCTTCATCCGTCAGCGTGAACGTCGCGATCACGTCGCCCGCCACCGTGCTGTCTTCCGTCGCCGCGCCATTGCTCAGCGTCAGGATCGATTGATCATCAACCGCTTCAACAACAAACGCGTCACTCGCTGACACGCTATTGCCCTGCGAATCGCTCGCGATAACTGACACAAGATAACTGCCATCGACCAGCGCATCCGCTGATGGGATAGTAAAAGACCAGGTGCCATCCGACGCGGGCGTAACCGTGTAATCTTTGCCGTTAACCGTCAGGACGATATCGCCATCGCTATTGGCGCTGGTGCCACTGAATGTGGGCTGATCGACATCTGTGATAGTCGTATCGTTAAGCGTAATCTGGGGCAGAAGATCAGCAACGGGCTCCGCAATACCAGCCGTGACCGTTTCTGAAAAGCCTCGATCGTCGGTATAGGTCGCCGACACGCTGATCACACGACCAATCAGGTCACCTGATAACAGCAGCTGGTTGCCCGAAGCACCTTCGATCGCCACTCCGTCAGCAAACCATTGGTAAGTTACGGCTGAAGACAGACCATCGGCGTCCGACACACTGGCGGTCAGCAATGCGCCTTCTTCTGGCTCTCCGGCAATGGACAAGGTACCCATGTTGTTGGGCGCTTGAATTTGATAACCCAAATTGGCGGTAATCAGCTGAGAATTACCCGCGGCATCCGTCGCGGTAAAACTGGCTTCAATGCGCTGGTCCGGATCCGCGTAAAGTACTGCACCGGGTACAGCAATCGAAAAAGAACCGTCTGCGCTCAACGCGCCGGTAAAGCTCTGGCCGTTGATCACCAGAGTGACCAGGTCGCCGGCAGTAAAATCACCTGAAGCAATGCCGGTGATCAACTGTTCTTCATTTGACTCTTCAACGGACAGGACGTTGTCAGGCGTCACTGTTGAGGTAAAGGCGATGCCGCCTTCGACTACGGTATCTACCAGCACAGTTTTGCTGGCAGATGCATTTGGCGCGGAAATGGACAGCGTGTATTCACCGTCTTCTATACCGGCAAGATCAGCGGCGGGAATGGTCACGCTGTAGCTGCCGCCCTCGACATCGGCGGTATAGGTTACGCCATTGAAGGTAACCAAAACCTGGCCACCGGTAATGTCGGTCGCTTCACCACTGATCACCAACGGCTGGTTTTTTTCCGCCGCGTTGATGACATCGTCAACGGATAAAGCATCGATGGTAATTGAGGGATTCAGTTCAACAGTGCGGACACCATCACTATCGCGTCCGCCAATGGGATCGAAAGTGCGATTGGCATCGTACCCCAGACGGTTTGTTTCAAACCCGCTTTCGGGGGTCACCCGCTCCGCAATCAGGTCGATCCGGACACCTTCTGTGCCCGCACTGGCATTGGTGGCATCGCCGCCTGCCGCCGTGGCAGGCAGCACGTCATCCAGACTGCGCCCCTCTGCAACGGCCTGTTCAATAGCATCCAGACTGATAGCCTGTTGAAGGCTTCCCTCTTTCTCGGCCTCGTCCAGGCCGGCCAGGAAGGCCTTATCAAAGCGCATTTTGGTGTTGGCGCCGAAAGAGGCCAGGGCTGCCCGCCCCATGTCGAGCATCAAAACCGAATTATCGGCGGTTTGTATCCACTCATTGAGCCGGATGACATCGTTGGCAGTGAGCTCTCGCTGCTGGCCCTGCGCATCAATCACCCAAGCTTGCCCCTGTACCGCGGTAACCTTTGCGGACGTCACAGTTGCTGAGTAGGAATTAGCCATTACAAACCTCTATATAAGCAAATAATCCGGCCAGGCCGGTACACGCCGTTTAACGGCAACGCATCCTTTCAGTCTAGCCCTACTTACTGCTGAGGTAAGCGGCCAGGTCTCCCATACCATTCAAAATACGGTACTGCGCGAATAACCGGTCATAATTGGCAGCAATCAGTGACCGTTTGGCGTCGATCAGTTCATTTTCGGTATTCAACAGGTCCAAAAGCGTCCGGCGTCCGATGTTGAACTGCTGCTGGTAGGCCTTTTTGGTGCTCCCCGCTGCACGCACATGCTCCTGCAGATAGCGCAACTGGTTAGAAATCGCCTCATAGTTACTCCATGACAGCCGCATGCTCTCTACCACCTGGCGATGGCTGTTGTTGCGGATCTCGCGCGCCTCTTCCAGCTGATAAGCGGTTTGCTTGCGGCGCGCCTTGTCTGCGCCCCCGTTATACAGGTTGTAACGCAGCCGCAGGGCGACAATCAGGTCTTCGTCCCGACCTTCAATACCGCCAATGTTATTGTCGATATTCTTGTCGGCCTCCAGCTGGAGTTGGGGCCAATAATTGGACTCAGACGCATCGTATTGGGCCTGAGCGGCATTCACGTCGGCTACTGCAGCCAGTAAGGTTGGATGCCGATCAGTGGCCATGCCGATAGCGGCCTCCATATTGGCCGGCAACTCGACAACCTGGTCGGGCATGGACATAGCGGCAACATCGGGCAACATACCCACAACCCGGTAGAAATTCGTACGGGCATCAAGCATGTTGTTCTCGGCTACCACCAGATTGGCGTTGGCCAACGCCAAACGCGCGGAAATCTGATCCAGATCGGCTTTGCTGCCAACCCCTGAACGGTTGCGCAGCACCATCTGGTCGTAGATATTCTGGTGCTCTTTCAGGCTTTCTTTCGCCAACTTAAGCAAATCAGCCTGACGCAATACATTGAGGTAGACTTCCGCCGTACGCAGTGTAATTGCGTCGGTTGAGGCCAATGCGACATAGGCGGCACTGTCGACGCGCGCGCGTTGACGGTTGACTTCCTCAGACGTGGCAAAACCATCAAACACCATCTGGCGCGCCTGCAGGCCAAACTCCTGGCGATTAAGTTTCACCGACTCATCCAGCGTACCGGGACTGCGAACGGTTTCCTGCCCTACTCCCGCGGTCAGATCAAGGCGGGGCAAGTAGCCTGCCTTAGCCAGTTCCACTTCGGCCTTGCGGGAGGCCAGTTCGTGCCGCGCTGCGAGGATTTCTGGGTGCGAGTCCAGGGTTTGATTGACTGCATCTTGCAATGAAATGGCGTGTGCAGTGCCGGAAATCACGGCGACAGGCAACAATCCACATAAAAACCGTACCAGTTTCATAACAGCGTTTGACTCCTGAGGTCCTTCTAATTTACTTCGCTTTGCACCAAATCGGTGCAACCATGGTTTTTGTGATGAATTTCACATTTTTGTATGAGAAAAAGCAACACCAGTATCAGAATAAGTGATTAAAGCGGCAATTTAGTAAGCCGAGCGGTAATAAGAATGCGCATTTAAGCACGGTCGTACCACTCAGCCAGAGGTCGCCGATAATGCCGCAGAGTGTCGCTAAAAACGGGGATGAAAGACAGGACGATTGCTGCCAAGAATATGACCGAAGTCACATAAAGTGACGGTTATTATGCCATTTGGCATATAAAACGCCTACCGCAGTAGGCGTCATATAATGCACGTCATCGCTCGCGCAGCGCCAGCTGCTTGGTCTTGAGAATGGGCTTTAACAGGTAATCCAACACTGTTTTTTCCCCGGTCAGAATATCTACACTGACCACCATGCCGGGAATGATGGGCAAAGGTCTCGCTTCGCTACCCAAAAACGCTTTTTCGGTCTCCACCTGAACCAGGTAAAAACTCTCGCCCTCTTCGTCCACAATGGTATCCGGGCTGATCTGCACCACCTGGCCAATCAAACCGCCGTGAATGGCAAAGTCATAGGCGGTGACTTTTACATTGGCCTGCTGGCCAGGGGTAATAAAGGCGATATCGGAGGGCCGGACTCTGGCTTCCACCAGCAATTTGTCCTCATTTGGCACCACTTCGACAATATCCATACCGGGCCGGATAACCCCCCCGATGGTGTCTACCAACATTTGCTTTACCGTACCCGCCACTGGTGAGCGCACCAAGGTGCGCTTGACCCGGTCTTCTGCCGCTTTGCTGGACTGGGTCTGACGCGACAATTCCGCGCGCGCTTCCGCCAACTCTTTCTGGACTTCAGACTGAAATGCCAACTGGGAGGCAGCCAGCTTTTCCCTCACTTCTTCCAGTCCGGATTCGGCCCTGGGTATGCCTAATTGGGCCGCCTCCAGATCACCCAGCAAATCGTTGGCCTGGCGCTCGAGCCTCAGCATCTCCACTTCAGACACCGCACCCTCCGACACCAGCGGCCTAGTGAGCTCAAGCTCGCTTTCCAACAGTTTGTAGCTGCGCTGTAATTGTGCCACCTTGGCTTTCAGTTCATTCAGCTCCTGCTGTTTTTGATTCGCTTGCTCGCGGAATACCTGCTCAGAGGTCTTGCGCTCAAGTTTTCGGGAACTGTAGAGCGCGAGCTCCTGTGCAATAAATTGGGGGTCAACCTCCGGCATATCCCCCGGTGCAAAATCCTCGCCCGCAGCTTCCGCTTCCAGGCGCGCGACACGCGCGGTCAGTTGATCGAGCGTGACATCGGTTTCCATCAAGGTTGAATTGAACAAGGTATCGTCGATACGCAGCAGCGGCTGACCACGCTCAACCAATTGGCCCTCGCGCACAAAAATTTCCTGCACGATGCCGCCCTCCAGGTTCTGAATCACCTGTAACTTCTGCGACGGTATTACGCGGCCTTCTCCGCGGGTAAACTCATCTACTTCTGCATTGCCGGCCCAGATCAGCGCTGCCGCGAAAAAGCACAGCACAGCCCACAGCAGCGCCTGACCACCACGGGGCGATTGCTGCAGCACCGCAGCAGTCGACGAAGCGATATAATCCAGATCTTCTTCATACCGCGGACGCTCCATCGGGTCATCCGCCGCGCCCACAAAGTGGCGCCAATTAATGCGCTGGCGAAACACGGAGTTGCCCCTTCTTCAAAGCTTCCAATACAGCGTCCTTGGGGCCATCGGCAACCAAACGCCCCTGATCCAGCACGATGATGCGATCAACCAAAGTCAGCAAAGAGGTTTTGTGGGTCACAACGACCAGCGTTTTATCTTCACACAACTTGGCAAGGTGTCGCTTTAAACGTTCTTCAGTGCTGTTGTCCATCGCGGTGCTGGGTTCGTCGAGGATATAAATGGCCGGATCAGACAGCAGCGCGCGCGCGATGGCAATGCTTTGACGTTGACCGCCCGATAACGCAGAACCTCGCTCACCCACTTGCCGATCCAGGCCTTGTGGGTGCGCATTGACGAATTCCGACACTCCACTTTGCTCCGCTGCGCGCAGCAAATCGGCATCTGTCGCCAGCGGATTGCCAAACACAATATTGTCGCGCACCGACCCGAAAAACAATGTCACATCCTGCGGCACACAGCCCATGTGCGAGCGCAATTCGGCAGGATCTATCTGGGACAGATCCACGCCATCAATCAGTACTGCACCGTCGGTGGGCTGGTACAACCCGGTCATCAACTTCTGCAATGTGCTTTTACCGGAACCAATACGCCCGATAATAGCTACATGCTCACCCGGTGCAATGCGAAAGCTGATATTTTCAACGGCCTTCAACTTTTCATCCGGGTAACTGAAGCTGACCCGATCAAACGCAATCGCACCCTGAATCTCTGCGCGCTGAACGAAGGGTTTATCCTGTTCGCGCTCCTGTGACTTAGCAACAATCCCGTCCAGAGAGTCCAGTGAGGCTTTGGTCTGGTGGTAATTCACCATCAAACCAGCCACCTGAGCCATTGGCGCCATTGCCCGCGCAGACAACATCACACAGGCAATCAGGCCACCCATCGTCAAGTCGCGCGCGGCAATTTCATACACACCCCAAATCACCACGATCACACTTGCGACACTTTGAATTGTTGTCGCACCGGCGGTGGTGGTAGAGGTAAGTAAGCGGACTCGTTGCCCCCATTGCGCCAGATGGCCAACCGACTTTTCCCACAGCCGCTGCAACCGGCCCTCGGCACCAATCAGTTTGACGGTCTCAAGTGCAGTCAGGGTTTCGATCAAAGTGGCATTTTTCTGTGCGCTGGAGCGATAGGTTTCATCCACCGCCTGCGCCAGTCTGCGCTGCATGAAAAAAGAAAAATCAAAATAACCGGAATAACCGCCAACGGCACCCAAACCAATGGCCCACCAATGTAGGCGATCACCAACAAAAACAAGAGAGTAAACGGCAGGTCGACGAACGCAGTGACCGTACTGCTGGTAATAAAACTCCGAATCGCCTCAAAATCCCGCAGCTGTGACGCAAATACGCCCACCGACCGGGGGTGATGCTCGTAACGCGCTCCGAGTACCCGTTCGAAAATGAAAGCCGACAGCTGTACATCGGCTTTTTTACCGGCAACTTCAATAAAGTAATTCCGCAGTAATTTCAGCAGTAAGTCAAAGCCATAGACAATGATGACACCTATGGCCAACACCCACAGGGTTTCCAACGCGGCATTTGGCACAACCCTGTCGTATACGTTCATGACGAACAGAGGGTTAGCGAGCGCAAATAGGTTAATCAATACGCTGGCAAGCAAGACATCCCGGTAAATGCGCCAGCTTTGGCCAATGACGCGCCAGAACCAATGCCCCTCCCGTTGATGGGTCATCTCCAGCGTACGCTCATCGTGACGATGCTCTGGCCGGCAATAGATGCAGTAGCCCAAGTACTGTTGATTCAATTCTTGCGCGGAAATGTGAGAACGCCCTTGCGTGTGCGTATCCAGCAACAACAGTCGACCATCGGCTTCTTTTTTGAGCAGCACCACAGCTTCGTTGTTTTCCATCAGCAGTACCACCGGCAGCACTAACCCTGGAATATCCTCGAGCTGGCGCCGAACCACCTTGGCAGACAGCCCAACCCGACTGGCCGCCCGGACGAACAGCTCCGGCGTCAGGTGGTTATCCACCAATGGTAATCCCGCAATCAACGAGGTTGGCGAACAATGCCGATGTTCCCGTTGGGCCAGCATCATCAGGCAGGATAAAAGTGGGTCGTGCGGCTCGTTGGCGTCGGCAGTAGCCGCCGCGGCGTTCAGCCCTGGCTCAGGGCTGGACTCCGGATTGTCAGGGGCATCACTTTCCACGCGGGAATCAGAATTCATTGCTATGCTCTTATTCGGCCCTATGGCCATTTCAGAGCATAGTCTATACAGGCAGGTCAACAGGTCAACTTATGCCTTTTATCAAGCGCGACGCCAACGGCAACATTGTCAGCTTGCATGCGACGCCGGACGAAGCGGCAGAGCAACTGCCAGCGGACCACCCGGACGTCGAGCATTTTTTAGCCCGCAACACCCTGCCAACGCCAGACGCCTACAAGCGCGCCTTAGCGGATTCCGATCAGAATATCGCCCGGGTCACAGAGGACCTGATTCATTTATTGGTCGCTAAAAATCTGATTTTGTTTACCGAACTGCCCGTGCCGGTTCAACAGAAGTTGCTGGAACGCGAACGACTTCGCTCGCACCTGCAGCAATCGGAAGACAATTTTCTGGATGACAGCGAGTTGCTCTGAATCCGTTCAAACGGATTCGCGCATAATCAATTCGGATTTAAGACGCTGATTCTGGCTGGGTGCATCGGAGGATTTGAGCTGCATGAGCAATAGTTGTGCAGCCTGGCGCGCCATCCCCTCAATGGGTTGTCTGACGGTCGTGAGCCCCGGCCACAATTGTTCTGCTGCGGGTACATCATCGAATCCGGCAATGGCAACATCCGCAGGAATACGACGATTGAGTTTATGGGCCAGCTTGATCGCACCCGCCGCCATGTCGTCGTTGGCCGCAAAAATGGCGCTGGGTGGGGTTGCCGACAGTAGCAGCTTTTCTGCGGCGTAGTAACCGGATTCAAAGCTGTTCATACCCTGTACAACCAAACGCTTGTCGAGCGCCACACCCTGATACATGAGGGCTTTCTGAAACCCCTTGAACCGGTTCGCCATGGCTTTATGATCTGGATGACCCAGGATAAAACCGATCTGGGTATGGCCTTTGTCCAATAATTTGGTGGCGAGCGCAAAGGCGGCCTCTTCATCATTGGTCATCACACTGCTGCACAGGCCCAGATCCTCAGCGGGTGCAATGACCACAACGGGCAGCTGCATTTCCTTGATGCGGCGCACCAACGTGGCGTTATCCGACAACGGGGGCGTCAACACGACACCATCCACACGCGACTGCCGGACGAGATTCGCCACCTGCTGCTCAAGCTCCGGGTCGGTGTGATCACACGGGTGGATCAGCAGATCGTAACCGGCCGGCCGGCACTCTGACAAAATGCCATTTTGTACATCAATCACGTAGCTGGGTGACGGGTTGTCGTACAACAGCGCTATCAGAAACGACCGATTGCTGGCCAACCGCCGTGCCGACTGACTGGGATGGTAGCCAAGCTTGTCCACCGCCTGCTGTACCTTTTCACGGGTTGCAGTGCGCACATTCGGCTCGCCGTTGACAACACGGGAGACGGTTTTTATGGAAACGCCGGCCAACGCGGCTACGTCATCAATGGTTGCTTTTGCCACTCGCCAATTCCATCAGCAAGGTTGTAAATAATATGGGGTGGCACAGCCACCCCTGTTCAGACGATTAACGAACCGCTTGCCCTACCCGGATAATCTTCATGGTATTGGTGCCACCCAATACGTTCATAAAATCACCCTTGGTAATCACGACCAGGTCGCCATCGGCAACGATTCCACGCGATTTGAGCTCATCCACAGCCGACTGGTTGACCAGCTCACTGGGGATTTTTTCATTGTCAAAAGGAATGGTGTACACGCCGCGGAATAATGCAACCCGGGCCTGCGTTTCTTTCTGGCGACTGAACGCAAAAATGGGCAACCCGCTGCGGATACGGCTCATCAGCAACGGCGTGCTACCCGATTCGGTCATGCAGATAATGGCTTTTACACCCTGCATACGACTGGCCGCAAACATCGCTGCCACCGCAATGGATTGATCCACTGAGGCCAAGGCCATATTGAAGGAATCCACGTTGGATACGGCTTGCGGATGCTGTTCTGCACCCAGAATAACGCGGGTCATCGCCTCTACTGTTTCCACCGGGTACTTACCCGCGGCGGTCTCGGCCGACAACATGACCGCGTCGGTACCGTCCAGTACAGCATTCGCCACGTCAAACACTTCTGCACGTGTTGGCAGTGGGCTGTTGATCATTGACTCCATCATCTGGGTGGCAGTTATCACCACCTTGTTCAGGCGACGTGCGCGGCTGATCAGGTCTTTTTGCACGCCGATCAACGCCGCATCACCAATTTCAACACCCAAATCACCCCGGGCCACCATCACCGCATCGGACGCGCAAATAATATCATCCAGGCAGTCTGTGTCGTTGACGGTTTCTGCACGTTCTATTTTGGCCACAATGCGGGCACTGCCGCCGGCCTGGGTCAGCAGGTCGCGCGCGCGATGAATATCGCTGGCCTTACGCGGGAAAGATACCGCCAGGTAATCAACGCCGATTTTGGCTGCCAATTCAATATCCCGGTGATCTTTTTCAGTCAGCGCCGGCGCGGATAATCCGCCGCCCTGACGGTTGATGCCTTTGTTGTTAGACAGTGGGCCGCCAACAAGCACTTTACAGTGAATGCGCGAGCCGACCACCTGCTCCACCTCGAACACCACGCGGCCGTCATCTAACAACAGAACGTCGCCAGAGCGGGAATCGCCAGGCAGTTCCTTATAGTCAATACCGACACCGTTCTGGTCACCGTCGTCATTTCCCAGATTGGCATCCAGGAAGAACTTATCGCCTTTTTCCAGTGCAATTTTGGTGGATTTAAAACGGGCAATACGGATCTTAGGACCCTGCAAATCGCCCAGCACCGCTACATGGCGGCCGTGCTTGGCGGCAAATTCACGCACCAGATCAGCCCGTTGCTGATGATCTTCAGGCTTGCCGTGGGAAAAGTTCAGGCGCACCACATCCACACCGGCAACGATCAACTTTTCCAGGATTGCCGGATCATCGGTGGCCGGACCCAAGGTAGAAACAATTTTTGTACGTCGTAACATAGGAATTCTCAATTCAGCTGTAGGTTAACGCCCACGCGCTAACAGTACTCTCTCTTGTAAAAAACGCTCGCCTTCTGGCGAGCGTTGAACCGGGGTTTGTATTTTTATTTCGCGTTCATCAGCGCGATTGTGTTGTCCAGCATCCGGTTAGAGAAGCCCCATTCGTTGTCGTACCAGCTCATCACCTTAACCCAACGACCGGAAACCTTGGTCTGGGTGGCATCGAATACCGACGAGTGGGTATTGTGGTTAAAGTCAATACTGACCAAAGGCTCGACGTTGTAACCCAGTACACCTTTCATGGCACCGGCACTGGCTTTTTCAATCAGCTGGTTGATTTCCGCTTCCGTGGTATCGCGTGCGGCCAGGAAGTTGAAATCCACCAGGCTCACATTAATGGTGGGAACACGGACAGCCATACCGTCCAGCTTACCATTCAGCTCAGGCAGCACCAGACCAACCGCACTGGCGGCACCGGTTTTGGTGGGGATCATGGATTGCGTGGCAGAACGCGCCCGGTACATGTCGGAATGATAAACGTCGTTCAGCTTCTGATCATTGGTGTAAGCATGCACAGTGGTCATCATGCCCTGCTCAATGCCAATAGCATCGTTCAGCACTTTGGCCACGGGTGCCAGGCAGTTGGTGGTGCAAGACGCGTTGGAAATGATCTGATGGTCTTTGCTCAGCTTGTCGTGATTGACACCGTATACCACGGTGATATCCGCATCGGAGGCTGGTGCCGAGATAATCACTTTTTTGGCACCGGCGTCGATATGTGCGGAGGCTTTGGCTTTGCTGGTGAAAAAACCCGTGCACTCGTACACCACGTCAACACCCAGCTGGCCCCATGGCAGGTTTTTCGGGTCGCGCTCAGAGAAAATCTGAATCACATCGCCGTCGACGATCATTGCATTGCCATCAACATCCACAGACTTGGCAAAACGGCCATGCACTGTGTCATAACGGGTGAGGTGCGCGTTCATTTTGGCATCACCCAGATCGTTAATGGCAACGATTTTAATTTTGTCCTGCAGATCGCTTTCATACAAAGCGCGCAGGGTATTGCGGCCGATACGGCCATAACCATTAATAGCTACTTTAATCATGTTTTAACCCCTGATTCTGTAAAATCACATTCAATCTGCCTGTAGTGGCAGTAATGGCCGGTTATCCAGCTCGTAGTAGTGGGCGGTGTTTGAACCACCGCCGCTGTCAGCATCCGCTATGCTGCGGATTGCCTGCACCTTAACGTTAATCTTTGGCCTGCAATCAGGCTTCGGCCGCGGCACGCGCTTCACGGGCCAATTTTTCAATACCCGCCCAGTCGCCGGCATGCATCATGTCGACCGGCGCCATCCAGGAACCGCCCACGCACACCACATTTGGCAGCGACAAATAACTCTGAAGGTTTTTCAGGTTTACCCCACCGGTCGGACAGAATTTTACCTGCGGCAAGGGTCCGCCAATGGATTTGAGCATGGGAACACCACCCGCCGCCTCTGCCGGGAAGAATTTCAGGTATTTAAAACCGCGCTCCATTAACGCCATGACTTCGCTGGGCGAGTTGACGCCTGGCAGAATGGGAATACCGGAGGCCTCCACGGCATCGATCAGGCGCGGTGTAGAGCCGGGCGATACAAAAAACTCGGACCCGGCTGCCGCTGCGCGCTCCACATCGGCGGGCGTGTTGACCGTGCCTGCGCCCACAATGGCACCTTCCACTTCGGCTTTGATTGCTTTGATTGCGTCGAGCGCACAGGCAGTGCGCAGCGTGATTTCCAGCACTGGCAAACCGCCAGCCACCAGCGCGCGCCCCAGCGGCACCGCGTGCTCCAACTTTTCGATCACCATTACCGGCACCACCGGTGCGGCACTTACCACTCGTTCAATTGCAGATTGCATGATTCGTCCTGTTCTCGTCTGTTTACTGTTGCTCTGCGAGCAACGCCGCCGCGCCAATCAGCGCAGGCTCATCCGCCACAATCAGATAAACCGGAATGTCATTCATATAATGAGACATCACGCCTTTTTCTTTAAACCGGGCTTCAAACGGGCTTTTCTTTAAAAATTCCTGCACTCTGGGCAAAATTCCGCCCCCCAGGTAGACGCCACCCAAAGCGCCAACGGTCAGGGCTTGATCGGCTGCTGCCGAGCCCAGTACCGCGCAGAAAATATTCAGCGCATCCACAGCCAGCTTGTCAGCATTGCTGACCGCCAGCCCGGATATTTTTGACGCTGCCATCGGTTCTACGTTCAGATGACGAACTTCTGCGAGGCTGCGGTAAATTCGTTCCAAACCTGAACCTGAAAGCAACGCTTCTTTTGATATGTAGCCTTCGTTTTTTTGCATCACCTGACACAAGGCGATCTCTTCATCCCCCCGCGGCGCAAATGCCGTATGGCCACCTTCACCACAGACCGGAATCCAGCGCTCGCTCACCGGAATAAGCGAAGCCATGCCAAGACCTGTGCCGGGACCGAGAATCGCACGCGGGGCAGCGGATTTCTGGATGCCCTGCTTAATACACACCAGGTCCGCCTGACCCAGTGCGCTGGTGGCATAAGCCAATGCCGTAAAATCATTCACGATCAGCAGTTTATCCAGGCCAAATGCGGCCTCCGTTTCGCGCACGGAGAAAGACCAATTGATGTTGGTCATATTGATCAGGTCACCCAGCACGGGACCCGCCAGGGCGACGCATACGCGCTTGATCTCGATACCGCCCAGGGCATCCAGATAAGCCGCCAAAGAGTCACGGAATTGCGGGTGATGACGGTTTTCGAAGGTGCGAATCGATTCAATCAGGTAACGACCGTTCGAGTCGAGCCCGGTCACCAGTCCCCAACGGGCATTGGTGCCACCGATATCGGCCACCACATAGGGAAACAACTGCGGGGCGCTGTTGAGTGCAGCCACACTCATGCCTCTTCCTCCGCGAACGCAAAGCCGAAACTTCTGGCACCGCTGGCAGCGCCGGTCACCTGCGACCGGAACGCCGCAAATAATTCACGCCCACAGCCGGCTTCGTTACCGGAAAGGTCCGGTTGTGCAACGATCCGGCTGGCCAATACCGCTTCATCGACCAGCAGATTCAATTCGCCCGACTCGCCGTCGAGGCGAATCAGGTCGCCGTTCTGGATTTTGCTGATCATGCCACCTGCGGCCGCTTCCGGGGTCAGATGAATCGCCGCGGCAATTTTGCCGGACGCGCCACTCATGCGCCCATCGGTAACCAAACCGACTTTGAAGCCCTTGTCTTGCAGGCTGCCCAGAATGGGCACCAGCTTATGCAGTTCCGGCATGCCGCACGCGCGCGGGCCCTGATAGCGAAGCACAGCAATAAAATCTTTATCCAGCTCGCCGCGCTGGAACGCATCGATAAATTCAGACTGGCTGTGGAATACGATGGCAGGCCCTTCCTGCACGCGGTATTCCGGTTTAACCGCGGACACCTTGATCACACCGCGTCCCAGGTTACCTTTCAGTACTTTCAGGCCGCCATTGGCGCTGAAGGGCTCGTCCACAGAACGCAGCACGTCGGTATCCAGCGAGCGCTCCGGCCCTGCCACCCACTGCAATTTTCCGTCGCGGATCTGCGGTTCCTGACGATAGCCCTGCATACCGCGCTCAGCCGCGACGGTCAGAACGTCCGCGTGCAACAAGCCGGCATCCAGCAAGGTGGCAATCAGGAAGGACATGCCGCCTGCCGCCTGGAAATGGTTAATATCGGCAATGCCATTGGGATAAATTTTGGTCAGCGACGGCACCACCGAAGACAATTCGGAGAAATCGTCCCAGGTCAGCTGAATCCCTGCCGCGGCCGCCATGGCGACCAGGTGCATGGTGTGGTTGGTTGAGCCACCGGTGGCCAGCAAACCCACCACGGCATTGACGATGGCTTTTTCATCCACCACCTCAGCCAACGGACGATAGTCATTGCCGGCTTTGGTCAGGCGCAACACTTGTTCCGCCGCTGCACCGGTCAAGGCTTCGCGTAAAGGGGTATTGGGATTGACAAAAGAGCTGCCGGGCAAATGCAGGCCCATGATTTCCATCACCAACTGATTGGAGTTGGCCGTTCCATAGAAAGTACAGGTCCCGGGTGAATGATAACTGGCAGACTCTGCCGCCAACAGCTCCTCACGCCCGACTTTGCCCTGAGCAAACAACTGGCGCACGCGGGCTTTTTCGTCGTTAGGTAAACCGGACGGCATAGGACCGGCCGGCACAAAAATCATGGGCAGATGGCCGAATGACAAAGCCCCTATCAGCAGACCCGGCACGATCTTATCGCATACGCCAAGGCACAAGGCGCCATCAAACATATTGTGCGACAGCGCAATCGCGGTAGACATGGCAATCACATCGCGGGAAAACAGCGACAGTTCCATGCCCGCCATGCCCTGGGTAATTCCATCACACATTGCAGGCACACCACCGGCGAATTGGGCAACACCACCCAGCTCGGCAATGACTTTCTTGATGTGTGCCGGTGTGTGTTCGAACGGCTGGTGTGCAGACAACATGTCATTGTAGGAAGACACGATGGCAATGTTGGGCACATCCGTGGCGGACAGCTTGTCTTTATCCGACTGGCCACAAGCGGCAAAACCATGCGCCAGGTTGCCGCAGGGCAGCGCTTTACGGGACGGGCCACCCTCGGCTTGTTTGCGCATCAGGGCCAGATAATCCGCACGGGTTTTCTGACTGCGCTGTTGAATGGTTTCTGTGACGCGGGCAATCACTGCATTGAGCTGGCCCTTATTGTTGCTATTCATCATATCTCGCACACATCGTTAATCGTTTGAAAGCGGGCTGCTTCAAGCCACCCAGTACACGTCCAGATCCACTGCCTGCTGCTGCAGCACGGCAGATACCGGCGTCAGCTTGACGTCATCAGCGGTTTTCGCTTTTTGGTACACATCCCATTTGTCCTGCCCGGTGATCAGCAGCACCAGCTTGCGGCTGTTCAAAATGCCGTTGAGAGTCAGCGTCATGCGATCCACCAATTCGCCGGTCACTGCCGACGGGTGCGCGGTAATGGCCGCGCACAGGGAGGCATCCGCTGCCAAAGCGGCATCCAGCCCATGGGCATTGGGAAATAAAGACGCTGTGTGTCCATCCGGGCCCATGCCGAGCACCGTGACCGCGAACGGTTGTGCCAATGTGGCGTAGCGTTGATTCACCTCGGCCACAGCCGCTTGCGGCGTTGCATCGGGGGTTTTCATGCCCACAATGGCGTGCTCTGGAAAGCAGCGTTTCAACAGGGCTTCATTGCTGCCCTTGTGGTCTACATCCACCCAGCGATCATCCACCAGCGCAATCTGCACGAGTGGATCCAGGGTTTTACCCAGCGCTTCATACACAGGGCCGGGCGTACTGCCACCGGACAGCAACAGGCTGGCCGCGCCTTCACTGGCCAGCACCTGCTTCACTTGCGCCAATAAATCCTGCTCCAATTGCGTCAGCAGCGCGGCTTTGGTTTCAAATACAAATTCTCTGATCACAACTTAATCCTGTTGATGCCATTCGCGCCCGTCGTCGCGCATGAGTTTTTCTGCGGCCTCCGGACCATTGGTGCCAGCCGCGTAATATGACAGCGGGGCCAGATTCTTTTTCCAGCCTGCGATAATCGGGTCAGCCCAGCGCCAGGCGTTGTCCACTTCATCGCGGTGGACAAACAAGGTGCCATTGCCCGCCATGGCATCCAGCATCAATCGTTTGTAGGCATCGGCCACGGGTGCATTGCATTCCGCCGCCAGATCGATTTCAAATTCGATCGGCCGCAGTTTTACGTCGGCACTGGCAATGTCCTTACTCATCAGATTGATGTAGATATGCTCTTCCGGCTGAAGGCGAATCACCAGCTGATTATTTTGCTCCTGGCCAAACAGTGAATGGGTCACGGGCTTGAACTGGATCACCATCTCGGCATAGCGAGAAGACATGCGCTTGCCGGTACGCAGATAAAAAGGCACGCCTTTCCAGCGCCAGTTATCCACAAACGCACGGATGGCCACGAAGGTTTCGGTGCGGCTGGGCTTGCCCAGATCGCCAATGTAAGAATCGACCACCTGGCCTTTTACTTCGCCATCCACATACTGGGCGCGCACGGTGTGACGGGCGATGTCATCGCCGGTAATTTTGCGCAACGAGCGCAACACTTTGATTTTTTCGCTACGGACGCTGTCGGCATCCAAGGCATTGGGTGGGTCCATCGCCACCAGGCACAGCAGCTGCAACAAGTGATTCTGTACCATGTCCCGCATGGCGCCGGCGCCATCGTAAAACCCACCCCGGCTTTCAACACCGACGGCCTCCGCCAGCGTGATCTGCACATGGTCAATGGAGTTACAATCCCAGATGTTTTCGAACATCCGGTTGGCAAAGCGCAACGCCAACAGATTCTGGACCGATTCTTTGCCCAGGTAATGGTCAATGCGGTACACCTGGGATTCGCTGAAGTAGCGACCAATCTCGCCATTGATGGCTTCAGCAGATTCCTGGTCGTAGCCAAGTGGCTTTTCAACGATCACGCGTGAGTTGGCGGACACCAACCCCAGGGAAGACAGCGAGGCGCACACACCCCCGAACAAAGACGGCGGAATGGCCAGGTAATACACCGGCACCGAATCGACCGATTTGAGGCTTTCCGCCAGCTCGGTCCAGCTGCTGATATCGCTCAAATCCACATTGACGATACTCAGACGCGCGGAGAAAGCGGCCCAGGTGGGCTCATCAAACTCGCCGGCCGCCAGGAACTTCTGCAAGCCCGCCTTCACCTGCGCCAGAAAATCCTCTTGCGTCAGATTGCCACGACTGGTGGCTATGACCCGGGACCCTTCAACCATGCGCCCTTCTTCTTCACAGCGGTACAGCGCCGGCATCAACTTGCGCAATGAAAGGTCGCCCGTACCCCCGAATATCACCCAGTCTGTCGCTTGCAAGACCAACCCCTTTAGTTCTCTCACCCACCCGAAAGGCGGTAATTGTCATTGGGTGCGAAGCTTACGGCCGTCCTGACAGCGCTGTCAATTGGAAAACCTTAACTTACGGCACCATTTTCTATGCATTCGAATGCTCTCCCACCCTTTCCAGGTAGGAGAAAATCTGTGCTTTTTAATGATTTAGCCATTATGCCATAGAAATATGACGGATTCGCGGGGGTTTTGGCAGCTATTGCCTGCAAATGCGCCACACCGACAATGACAGCGCTGTCATTTTGAAGGAAGAGCAAGAGCCAAAATCAGGTGACAAGCGCCACCGCCTAGGTTAAAGTTATTATGACTATAACAATAACCCTCAGCTATCGACAACGGAGACCCTATGGCCAGCACGGCACCCGGCGCCACCTTTCAGGTGGACAACCCCCAGTCCCAACAAAATTACCTGATTCCCCTGACAGCGCTCACCAGCCTGTTTTTCATGTGGGGTTTCCTTACTTGCCTGAACGACATCCTGATTCCACACCTCAAAGCGGTGTTTTCCCTCAACTACACGCAGGCCATGCTGATTCAATTTTGCTTCTTTGGTGCCTATTTTGTGGTTTCGGTTCCGGCGGGCTATCTGGTCAAGCGCATAGGTTTCAAGGCAGGCATTGTGACCGGCCTGATGATCGCGGGCCTTGGCTGCCTGATGTTCTACCCGGCCGCCAGCCTGCGTTACTACCCTCTGTTTTTGGGTGCGCTGTTTGTGCTGGCAGGCGGGATCACCGTATTGCAGGTTTCGGCCAACCCTTACGTCACCGCGCTAGGGCCACAAAACACCGCGTCCAGCCGGCTGACCATGACTCAGGCGTTCAACTCGCTGGGCACAACTATTGCGCCGTTTTTTGGCTCAACCCTGATTCTGGCGGGTGCGGTGCTCGGCGCCGCCGAACTCGCGCAATTGAGCGGTGCGGAGCAGGAAGCCTATCGCGCCAAGGAGGCCGCTGCCGTTCAACTGCCCTATGTGGGCCTGGCTTTTACCCTGTTTGCGCTGGCCGTGCTGTTTGCCTGGTTCAAACTGCCCCACATTGAACCGGAAGCATCGGTAAACCCGGCAGGTGACAAGGATTCCATCTGGCACCATCCACACTTAGTGATGGGCGCCATTGGCATCTTTCTCTATGTGGGCGCCGAGGTAGCCATCGGAAGCTTGTTGGTCAATTACTTCGCCATGCCCAACATTGCCAACATGCAGGAGTCCACCGCCGCCAACTACATTGCATACTATTGGGGCGGCGCCATGGTGGGCCGGTTTATTGGTGCAGCTATCATGCAAACTGTGCGACCACAAATCGTACTGACCGTGAACGCAGTGGCTTGCGTTTTGCTCCTGTTAGTCACCATCAACACAGAAGGT
Organism: Simiduia agarivorans SA1 = DSM 21679; assembly: GCF_000305785.2. Classification (NCBI taxonomy): domain Bacteria; kingdom Pseudomonadati; phylum Pseudomonadota; class Gammaproteobacteria; order Cellvibrionales; family Cellvibrionaceae; genus Simiduia; species Simiduia agarivorans. The sequence goes on along the minus strand of NC_018868.3, from coordinate 4,281,395 downwards.
CAAATTGCGTTTTGGTCCATCCTTGCAGTCGGCCTGTTTAACTCCATCATGTTTCCCACCATTTTTGCGCTCGCGCTCAAGGGGCTGGGCAAACTGACCAGTAACGGCGCAGGGCTGATCTGCCTGTCGATTGTAGGTGGCGCCATTATTCCGTTATTTCAGGGCATGTTGGCCGACGGCATCGGCTTACAACTTTCTTTCCTGCTACCCGCCGCTTGTTACTGCTATATCGCGTTTTACGCGCTCAAAGGTTCTGAACCTCGTTAAGTGTGATGCACCGCTTAAGCCCGCCCCGGCGGGCATTTTTTTATTAGCCACACCGCTTTTTGACCGGTCATCACACAAACCCATTCGTTCTGTTCTCTGCGCGTGGAAAATCGGTCAGACCACCGCAACTCCCTCACTCATCCTTTTTTATCCCGCGCCTGCTACAATCCCGGAAAACGGATTGTCACAGGAATCCCCATGCAACAAAAAACCATACACACCGCGGCCACCAAGCAAGTGGCGCTGGTAGCGCACGACAACAAAAAACAGGAACTGGTGGCCTGGTGCCAAAAACACAAGGCCGACCTGGCGCCACACACACTCTATGGAACCGGGACAACGGGCGCCATCATCGAGCGGGAAACAGGCCTGACGATCAACAAGCTGATCAGTGGCCCGTTGGGTGGCGATCAACAAATTGGTTCATTAATCACCGAGGGCAAAGTGGATTTCCTGATTTTTTTCTGGGATCCGTTCCAGCCCATGCCCCACGACCCCGATGTAAAGGCCCTGCTGCGCATCGCCGCCGTGTGGAATATTCCCGTGGCCTGCAACCGCAGTTCCGCCGATGTCATGGTGGGCTCGACCTTATTCCGCGGCAGTTTTGAACGCCAGGTACCGGATTACGACAGCTACCTGAAAGAACGCCTTGGCTGATTACACTGCCATAAAAAAGCCGGCATTGCCGGCTTTTTTATGCTAACTGCCCTTTTATTCTGAACATCGCACATCGGCTTCAGACGCCTTGCCGGGCATCAGCTGGATATTCGCCAGTGAAATATCCAGTGTACCGGCCGAACTCAATACGAACGGCGCGCTGACCCTGTCGGCCTGCAGGCCCGCCTTCACCAGGCAGGTCATATCGACTGAAAATTTCTGCCACTGACCGGCCGGTTTTTTCGCCATGGCATCCGTTACCGACACTGCACCGGCACAATCAGGCAAGCAGTGCATACCCAGTTCGACATCGCCTTCCGGTTGCTGATTAACCCGCAAATCCATAATCAATGCCGCATCGGACGCAACAAATCCACTGAAGTCTACCGGCATGTCGCTGGCAATTTGGGCGGCCGCTTTGCCCCGGCCGGTAAATGCAATGCGCCGCGCATCGTCCTGCAACAGATAATCGTGACCGGTGATACTGATCCAAGCATCGCTCAGGCTATTGGTGGTCGCCGCCACCCGGCCTTCGGGGGTGCGGGCATACATTGACCAGGGGTCCAGCACCCGGCTTTCAAAAATACCCAGCGGAACTGGCCCCATGGCGGTCGCGAACGCTGCGCGGTCTTCGGGCAGGTTATCGGCCAGGGTGTCAGTATCGCCGTAGCTCAACCCGTAGCCGTAAGCGAACAGCGGATCGTATTCCTTATCGCCCACATTAAGCTGCACCTGACTGAGATCCCGCGGCCAGCTGAACGAAAGCTTGCCCACAAAGTCGTACTGGGCACGTCCTTCCGCATCGGTCAGGAGCACATCGGCCACACCGGCACCTTCAGAGCCCGGCAAAAACGCGGCAACAAACGCATCTGACTGATTTAACTCCGCATTCACCCACAGGGGCCTGCCCGACAAAAATACCGATACCACCGGAATCCCGTCGCGTTTTAAGGCAGACAATAATTTGATATCTGCGCGGGTGGCCGGTTGATACTCCAGGGAATTAATATCCCCCTGCCATTCGGCATAGGGATTTTCTCCGTACACCACAATCGCCACGTCGGGCTTATCGGTATATTCGCCCTGCTCGCTCAAACGGATCTGGCCACCCGCCGCCTCCACCTGCGCTTTCAAGCCGTCGTATATCGATGTGGCGCCGGGGAAATCTTCATTGGTGTTACCCGTGCCTTGCCACGACAGTGTCCACCCGCCGGATTGTTTACCAATGTTGTGTGCACCATCGCCCGCCACGAGAATATTGGCTTTGGGTGACAAAGGCAGAATACCGTTTTGTTTTTTAACAGTACCAGCGATTGCCGTACCGCTTCACGTGCCAGCGCGCGATGCTCGGGGTTACCCAATACGTCGCCAACACCATTGATCTTGGCCCGGGCCTTTGGCGACATTCCGTCAAACAACCCTGCCCGCATTTTCACCCGCAGGATCCGGCGCACAGCATCGTCGATACGGGCCATCGGAATCTCGCCGTTTTTGGCTTGTTTTATGGTGTTTTCTAATAACTGGGGCCATTCCTGAATCGACATAAACATGTCGAGCCCAGCATTGACAGACTGGGCGCACTGCGTGAAATCACAGCCCTTCACGAAACCGTGACCGTTCCAGTCGCCCACCACAAAACCATCAAAACCCATTTGGTTTTTCAGCACTTCGGTCAACATATGGAAGCTGCCGTGCAGGCGCTCACCATTCCAGCTGTTGAATGACGCCATCACCGTTTGCGCGCCTGCGCCCAGACCCGCCACATAGCCCTGAGCGTGAATGTCCCTGAGTTCCCGTTCGGAAATGCGGGCGTCACCGCGATCGCGGCCGTTTTGCGTGCCGCCGTCGCCGACAAAATGCTTGACCGTGGCCACCATTTTGGAGGGCGAGAACAGTTCATCGGTACCTGCTTCACCCTGAATTCCCTTGACCATTTCGGCGGCAAATTGGCGCACGATGGCAGGGTCTTCCGAATAGCCTTCATAGGTGCGCCCCCAACGGTCGTCGCGCGGACTGGCAACCGTCGGCGCAAAGGTCCACTGCACGCCGGTGGCCGACACCTCGCGTGCCGTGGCAGCGCCGATGCGGCGAATCAGCGCTGGATTGCGCGTGGCGCCCAGGCCGATATTGTGTGGAAACAAGGTGGCACGCACCACGTTATTGTGGCCATGCACTGCATCCGTCCCCCAAATCACGGGAATACCCAAGCCGCCATCACTGGTATCAACCGATGCCTGGTAATAGGCTTCGGCGACGTTGACCCAATCCATTTCCGATGCATATTTGTCGTTATTAGGAAAGGTCCCACCACCGTTGAGAATCGAACCGATATGGTATTTTTTCACCTGCTCCGGGGTGATGTAGCGTATTTCCGCCTGGATCATTTGCCCCACTTTCTGCTCCACCGTCATCCTGGACAACAGTTCACTGATGCGGGCTTCCATCGCAGGATCTTTCTGAATGGGACTGTTGACGGCGGGCCATGTCACACCGGTGGATGGTTTATCCGATTCAGTTTTACAAGCCACCAACGCGAGTAGCGCAAGGGAAATCAACAGGGATGTCTGATAGGTCTTCATAAAGCAGCCTTCGGGAGCAAATACGCCATTTTTGTTATTTGGTGTGTGGGTGGCGTCCTAAAAGACCGGCCGCGAGCGGCCGGTGAAAAAGAGGACGAGAGAATACGCGGCCCGGTGCACCCATACACCGGGCCAGTACGGACAATGCCGCTCTGACCAGCCCAACCCAATCTAGGGTCGACCGGACAGATTTAATATAGTCAATTTAACCATAAGAATGCAAGCGCTTTGTCATTCCTTGTGATTCCCACCGGTTTGTTCGTCTCCCCAGTGCAAAAGTCCAATAACGAGGAAACCCCATGTCCCAACTTACCCGCCTTCTCCGCCCCGGCCTGCTGGGCATAGCGCTGGCACTGACCGCATGCAACCAGACACCGGATGACTTTCAGTGGCTGGAAGGGGTAGAAGACAAAACGGCGCTGGCCTGGGTGGATGCCGCCAACGCCCGCACACAGGCTGCACTTGAAACAAAAAGTGATTATCAGCAGCTATTTGATCGGGCGCTGGCAACACTCAACGCCAAAGACCGTCTGCCGCATATCAGCCTGAAAGGCCAGTATGTGTATAACCTCTGGCAGGACGAGACCCACATCCGCGGCGTGTATCGCCGCAGCCCGGTCAGCGAATTTGCCGCCGGCAACCCCAACTGGGAAACCGTGCTCGATCTGGATGCTCTGTCGGCTCGGGAAAACAAAAAATGGGTATTCAAAGGCCTTGATTGTCTGGCACCGGCGTACACCCGCTGCCTGATGCACTTATCCGAAGGCGGTGGCGACAGCCGTGAGATCCGCGAGTTTTCCACCCGGGACCTGAATTTTATCGATGGCGGTTTCTTTCTTCCCGCGGCGAAAAGCAACGTCAGCTGGATGGATGAAAACCATTTGTTTGTGGGCACCGATTTCGGCGCCGACTCGCTCACCGACTCCGGCTATCCGCGCCAGGTAAGAATCTGGCAACGAGGCACAGCGCTGGATGACGCGATGCGCATTCACGAAGCCGCCAAGAATTCGGTCTCGGCCAGCGCCACCCGCCTGGACGATGGCCAGAACACATTGGATCTGGTTACCGAATCCACCAATTTCTGGGAACGTAACTATCACCAACTGCAGGATGGCAAACTGCAGCGGCTGGCACTGCCCAGCAACGCTGTGATCTCGGATCTGGTCAAGGGCAAACTACTGGTCGAGCTCAAGGATGACTGGTCCTTTAACGGCCGCGATTTCACCCGCGGTAGCGTACTGCTGATCAAACCCAGTGCCCTGGTGACACCGGAAAAATCGGCAGCGCACGACATTGTAGTGCTGATCGAAGCCAGCGACCGCTTCGTGGTAGAAGAATTGGTGGCGAGCGCACGCGGCATTGTGGCTATCGGATTGGTGGACGTGAAATCCGAAGCGCGTTTTTATCAACTGCGCGATGGCCAGTGGTCTGCAAAAGTCATTGACTTGCCGGCACAAGGCACGCTGACCATAGAAACCAGCGAGTTCAAAACCGGCGCTTTCTTTGCGCGCTATGAAGATTTCCTCACGCCCCCAAGCTTGTATTATGTCGACACCGATTTAAACGCAAACCTCGCCACTTCGCAGGCTGCGACCTTTGACGCCAGCAATATGGAGGCCCTGCAGTACTTTGCCACCTCGGAAGACGGCACCCGTGTGCCCTACTTTGTGGTCAAACGCAAAGACCTGGCCCTGGACGGCAAAAATCCCACCCATATGTTTTCCTACGGTGGCTTCCGCGTGTCGCTCAAGCCTAGTTACTCAGGTTCCTATGAAGACCTGAATGGCGTCTACGGCAAACTGTGGCTCGAGCGCGGCGGCGTTTTTGTATTGGCGAATATCCGGGGCGGCGGTGAATACGGTCCGGCCTGGCATGCATCGGTACTGAAACAAAACCGACCCAAGGCCTATGAAGACTTTGAGGCCATTGCACGCGACCTGTTTGCGCGCAAAATCACCTCGGCAGCGCATTTGGGTATTGAAGGTCGCAGCAACGGTGGCTTGCTGGTAGGCGCCACCATGGTCCGACACCCCGAACTTTACGGCGCCGTAATTTGCGGTGTGCCATTGCTGGATATGCAGCGCTATCACACCTTATTGGCCGGCGCGAGCTGGATGGCGGAATACGGCAATCCCGACATTGCGGAAGAATGGAACTGGCTGAAAACCTATTCGCCATTTCAAAACCTGAAGGCGAATGTGAACTATCCGCCGATTCTGTTTTATACCTCTACGCGCGATGACCGGGTCCATCCCGGCCATGCCCGCAAGATGGCGGCTCGCATGGATGCCATGGGTCAAGCCGTTTACTATTACGAAAACCGCGAAGGCGGCCACGGCGGCGCCAGCACCAAAGACCAGCTGGCGCGCCGGGTAGCACTCAGCTACGCCTTACTGTGGGACAGTTTACGGTAGTAATTGATCAAGCCGGTGGTGGAGCTGTCCTGTCCCTGGGGCGGCTCCGTACCGGTCAATTGCTGCTCCAGACCGGCAATCAGTTGTTTACCCAGTTCCACGCCCCATTGATCGAACGAACACACATCCCAGAGTACGCCCTGGACAAAGATTTTGTGTTCGTACAGCGCGACCAAACTGCCCAATGACGCTGGTGTAATTTTGTCCAGCAAAAATGTACAGCTGCCGCGATTGCCGCGATGCACTTTGTGCGGCACCAATTGTTCAACCGCGTCAAGGTTGTATCCGCGCGCCAGCAGATCCTTGCGCACGGCATCCACATCGCATCCGTTCATCAACGCCTGGGTTTGCGCAAACATATTTGCCAGCAATTGTTCATGATGCCCCTCTGGCGCTGCTACCGGTACCGCCGAACCGATGAAATCCAACGCCACCTCATGGGTGCCCTGATGCAGCAACTGATAAAACGCATGCTGGCCATCAATCCCCAATTGCCCCCACACAATCGCACCCGTGTCGTACGCCACCGGATTACCGGTGCGGGTGACCGACTTGCCGTTACTTTCCATTTCCGCCTGCTGCAAATAGGCCGGTAAATATTTCAACGCCTGGTCGTAAGGCAATATCGCGTGGGTCGGCATGCCGAGAAAATTGATGTGCCAGACACCCAATAGCGCCATCAATACCGGCACATTCTGTTCCAGCGGTGCGTCGGTAAAATGCTCGTCTGCAACGCGCGCGCCCGCCAGTATCTGACGGAATATGGGCATCCCCAAATACAGCGCAATGGGAAGACCGATGGCAGACCAGAGCGAAAAGCGCCCTCCCACCCAATCCCACATGGCAAAAATATTGTCCGGTGAAATACCCATTGCGCGGGCTTTATCCACCGCCGAGGTGACCGCCACAAAGTGTTGCGCCACTGCCGCCTCGCCACCGTGGGCGACCAACCAACGACGGGCGGTTGCGGCATTGGCCATGGTTTCGCGCGTGGTAAAGGTTTTTGAAGACACCACAAATAACGTGGTTTGAGGGTCCAGTGCGGCCAGCGTCCGGCTGATCTGAACGCCATCCACATTACTGACAAAATGCAGCGCTGGCCCCTCGGCATAGCTGGCCAGGGCTTCACACACCATTTGCGGCCCCAGATTCGATCCGCCTATGCCAATGGCCACCACATCGGTGATTTGTTTGCCGCTGTAGCCACGCCAACGGCCTTGGCGCACCTGATCACTGAACTGCTCCATCTTACCGAGTTCAGCATCAATCTGGGGTTGCACCGGTTGGCCCAGCGCGTGCGGATGGCGATCGGCCGCCGCCCGCAACGCCATGTGCTGCACCGCACGTTGCTCGGTGGCATTGAAAGGCTCACCTGCCAGCATGCGCGCGCGCTCGCCTTCCACACCGGCCTTGCGCGCCAGCGCCAATAACGCCTCCAGAGCCGGTTGATCCAACAAGGTTTTGGAGAAGTCGTACAGCCCAAAGGGCATAGGGCGGGAAAACGCATCAAACCGACTGCTATCTTCAAACAAATCCGCTATGCGCTGTTTTTTGAGCCGTTGGGCGTGCTGGGCGAGGTTTTGCCATTCGGGCAGTTGGGTGCGACAAGTCATATTCTGGGCCAATCTTTGTTTTGGTGACAACGTTGTCATATTAGCCAACATTATGACAACGTTGTCAAGCGGGTGACCCGCCAGACAATTCTCCCTTGCGGGGCCTGCCCTTAGGCTCTAACCTAGCGTCCAATTATCTATTTCGACTCTAAGGGCTCCACTTCGGTATGAAGGCAACCATCAAGGACGTGGCAAAACTCGCCGGCGTTTCGTTTAAGACCGTATCGCGGGTCATCAACCGCGAACCCAGTGTGGGGCAGGAGTTACAGGATAAAGTCTGGGCCGCAGTCAAAGAATTAAACTACCAACCCAATCTGGGTGCGCGCCTTCTGCGCGGTGCCGCCTCATCCATTGGCTTTATTTACGATAACCCTAACAGTAACTACGTGATCGACATGCAGAACGGCATTCTGCAAACCTGCCGCGCTGAAGGTTACGAACTGGTGATCCACCCCTGCGATGCCCGCTCGCCGGACATCCTGAACGAATTGAATGAAATGCTGGACCGCTCGCGCGTCGGCGGGCTGGTACTGACGCCGCCGCTGTCGGAAACACCCGACGTTATCGATGCCCTGCGCAAGAAGAATGTCCGGTTTGTGCGTATTTTATCCGGTTCGGAAGCACCCGATGCCGGTTCGCCCTGTGTATTTATCGATGACCGCACCGCCGGTTTTGACATCACGGATTACCTTATCGGGCTGGGCCACACCCGCATCGGTTTTCTCGGCGGTGACCTGGAGCACGCCTCCAGCACCGAACGTCTTGAAGGTTATAAGGATGCACTCAAGAAGCACGGACTGCCCATAGACGAAGATCTGATGCTGCCGGGTGAATACGCCTTTGAATCCGGTATCGAGCGTTCCCGCGCGCTGCTCTCCCGGCCCGATCGCCCCACGGCCATATTCGCTTGTAACGATGAAATCGCCGCCGGTACCCTGTTTGCGGCGCGCATCCTGGGTGTAGCGGTACCGGAGGAATTGTCCATTGTCGGCTTTGAGGATTCGCCTTTCTCCCGCCAGGCCTGGCCCAAACTCACCACGGCACAACAGCCCAACAACACCATCGCCCAGACCGCGGCCAAGCTGTTGATCAATGATATCCGCACCGGCCGCGATGCTGGTCAGGCCGCGCCCAGTCAGGGGTTTTACCCGAAACTGGTGGTGCGGGATTCCACCGCCAACGCATGATGACCCAACAAGGGGCTTTACAGCCCCTTGTTTTTTCGCAACAATGACAACGTTGTCTCATTACTGACGGATTTCCCATGATGGCTGTGAACGCTTCAACCTTAAACCCCGAGCAAACCCTGATGTTTCAGGAGGCCGCCTCCGCACATGAGGTTGTCGCGCGTCAATTCAGTGCTAACGCCGAGCGCGTAACCGAGGCCGTTAAGCAGATCCGTGCATTTGATCCTGCAGCCGTGGTGACCATGGCCCGGGGCAGTTCCGACCATGCCGCCACCTACGCAAAATACCTGATTGAGACCCGTACCGGCACACTCACCTCGTCGGCCTCGCCTTCGGTGAGCTCTGTTTACGGTGCCGCCCAGCGACTCAAGGGGGTGCTCTACATTGCCATTTCCCAATCGGGCAAAAGCCCCGATCTGTTAGCCGGCGTTGAAAAAGCCAAGGCCGCCGGCGCGCTCACCTTGGCGTTTGTCAATGTGGAAGATTCGCCGCTGGCAACGCTTGCCGATCTGGTTATTCCCCTGCACGCTGGCCCGGAAAAGAGCGTGGCTGCGACAAAATCCTACATCGCCACCCTGTCAGCGGTCCTGCATCTGGTATCCGAGTGGAGCGGTGACGAATTACTGGGGGCCGCGCTCAAGCAGCTGCCCGCGTCATTAAAGCAGGCCTGGCAATGCGATTGGAGCAAGGCGGTCGACGCGCTCAAATCCGCCAACAACCTGTTTGTCATCGGCCGCGGCATGGGCTTTGGCATCGCCCAGGAAGCTGCCCTGAAATTCAAGGAGACCTGCGGCCTGCATGCCGAAGCATTCAGCTCTGCCGAGGTGAAGCACGGCCCCATGGCCATCGTTAAAAGTGGTTTCCCGGTACTCATGTTGTCACAACAGGATGAGACCTATTCGGGCTTCAGCGACCTCATCAAAGAGTTTCAGGCCCGCGATGCCCAGGTGCTGGTGGCCAGCGAAAAATCTTATGGCAATGCCAACCTGCCCGTGGTTCACGGCGCCCACCCGGCCATTGCGCCATTGCTGGCAGTACAAAGTTTTTACAGAATGGCCAACGCACTGTCGGTGGCCCGCGGTTACAATCCCGATGAACCACCGCATCTGCGCAAGGTTACGGAGACACTGTAAATGACACTCACGGCACTCACCGGCGCACGTATTTTTGACGGCGAACACTGGTTGCAGGATCACGCCCTGATTCTGGCCGGCGAGCGCGTTGAAGCCCTGGTTCCCTTGGATCAGCTTCCCGACGGCTGCGAAACGGTTGCACTGGACGGACGCCGACTGGCACCCGGCCTGATCGATACCCAGGTCAATGGCGGTGGTGGCGTGTTGCTGAATGACCAACCTACTGTCGAAGCGATTTGCACCATAGGTGATGCCCACCGAGCGCTGGGCACCACCTCTTTTTTACCCACATTAATCAGCGACGACCTGGCCGTGGTGAAGGCTGCCATCGACGCGGTTGACGAGGCCGTCAGCCGCAACACCGCAGGCGTGCTGGGCGTACATCTGGAAGGCCCTTTCCTGAATCCCGCCCGCAAAGGGGTGCACAACGAAGCCGTCTTCCGCCAGATCGACGATGAGGCCATCGCGCTACTGACTTCGCTCAAGCGTGGCATCACTTATGTGACTCTGGCGCCCGAGCGGACAAGCCCGGAGCGCATTGCGCAGCTGGCCGCTGCCGGCGTCATTGTGGCCGCCGGTCACACGGCCGCGGATTACGCGCAAACCCGACAGGCGCTCGACGCCGGTCTGAAAGCCTTTACCCACTTGTTCAATGCCATGACCCCGATGACCAGCCGGGAGCCGGGTGTGGTGGGCGCGGCACTGGAAGATGACAACAGTTGGTGCGGCATCATCGTCGATAATTACCATGTGGACCCGGCCACCTTGCGTGTGGCACTAAAGGCCAAGGTACGCGGCAAAATGATCCTGGTGACCGACGCCATGCCAACCGTAGGCGCCACCGATAAACGCTTTGTCCTGAACGGGGAAACCATCGTGGCAGAAGCGGGCCGCTGCGCCACCGCGACCGGCACGCTGGCCGGTTCCGATCTCGATATGATGGGCGCCGTCAAAAACACCCATCAATTGCTCAACGTGGAATTGGGGGAAGCGCTGCGCATGGCCTCTGCCTACCCCGCCGCCATGCTCGGACTGGATCACAAGCTGGGCTATCTGCGCGCCGGATACCAGGCAGACCTGATCGCATTTGATGACCACTTCCGCGTCACTCACAGCTGGATCAACGGCCAGCTGCGCAGCTACGAGCACCCGTAATACGCTTACCACCGCCAATCGCTTGCGTGGTTGGCGGGTCACAAATAAAGCCCTTGCGCACGAATCCAGCTGGTAGACTCAGCGCATTAACAACAATAAATGCACAAAAGGGTATGCGCGATGATGGGTAAGATTCTATTCAGATCTTTGGTCGGATTATTGGCGATTGCGTTGATCGCGGCCGCCATTGTTTATCTGATGCTGAGACAAAGCCTGCCGGTATTGGACGGGAGCCTGCAGGTGGACGCGCTGAATGCTGCGGTCTCCATTGAACGCGACCAGCAGGGACTGGTAGAAATTGTCGGAACCACTCGCCCCGACATCGCCTTTGGTCTCGGCTTTGCCCATGCCCAAGACCGATTTTTCCAAATGGATCTGCAGCGTCGCAACGCCGCCGGTGAATTATCGGCACTGTTTGGTGAAGCCGCACTCAAACACGACAAACAAGTACGCGCCCATCAGTTCCGGCAACGCGCCAGTGCCACTATTGCGCAATTCTCGGCCGGGCAAAAGCTAATACTGAGCGCCTATACCGAAGGTGTTAACGCGGGCCTGGCCGCGCTCGGGCGCGCGCCCTTTGAATACACATTGCTGAACCATTCCCCCACCCCATGGCGCGATGAAGACAGCATGCTCACCGTGTTCAGCATGATCCTCGTATTACAGGACGATCAGGCTCTCTTTGAACGCAGCCGTGGCACGCTGGCGCAACATCTGCCCGCTGATCTTTACGCTTTTTTTACCCAACAAGGCGGTCAGTGGGACGCGCCGCTCGTAGCGGATGACGAAGGCAATACTCAGTTGGCGAGCGCGCCGCTACCCGAACATGGCTGGGCCGACCTGAGCGATCCGGGCCGCATGGTGTACCGGCCACAAGTCAGTGAAGACATGGTGGTGGGCAGCAATAATTGGGCAGTAGCCGGTGCAGTCAGCAAGCATGGTGGCGCCATTGTCGCCGATGACATGCACCTCGCGGTGCGCGTACCCAACATCTGGTACCGGGCACAGTGGCGATTGCCGGATGATCAACGCCTGATCAGTGGCGCCACCCTGCCCGGTACGCCCTTGCTGGTAGCCGGTTCCAATTCGCACCTGGCCTGGGGCTTTACCAATACTCAGGGCGATTGGTCGGATGTGATTGTCTTGCAAACCAACGACGACGAAAGCCAATACCTGACCGCAGACGGCTGGCGGGATTTTGATATTGAACAGGAACACATTCTGGTCAAAGGACAAGCGACGGAAATCTTCGAGGTCAAGCGTACCCATTGGGGCCCGGTCATCGGCCGCGACGATGACAACCGCATGCTGGCCATGATCTGGACAGCGCATTTCCACCAAGGTGCCAACATGAATGCCCTGGCCCTGGAAACCGCCAACACAGTGGAAGCGGCCGTTGCGCTGGCACCGCAGATAGGCATACCGCATCAGAATCTGGCGCTGGCAGACAAAGACGGCAACATTGCCTGGACCATCGCCGGGCCTTTCCCCAATCGCCAAGGCACCGATGGCAAGCTGCCGGAAGACTGGAGCCAAACCGGCGCCAGTTGGGACGGTTTCCGCACTGCAGAAGAACATCCATCAGTAGTGAAACCGCTCAATCATCGGTTGTGGACGGCCAATGCCCGGACGCTGAGCGGTGATGCGTTTGAACGCATGGGCGACTCGGCCTACGCCCTTGGCGCTCGCCAGCAACAGATCCGTGACCGGTTGCTGGCCGGCGACAACTTTGATGAAGCCGATATGCTTGCACTGCAATTGGATGACGAAGCCCGTTTTCTCAAACCCTGGCGCGACCATCTGCTGAAAACATTAGCAGCAGAGGAAAACCTGACGCCTGCCCTGCAGGCCATGCAAATCGAGTTAAGTAACTGGCAAGGGTTTGCAGCGATCGAATCAGTGAGCTATCGCCTGGTACGTGAGAGCCGTTTGAAAATAATGGAACTGGCCATTGCGCCGCTGGAAACTTATATGATGAGCAAGGACCCGGCGTTCAACTACAGCAACGCCAACCGCCAGACCGAATACCCGCTCTGGCAAATGCTCAGCCTGCGACCTGCACATTTGCTTAACAAAGATTTCAACAGCTGGCATGAACTGGAACTGTTTGCCATGAAGCAAGTGGTCGAACCTTTGTTTGCGGATGGGACGCTGACCAACGACACCTGGGGCGAGGCCAATCGTGTCATTATTCAACACCCTATGGCGCGCTTTGTTGCACCCATTCACTGGTGGCTTTCAATGCCAAACGAGCCTCTGCGTGGCGATACCCACATGCCGCGGGTTCAAACACCCACGCATGGCGCCAGCGAACGCTTTGCCGTTTCACCCGGCAAAGAAGACCAGGCCTATTTTCATATGGCTACCGGTCAGAGTGCACACCCTTTGTCAGCGTTTTTCGGCAAAGGCCATCAGGATTGGGTTGAGGGTAATGCATCACCCTGGTTGAAGGGCCCCACAAAACACCGGCTCACGTTGGTGCCGAATTAAAGACCCGCACCCGGCCGTAACGTCACATCTTCACCGGTGCCAGCAGGTGCTTTGGGAAATGTCGTTTCGGCCCGGGATTGATCTCGCAAGGTAAACTCCATAATCCCCACACTGATGTTGTCTTTACCACCCTGCTGATTTGCATCTGCGATGAACCGATAACAACACTCGAGCGCAGGCCTGTGTGTGGACAACACATGCTCTAATTCAAGATTATCGAGATACTCTGTCAGGCCGTCAGTGCAGAACATCAATAAAGTATTCTGCTCCAACCGGTAAGAGTTCATGGAGGGCTCAACAAATTCAGTGACACCCAACGCCCGGGTAATATGATTACGGACACCACTGGTGCGCGCTTGGGACTCGGTCATGGTTCCTGCATCAACCATTTCCTGGACCAGACTGTGATCCCGGGTCAGCTGAACCAACCCATCGCGGTTCCATAAGTAAGCACGGGAATCACCCAAGTGGGCAATCGTCACGTGTTGCTCCCACAACACACCCACGACCACTGTACTGCCCATATTGGCGTGTTGAGGATTGTCAATTTTGGCGTCGAGAATCGATTGGTTTGCAGCGCTGAATGCTTCCATCAGTGTTGCATGAATCATCAACAGCTGCTGATCGGGTGTGCAGGATTGAAACCCCGGATCGGGAATGGCTTTGAGGTGGCGATCAATCACGTTGACAGCCAAAGCACTGGCTCTCGCACCGCCGGTATAACCACCCATCCCGTCTGCAATGATCACAAAACCAAATGGCAATGCGGGATGGTTGTACCAACCGATATGGTCTTCGTTTTCCCCTCTGACCTGGCCTATGTCTGTACGTCCATTAATGGCCAGCCGAATATTGTCCTTGGGTTCCATGATTCAATCCGTTGCATAAGTCAGGCTGCTCTGCAGCGATCGCATTCTAGCCTAAAGACTTTGGCAAACAGAAGCCAAAAGGACAACTCGATCACAATATGCTCGATCCTCGAGCGGTTAACCGCATCAGTTGGTACTAGTGAACCACTAACTAATTTGAAATTGGTAAATCAGTTTTGCGATAATTGCCCGCGCCCAGCAGGGATGCAAAAAGACACGGACGCACGACAAACGAGGACTGTTTGCTGGTATGGCGCGATTACCCCGGCTTAATTTACCTGATATTCCTCAACACGTTGTTCAAACGGGCCACAACAATCTGCCCTGTTTTTTCGACGATGAAGATTACGAGTTTTATCTGCAGAGCATGAAGACCGCCGCGGAGCAATACCGCGTGGATATTCATGCCTACGTTTTACTGCCCAACATGGTGCAATTTCTGGCAACGCCTCGCATAGAGCAAGGCCTTTCGTCAATGATGCAGTCATTGGGCAGGCGCTATGTTCAATACGTCAATCACCGGTATAAGCGCTCCGGCACATTATGGGGTGGTCGCTACAAAGCCAGTCTGATCGATTCTGAATCCTATCTGCTGACCTGCTATCGATACGTTGAACTCAAGCCCATGTATTTGGGGCTGGCCAATGAGCCAGGCGAATACCCGTGGTCCAGCTTTAATTTTCATGCTTCGCTCGATAAAAGTGACCTGATCAAAGACCACCGTTTGTACATCGCTCTGGGTAAAACCGCCCGCGAACGGGTACAGGCGTACCGAAAGTTGTTCCACTACGCGTTTGATAGCCGTTTGCTTACCTACATCGCCGAAACGGTCAAACTGGGGCAGGTCCTGGGTGGTGATGCATTCAAAGAGCGCATCGAAAAAATTGCCAATCAGCGGGTCCGACCATTAAAGCGCGGCCGCCCCAAAAAAACCAAAAGCGCAGCAAAAACCCATCAACCTGCCACCCTAAAACCTTCTGCACCGGGCACGCAGGAAAAAACGACGGATGATGAGGTGACGACTGATTCAGCCGCATTGATCTGACGCCAACGCCGATCAATGATCCTGCGGAAACCATCAGGAAGGATTGCGAAACAGGGGAACAAAGATCGCCCTTGCAGGCAGGTAATTCTCGCCCGATGAAAAGACCAGGCATTGCGCGTTAACGTTTTTTTTCAGGCAGGTCTGTAGCAGACGTCTAAAAGACCATCGGCAGTATCGGCAGACTGCGCGCACCATTGCACACAACGCTAATCACACATGATTTCTGGCAGTGATTCCATGGCTTTGCGGACCGAGTCAGGATTGAAGCCGCGACCAGATAGTAAGCGGTATTGTTTCGCTCGCTCTTTTGCATCCGTCCCTGCATGGGTAAAACGGCGAGCCAGGGTTTCCATTGCCAACTGATCCCAGTCAACATCGGCATCCGCTAACTGTTGCGACACCAATTGTTCACACAGACCTTTGTGTTGAAGTTGATAGCGGATCCAGACCGGGCCCTTGCCCTGGCTGACGGCATAACGAATGAAGCTCTCGGTATAGCGACAATCGGATTGATAACCGAGGGATTGCACACGCTCGATAGCGGCATCTATCCAAGCGGCGTGATCTGTTTTGGCCTCCAACTTACGACGCAGTTCGGCGGCAGAGTATTCGCGCCGCGCCAGCAATCGTATTGCAGCGTCCAGCACTTCCCCCTCTGTTGCGCACCTCGCCATAATGGCTCTCCCAAAAAAGACCTCGTGGCACTGACCTTGGCCAGCCCACGAGGCAAGCTAACAATCGTTAGGAATCCATTTCCTCCACTGCATCTTCATCAGAAGAGGACGTTGCCTTAACTTTGCCGCCCAGTAATTCCGCGCGGACTTGCGTTTCAATTTCCTTCTGGATATCGGGGTTTTCCAGCAGGAATTTCACCACGTTATTTTTGCCCTGGCCGATTTTGTCGCCCTTGTAGCTGTACCAGGCACCGGCTTTGTCAATCAAACCCAGCTTGACGCCAAAGTCGATAATTTCGCCCTGCAGGTTAATGCCCTGACCGTACAGAATCTGGAACTCGGCTTGTTTAAAGGGCGGTGCTACTTTGTTCTTCACCACCTTCACGCGGGTTTCGTTACCGATCACCTCATCGCCATCTTTCACCGCGCCGGTACGGCGGATATCCAGACGAACGGATGAGTAAAACTTAAGCGCATTACCACCGGTAGTGGTTTCCGGGTTGCCGAACATGACGCCGATTTTCATCCGGATCTGGTTGATGAAAATCGCCAGACAGTTGGCGTTTTTGATATTGCCGGTAATTTTACGCAGCGCCTGCGACATCAAGCGCGCCTGCAAGCCCACGTGGTGATCGCCCATTTCGCCTTCAATTTCCGCTTTGGGTGTCAGCGCGGCAACAGAGTCCACCACCAGTACGTCAACCGCGCCGGAACGCACCAGCATGTCGGCCACTTCAAGGGCCTGCTCGCCGGTATCGGGCTGGGACACAATCAGTTCATCCACATTCACGCCTAGTTTTTCAGCGTAAATGGGGTCCAGCGCGTGCTCAGCATCCACGAACGCACACACGCCACCGGCCTTCTGCGCCTCGGCAATCACCTGCAAAGTGAGCGTGGTTTTACCCGAGGACTCTGGGCCATAAATTTCAACGATACGGCCCTTGGGCAGACCACCAATACCGAGCGCCACGTCCAGCCCGAGAGAGCCGGTAGAAATGGACGGAATGGCAACCTGCTCGCGGTCGCCCATACGCATCACGGTACCTTTACCGAATTGACGCTCGATTTGAGACAGCGCCGCCTGCAATGCCTTTTCTTTGTTCTGGTCCATGTGTGAAACCCTTTTCATTTGATCTTGTTAATTATCGGGCCTTAGCCCACAGCCGGCGGAGCCAGCTGTATTGTTAGCTTGTATTCAGTGAGGAAAAGCATACTGCACATTTACTGTATGTGCAACCAGTACTATACGGTTATACAGTAATTTGTTGAATCAGGAGTGCCAGCGCCTGCTCGGTGGCGGCCTTGCGCACTCCGGACCGGTTACCCGCAAAGTGAAAACACCAGGCCCCCGTATGGTCATCGGGTCCCGCCACGCCAATCCACACAGTACCTACCGGCTTATCGGACGTACCACCACCGGGGCCGGCAATCCCACTGGTAGCCACTGCCCAGTCAGCACCAGCACGGGCCCGCGCGCCCACCGCCATTTCCCGCACCACTGTTTCACTGACCGCGCCGTGCTGCGCCAGGGAAGCGGAATCCACCCCTAACACCTGCGCTTTGGCGCTGTTGGCATAGGTCACGAAACCACAGTCGAACCAGCCGGAGGAGCCCGCCACACGGGTGATGGCTTCGGCAACGCCACCGCCGGTGCAGGATTCGGCACAGGTCACGCGCTGGCCCCGGGCACTGAGCAGCTGGCCGAGCTGGTCTGCAAGAGCATCGAGAGAATCAGTCATGAATACGCATTTATGGTTGAGGTCGATTTGCGTAGAATAACCGGCTTTATCCCCGTACCAAAACCATCACCGGAAGCACCCTGAAGCCCATGACCCAGGCCGTTCAAGATTTGTCCAACCACACCCCCATGATGCAGCAATACCTGCGCATCAAAGCCGAACACCCCCACGAGCTGGTGTTCTACCGCATGGGTGATTTCTATGAACTGTTCTTTGACGATGCCAAGAAAGCCGCCGAGCTGCTGGACGTAACCCTGACCGCGCGCGGCAAATCCAACGGCGACCCGATACCCATGGCCGGCATTCCCTTCCACGCGGCCGACGGCTACCTGGCCCGGCTGGTGAAACTGGGCGAATCCGTGGCCATCTGTGAGCAGATTGGCGACCCGGCCACCAGCAAGGGGCCGGTGGAGCGTCAGGTGGTGCGCATCGTCACACCCGGCACCGTGAGCGATGAAGCATTACTGGACGAACGGCAGGACAACTGGCTGGCCGCCGTGTGCCAGCGCGAAAACACCTTCGGTCTTGCCCTGTTGGACATAGGCACCGGCCGCTTTGTGCTGCTGGAAGTAGAAGGCGAAGAAGCGCTTGCCGCCGAATTGCAGCGCCTGAACCCGGCCGAAGTGCTGGTGGCCGATGACCTGACAGAATTGGAAAGCCTGAGCCGGCGACGGGGCCTGCGCCGGCGTGCGCCCTGGGAGTTTGAATTCGACACCGCCACGCGCCTGCTGAACCAGCAATTCGGCACCCAGGATCTGGACGGTTTCGGCTGCGGGCATCTGGTCACTGCCCTCGGTGCCGCCGGTTGCCTGTTGGCCTATGCACGCGAAACCCAGCGTACGGCCCTGCCCCATATCCGCAGCCTGCGCCACGAAAACCGCGAGGAAGCCGTGGCCATGGACGCTGCCACCCGCCGCAACCTGGAATTGGATACCAATCTGGGCGGGGGCGAGGAGAACACGCTGCTGTCGGTAATGAATACCGGCGTCACCGCCATGGGCCGGCGCCTGATGCGGCGCTGGATCAACCGGCCCTTGCGCGATCGCCAACTGCTGGTGCGCCGGCAGGACGCCATCAGCTGGCTGTTGTCGGACTATACCTTTGAGCCCCTGCGCCAGACCTTAAAGCAAGTGGGCGATATGGAACGCATTCTGGGCCGGCTGGCTTTGCGCTCGGCCCGCCCGCGGGATTTGTCGCGCCTGTTGAGCTCGCTGGCCAGCTTCCCTCAATTGCAGCAACAGCTGAAGCCGTCCGACGCCGCTCACCTGAAAACGCTGGCCACACAAATCGGCGAATTTCCCGCATTGGTGGATCTGCTGGATCGCGCGTTGGTGGAAAACCCGCCGGTGGTAATCCGCGAAGGCGGTGTCATTGCCGAAGGTTTTGATGCCGAGTTGGACGAGTTGCGCAACATCAGCACCAATGCCGGCCAGTTCCTGATTGATCTGGAAACCCGCGAGCGCGAGCGCACCGGGCTTTCGACCCTGAAAGTCGGCTACAACCGGGTCCATGGTTATTTCATCGAACTGAGCAAAGGCCAGGCCAAAGATGCGCCGGCCGATTATGTGCGGCGCCAGACCCTGAAAAACGCCGAACGCTACATCACACCGGAACTCAAGACCTTTGAAGACAAGGCATTGTCGGCCAAAAGCCGTGCACTCAGCCGCGAAAAAGCGCTGTACGACGAGCTGCTGGAAACCCTCAATGCCGATCTGGTGGCCTTGCAGGATGCCGCAGCCGCGGTATCGGAACTGGATGTGCTTTGCTCGCTGGCCGAGCGGGCCGAAAGCCTGAACCTCACCAAACCTGTACTGGCGGAAACACCCGGCATTCATATCGTCGCCGGCCGCCACCCGGTGGTGGAGCAGGTATCGAGCAAGCCGTTTGTGGCCAATGACCTCACGCTCAACCCGGAACGTCACATGCTGGTGATTACCGGCCCGAACATGGGCGGTAAATCAACCTACATGCGCCAGACCGCCCTGATTGTGCTGCTGGCCCAGATTGGCAGCTTTGTACCGGCCACCGAGTGCACACTGGGGCTGGTGGATCGCATTTTCACCCGTATCGGCTCTTCAGACGACCTGGCCTCTGGCCGGTCCACCTTCATGGTGGAAATGACCGAAACCGCCAACATCCTGAATAACGCCACCGCCAACAGCCTGGTATTGATGGATGAAGTGGGCCGCGGCACCAGCACCTTCGACGGTCTTTCCCTGGCCTGGGCCGCGGCCCTGCACCTGGGCCAGCAGATCAAGGCCTTTACCCTGTTCGCCACCCACTACTTCGAAATCACCAGCCTGCCGGAGACAGTCAGCGGTATCGCCAACGTGCACCTCACCGCCACTGAGCACAACGACAATCTGGTGTTCCTGCACCACATTCAGGAAGGTGCGGCCAGCCAGAGCTTTGGTTTACAGGTGGCCAAGCTCGCCGGCATCCCGGCGCAGGTATTGGCCTTGGCGCGCGAACAGCTGGCACAGCTGGAGGCCGGCAGCCATGCCACGGTGGTACCCGCCGCGGTGGCGCCCGTTGAACCTGCGCCCGCCAAAACCCCGACCCCGGCCAAACAGCCCGTCGATCCGTTCCAGGCCGAATTATTTGGCGCCGAGCCCCACCCGGTGATTACCCAATTGGGCAAACTCGATGTGGATGACCTGAGCCCACGCGCCGCACTGGAGCTTTTGTACGCGCTTAAAAAAGCCCTCTGAGGAATGTAAATGAGATTTATTCTTCCAGAAAGCCGGCAAAAAACCGGTTTTCTGGCAAGAAAGTCCAAGCCAAGATGGTTAACAGGCCCTATCTATTGCGGTAGAATGCCGCCCCGATTTGGCGTATGAGAAGACGGAGTTCGCAGCATGACATTCGTAGTGGGTGAAAATTGCATCAAGTGTAAGCACACAGACTGTGTGGAAGTTTGCCCGGTGGATTGCTTTTACGAAGGCCCTAACTTCCTGGTGATTCACCCGGATGAGTGCATCGACTGCGCCCTGTGCGAACCCGAGTGCCCGGCCAACGCCATCTTCTCCGAAGACGAGCTACCCGAAGGTCAGGAAGTGTTCCTGGAACTGAACGCCGAATTGGCGCAGGTATGGCCCAACATCACCGAAATGAAAGATTCGCCCGCCGATGCTGAACAATGGGACGGCGTACCGGGTAAATTACAGTACCTGGAGCGCTGATCGCTCTGGTCAGGTTGTAAAAAAAACCGCGCTTGGCGCGGTTTTTTTATGGGTGCGCTTCGAAGGTGGAATGCGCTCCGAAGGTGGAATGCACTGCGTTTATTCCACCCTACAATTAAACGTAGGGTGGAATAAGCGAAGCGCATTCCACCACACTTTACGCTCCAATCAATCCTGCAACATATGCACGGTGCTGCCCAGGTTGCGCTCTTTCGGGTCCATCAGCTTGAAATCGTTCCAGCCAATGCGTACCACATCACCATTGCTGAGCGTGACTTTGCCGGTAATTTTTTCGCCGTTCACACGCGTGCCATTGGTACTGCCAAGGTCTTCCAGCACCACCTCGGCATACTGCGGAAAATCCGGATTGGGTTTGCGGCTGATCACCGCGTGGCGGCCGCTGACGGCACCATCGTCAATCTGCACGCGGTTGTCCGGGTGCCGGCCAATGGTCAAGGGTTCGTCATCCAAAGTAAATTTATTGACCACCACGTCGTCTATAAGTTGCGCTAAAACCGCCATAACAACCTCTTTACTGTTTTCATCATTGCATACCCAATGGCATGCACTTAATCAAAATCCCGCGCCAGTGATTTACGCAGGGTGTCGGCCATTTCCTTGGCGGAGCTGAATCGATCTGCCGGTGACTTCTGCAACGCCTTGTTGGTTATGCGCGTGGCGCTGGGTGGTAGCTCTTCCCGGTGGCTGCGCACACTCGCGTGTTTGGCATTCAAAATCTGGTAAGTCAGATTGGCGAGGGTATCACCATCGTAAGGCAGCTTACCGGTCAGCAATTGATACATGGTAACACCCAGACTGTAAATATCTGCGGCTTCGCTCACCTTGTCGCCTTTGAGTTGCTCGGGCGACATATATAAAGGACTGCCCATCACATCGCCGGTACGGGTTTTGGAATTATCCACTAAACGCGCAATGCCAAAGTCACTCACTTTCAGCCGGCCAGATTCGGGATCATACAAAAGATTGCCCGGTTTCACATCGCGGTGAACAATTTTGTGTTTGTGGGCGTAGTGCAATGCATCGGCGGCTTTGGCCATCAAGCCGTAAACAATCGGTACCGGCAGCAGCCGGTTGGGCGCGGTATAAAAACTGAGCGCC
Organism: Simiduia agarivorans SA1 = DSM 21679; assembly: GCF_000305785.2. Classification (NCBI taxonomy): domain Bacteria; kingdom Pseudomonadati; phylum Pseudomonadota; class Gammaproteobacteria; order Cellvibrionales; family Cellvibrionaceae; genus Simiduia; species Simiduia agarivorans. The sequence continues at coordinate 4,259,272 of NC_018868.3, read as the reverse complement.
CGGCCGGGTACGTAATCCATGGCTATGTAGGCCAGATCAGACTCTTCACCCACATCAAATACCGACACAATATTGGGATGACTGAGCCGGCCCGCGGCTTCGGCCTCACGGAAGAACCGGGCTTTAAGCTCGGGTAGCTGCGACGCGTCGAATTGCTTGTACTGCAAGGTTTTGATGGCAACCATGCGGGCAATTTTCGGATCCCGACCCAGATACACAATACCCATGGCACCGCGTCCCAGCTCGCGTTGTATTTCATAACGCCCAAGCACCGGTTTGTTGATTATCTGCTCATCGATAATCAATGTGGACTCCAGGCTACCCCCACCGGACAAGGTCTTCAGGCGCTGCAGGCGCTCGGTCACACCCTGAAAGTTACCCGCGCGCGCGACAATGCTTTCATACAGCTTTTCGGCCTGATCGTAACGGCGCTGTTTTTCAAATGCCTGCGCCAGCTCCATGCAGACCGGCAATTGCCAATGAGACTCTCTCGTCTGAGTGGCCTCCAGCAACTGCGCTTCTGCCTCAGCCAGCTTACCGCTATTGATATTTTCGCGCACCAAACGTTGCCAGGCTTGCGTCCAGCTGCGTTCCAGGCGCGCCTCACTGCGGCCACGCCAGGCACACCATAGCCGCCAGCCCAATGCGGACCACAACCACAACACCAGAGCGCCGGTGGGCAACCAGACACCGTACCCCACGTGGGCAAAAAGTTGCGACGCCACCAGCAAACCGGTGAGCAGAAGACTGCCTACCAATGCCGGCCATAACAATGCGGAACGCCACAGAGGCAGAGTGAGCAAACACAACAGCAGCGGCCAAAAGGGCTGGCTGGCCCAGGCCCAGCGATGCTGAATGGGGTAATGCCCTGTCAACAGCGTGTTGGCAGTGGCCGCAACCTGTAACGGTAGCGGGTCCCCCTCTTCTGCCACAAGCACCAGGTCGACGCCATCCAGATGGCGACCGATAGCCATCATGTCCACGGCCGTTGGCGCAAGCCGCCAGTCCACCGGGATAAGGCCGCTAGCCCCTACCGGCCTTCGCCAGTCGGGCGAAGCACTGAGGGTGCCGGCCTGCCAATTGAGTCCGGTGAGTGACCGGGCCTGTGCCGCCAGCAACAAGGGCGCACCTTGTATACGCTGGAACGTGTGGGTTTGCCACCAAAGGGGTTGGCTGGCGCCATCGCCCACGAATTGATAGCCGCGCATTTGCCATCCCAGGCTCAGGGCCGATTCCGGCAACCGGTTCACCGCCAATAACCAGTTGAGGGGGCCAGGCTGCGACAAAGGCCCCGGGGTATAATCCAAAGGCTCACCTGACGCCTCCGGCAACAGCCCTGCAGGCAAAAACCAAAGCGACGAACCATCAGTGCGAAACCGATGCCAGCGCGCCAGTTGCTCCAGTAGTCCAAGCATCGCCTGAGCGTCCGCATCTACCGCCTGATGCGTGGCCAGCGCGTCGGCCAAGGCTTGCGCGTTACCCAACCCGGCGAGTTGATCGGTCCACACCGGTGCAGATAAGAACACATGAAAGGGCTTGTGCAGCGCGCGCAGGTTTTCGAGCCCTTCCAGCAGCGGACTTTGCAGGGGTTCGCGGGTAAATGCCTGAAACGTTGCGGAAGGAACCTCGGCCACCGCAATAGACAAGGCCGCTTGAGGTTGCGCTTGAAGACTGTAACCCAATGACAGGGTGCGATTATCCAGCCAGTCTATCCAGCCACGGGCAACGACCGGCCAATGCGCAGAAACCACAAATGCACAGGCCAACAGCAGATACACCACATGAGAGGACAGCAGGAAACGCCCCAAAGCGCGGGACCAGGACATAGACTACACCCATTATTGTTTGCGCCAGTTTAACCCTCAGCCTGACGCTTTCAACCGGATTATTTTTCGCTGGTGTAATAAACGCCCGGAATCCAGCTTTTCTTGATGCGCAAGGTTTGTTCCATCCCCTGCGGCAGCGTCTCCACGCGGGTAAACTCGTGTAAACCTACAGACAGCCATTTGCCCGCCTGTAATATGCCGTTACTGACTTTTTTGCCTTCGTATTGAAGGCCGTTTGTACTGCCCAGGTCTTCAAACTGAAACTCGCCCTGATCGGTCACACTGATGCGGGCATGGTGACCGGACACAGTGCCGTCTTCCAGTACTACATCGTTATCCTCTGACCGGCCCAACGTAATGGCAGAATCCAATGCATAGTGCGCCACCAGGCCGCCATTGAGGCAGTGTTGTAAAAATGCCATACCAACCTCTTTCAGGCAGATCGCACGGCACCACGCCCACGATCCAGATTATCCGCTGATGCTAACACTGCTAAGACCAATGCAGTCGAATTAATGCACAGGCTGTTAGCCAGTGCGCGAAAAAACGTTTTCAGCAATGCACTTCGGCCTCTTCCGACGCACGCAGGGTGCGGGTCCTGTCACCACCTCACGGAAAAGCCCCTCGTCGTCATCAACACATCTTCTCGCACAAACAGTATCGATACCTTACCGACCACATTATTTAATGATAACCGTTCTCATTACTATTAGCAGGTGCTACAATGCCGGCCACTGCAAACATCAACCCCCGGAAAAAACAATGAAAAAGCCCCTGAACCGCGCCATTCTGGCCGCCAACGCCGTTATTGCCGGCTTCACACTGCAATCCACCCCGCTTCTGGCCGCCGAATCAACGGCAGGCTTCAGTGAAGAAATTACCATTACCGCCATCCGCGCCGACCGCAAAAGCCGCGGTGCCACGGGCCTGGATATGGATGCGTTCGATACGCCGCAATCCCTGTCGATTATCGATGCCGATACCATCGAAGCCTTCGGCCTGAAAGACATCAACACCCTGCTGGCAATGACACCCGGGGTAAACGTGGATCGCTCGGAAACCAACCGCACCTACTACAACGCCCGTGGTTTTGACATCACCAGCATGCACATCGACGGCATCGGCATGCCCTTCGGCACGCTGGTGGTGGGTGACCTGGACACGTTTTTGTACGAGCGGGTTGAGGTGATCAAAGGGTCCAACGGATTGATCACCGGCCTGGGTAACCCCTCGGGCACCGTCAACTATGTGCGCAAACGTCCCACCAATGAATTCATGGGCCACACCAACGTGAGCGTGGGGACCTACGGCCATCGCCGCGCCGAGGTGGATATTTCCACCCCGCTGACCGAATCCGGCAGCTGGGCCACGCGCCTCGTGGGCGTCTACGCCGAAAGCGACAGCTGGGTTGATCTTAATGAAAATGACCGGGCATTGGGCTCGGTGATCGTGGATGGCCAGCTCACCGATACCCTCACGCTGTCTGCTGGCTACACACGCCAGGATTACGACAGCGACGGCGTACTCTGGGGCGCGCTGCCGGTGATCTACAACGATGGCACCCAGGCCGATTATCCGGTGTCTACCAGCACCAGCATGGATTGGACGCACTGGAACACATCGCGCGATGAAGCCTTCGTGGAATTGGGCTGGCAGCTGAGTGACGACTGGCGCCTGACCGCCACCGGCATGCACAACGTGTACAAAGAAAATTCCGAACTGTTTTACATCTACTCCAATACCGGTCTCGATCCGGACACGGGCCTTGGTCTCTTAAGCTATCCCGGCAAGTACGATGACAACCGCAAAGAGCGCATCCTCGATGCCAACCTGCAGGGCAGCTTTGAAGCCTGGGGACAGGAACACAGCGTTAACCTGGGCGTTTCAACCGCGCGTAGCGCATCCGAAGCCTTTGCCCACAGCGCACTCACGGGTTTCCAACCCATGCCGGCATTCCCCGGCTGGACCGGCACCGAAGTCGCGCGCCCCACGTTCGATGCGCCCTACCTTGCCGCCCATCAGGATATCGATCTGAACCGCGTGTATGGTTCGGTGCGATTGGCCGTCACCGAAAACCTGAACCTGATTCTCGGTTTTAACGCGGTGGATTACACCAACGAAGGCGTGAGCTACGGCGTCTCCACCAACAGCGACGAAGACGGTTCCAGCCCCTATGTGGGCGTTACCTGGGAGCTGGTAGACGGGCTCAACGCCTACGCCAGCTACAGCGACATTTACCAGCCGCAGTATGTGCTGGGCGAAGACATCCAGTCGCTCGGCTCGGCCGAAGGCAAGAGCTACGAAATCGGTCTGAAAAAATCCTTTGATTCAAGCCTGCTGTCTCTGGCCCTGTTCCGCACCGAACAATCCAACCTGCAGGAATTCAAAGAATACGGCGACGGCGATGGCATTGACGACACCGATTACTCCGACGATTTCACTTACGCCATTTACCGCGGTGTGGATGTGGAGTCCGAGGGCATAGAAATTGAATTTTCAGGCAACATCACCGACACCCTGTCGTTGCAGGCGGGTGCCACCCACCTCAATATGAAAGACCAGCAGGGTGAAGATGCCCGCACGTTTATTCCACGCAACACAGTGAAAATGCTGTTGAGCTGGCAACCCATGGAACGCCTGACCACCGGCGCTTCCTTGCGCTGGCAAGACGACATTTACTATGAATCTGGCTTCGGCCGCATCAAGCAGGACAGCTACACCGTCTTGGGCCTGCACGGCTTCTACGAGGTGGTTGAAGACCTGACGCTGGCATTGAATGTGGACAACCTCACCAACGAAAAATATTTCAATTCGGTGAAATACGAGCAGGCCTGGTACGCCGCGCCACGCACCGCCACACTGAGCGCGCGTTGGCAGTTCTGATACTCACCACGGATCAATAAAGGGGGCACTGCCCCCTTTTTGACTTTCTGAAAAACTGCATTCTGAGGCAAAAAAGTGAACAAATCACTGTTCAAAATTCACAGCTGGGCGGCGTTATTCGCGTTCATCCCGCTATTGGTTATTTGTATTACAGGCAGCCTGTTGGTGTTCAAGCACGAAATTGACACCCTGTTAATGGAAGACAAAGTACGTGTTCAACCCGCAGAACAACGCCTGCCGTTGGACAGGCTGCTCGCCACCATCAATCAGACCCATCCCGACTATGAAGCCGTGGGTTGGCTGCTATCGCTGGACCCGGGTCGGGCTGATCTCGCCTATGTGATGGAAAAAGGCACCAGTGAATGGTCGTATCTGCATCTTAACCCCTACACTGGCCAACTGTTGTCGGAACCCAAGCCGCACGATCACTACCTCACCGACTGGCTGCTGGAATTGCACTACACCTTCTTGCTGGAAGAGCCTGGCGCCTTTGCTGCCAGCCTGTTTGCCATTGCCCTGCTGATACTCGGCCTTACCGGTTTCTATCTGCACCGGAAATTCTGGCGGAATTTTTTCACGCTGCGTTGGAGTAGCAGGCTGGTGGTGTATTTCTCCGACCTCCACAAAATGGTCGGGATCGTGAGTGCGCCCGTGCTGGTGATTCTCGCGTTTACCGGGGGCTGGTGGACCATTGCCGGGCTGTTGCACGAATACCAGGAACATGCAGATGGCTTTGAGCATCACCTGATGCAGGAGCGCTTGTACAGCGATGCGCTTTCCTTCGATGATTTGCGCGCGCGCGCCGAGAATAGCATCGAGGATTTCACCGTGACCTATATGTCACTGCCCTGGGAGCCGGGCGCGAATATCACCCTGTGGGGCGACGTGCCCACAGGCAACATTCTCACCAGTGAATACTCCAGCACTGTAAGTTTTTCCGCCTCCACCGGCGAACAGCTGGGCAGTTACGACATTCGCGATGCAGGCCTTGGTGCCCATGTGATTGACAGCTACCGGCGGCTGCACTTCGGTGATTTTGCCGGCCTGTTTTCCAAAGTGCTCTGGTGTCTGTTGGGCCTGTCGCCATTGATTCTTGCGCTCACCGGCGTAACGCTCTGGTGGAAGCGGCGCAAACAACGAGCAAGGGCTAAACAGAAACGTTTGGAGACCAGTACCAATGCCCCCACTGCATGGGTACAGAGTTAAACGTTGGGCAAACAATGGCGCCCGCTCACGCCCGCAACGATAAAGTTCGGGCGTGATATTTCAGGCAACCAGCCGGGCCAGAATGGCCAGCAACCGTTCCACATCCGCGCGGGCAATGTCTTTATGGGTCACCAGGCGCATGCCCTGATAACCCGGTGAGACAATCAGATTTTGTTGTGCTAGTTCGCGCGCAATGGCTTGCATATCCACTGCCGGCGCCACATCCACGAAAACAATATTGGTGTGCACCGCATAAGCGTCTGTGCTGAAGCCATCCAGCTGATTGAGACCCTCAGCCAGAAAACGGGCGTTGGCGTGATCCTCTGCCAACCGGGCCACATTGTTTTCCAGCGCATATTGGCCCGCCACCGCCAGTATGCCGGCCTGACGCATGCCGCCGCCGAGCATTTTGCGCAAACGCCGGGCGCGCTGGATAAACGCCTTTTCGCCCAACAGCAATGATCCCACTGGCGCGCCCAGGCCCTTGGACAAGCACACAGTGATGGAATCAAAAGGCCGGGCGATCTCGGTCACGTCCACACCCGATGCCACCGCGGCGTTATAAACGCGCGCGCCATCCAGGTGCAATGCCAGCCCGTGTTTATCGGCAAATTGGCGCGCGGCCTTAAGGTAATCCAACGGCAGGACTTTGCCACCAATGGTGTTTTCCAGGCTCAGCAGGCGGGTTCTGGCGAAATGACTGTCGTCGGGTTTGATCGCCTTTTCAAGCTTGTCGAATGGCAAGGTACCGTCGGGCAGGTTTTCAATCGGTTGCGGTTGAACCGAGCCCAACACGGCCGCGCCACCCGCCTCATAACGATAATTGTGCGCTTCCTGACCGCACAAATATTCGTCTCCCCGCTGGCAGTGACTCAGTATGCCCAGCAAATTGGCCTGCGTGCCCGAGCTCACAAACAGCGCCGCCTCAAACCCATGCCGCTCTGCCGCCCAGGCCTCCAGCCTGTTAACGCTGGGGTCATCGCCATAGACATCATCTCCCACCTCGGCGATGGCCATAAGGTGGCGCATGTGCTGGCAAGGTTGTGTCACTGTATCGGAGCGGAAGTCAGCCATGTTCAATTCCTGAAATTCAATGCCGGCCAATACTAACCAGACTTCCCGTGAATTACGATCTGGCTGCGCACCTGTATTGCACGCACATGCCATGCAACGACATGGTCGGCCCGAAGAAAAAACCGGCCTCAGATGGTACGGAAGTTCCTATCCAATTTGTTACTTGTCACCTGAATACTGCAAAGACTTTCATGACCAAACAGTCAAAGTTTCCTTTGGTAACAATGACTTACAGGTCACAGATTTTTCCGTTATCCAATTGTGAGTGGCGCTGCAGCTGACTAGTGTTAAACCACTTTCTCGCGACCACCGTGGATGGTTTGTGCAGATGTAGCGCCGGCTAACACCGGCCACAAAGGGGTGAACCACGGCAACAGAGGTGCAATAAGTACCCGGGCGCTAAGGGAGTAGAGCAATGACACAGTGCGGCCCCATCCGCCCTGTGCCTAATAGAATAAAAGCAATAAAACAGGCCCCCTCATGAAACGCATCCCTACTTTACTGTTTGGTTTTTTCACATCGCTTATTTTTTCTGTATCCATCGCCCACGCTGCCGACACCTCTGGCCGGACCCAGCACCCGATTGTTTTAGTGCACGGTCTGTCCGGATTCGACAGCATTCTGGCCGACTATTTTTACGGTGTAAAAAGCGCCTTGCGCGATGTGGGCGCCACCAGCGTCTATACACCGCAGGTCACAGCCTTCGCCAGTAATGAAGCGCGCGGCGAACAGCTTTTGGCCTACGTTGAAAACCTGCTGGCAGTGACTGGCGCACAAAAAGTCAATCTCATCGGACATTCGCAGGGCGGTGCCACCGCGCGCTATGTGGCATCGGTGCGTCCCGACCTGGTGGCGTCCGTCACATCGGTGGGTTCACCCCATTTCGGTTCGCCGGTCGCGGATCTGCTGAAAGACTCGCCACTGGAGGGCACCGCCATGGCCATCGGTAATGCCGTGGGCGCCTTGCTGGCAGCGCTTTCTGGCGACAGCTCACAGCAACAGAATGCCATGGGTGCACTCGAATCTCTCAACACGCAGGGCGCCTTAGCCTTCAATGCGCGCTTTCCTCAAGGCCTGCGCCAGGGCAGCTGCAGGAATACCCCCAGCTACAACGCCGGTTCCTGGTGGTGGCCAAACTATGTCAAAGACTATTCCGTCAACGACGGTGCCCATCAGGTCAATGGCGTGCGTTACTATTCATGGAGCGGTATTTACACTCCGGCCTTTGATTCCAACGTGCTGGACCCGGCCGATGCACTGCTCGGTATTACCTGGCTGGCGATTGGCGAGTCCAATGATGGCCTGGTGGGGCGTTGCTCCTCTCACATGGGCAAGGTGATTCGCGATGACTACACCCTGAACCATACCGACGAAGTCAATGGCATGTTCGGTCTGCGCGGCCTCTGGTCCACCAACCCGGTGCAGCTCTATGTCTCCCACGCCCGGCGCCTGAAATCGGCGGGTCTGTAACCCTGACATGAAACACAGCGCGGGGCCCGCCCCGTGCTCACCGGACAAGTCTCATGAAAAAACCTTGGATTGCTGCGGCAGGTTTATTCACCGCCTGCAGCCTGTGGCTGTGGATTCAACCGGGCAGCCATTCGTCGCTTGCTGACTCAGATGCATTGGCAGCCACCGCGCAACCAACCAAACCGGTGCTTCTGATGCCAGAGACAGTGACGCCTCAGATGAAGGAAGCCGATCCGGCCGCTGCCGCCCGCCAACAGTTTATTGAAACCCTTCCGGCCTCGCTCAGCGATGTGCCTGCCCCATCGCCGCTGAATGTCACCGCGGAAGGCGCACTGGTGGTAGACACACAACTGCGTTTGCTGTTCGAGCACTATCTGTCGGCGCTGGGCGAAGAAAACCTTGAACAGGTAGTGGTTCGCATCAAGCATCAGCTGGACCTGCAGCTGCAGGGCGCTGCATTGGCAGAAGCCGAAGCGCTGCTTGAAGCCTATATTCAGTTCCGCAATCAGGTCGGGGTCATCCGGCAGGATTATCAGGCACTGGCGATCGACGGCGCCTTCAGCCTTGAAACAATCCAATCGATGAAGCAGGCTGAATACCAGGCGCGTGCATTGCTGTTTACCAGAGAACAAAGTGCCGCACTGTTTGGCAATGACGACCTGATTGAACAGGCCATGCTGGAGCGCCTGGCCATCAATACCGACAGCACGCTCACCGCGCAGCAACGCCAACACCAGTTACAGCAGGTGGAAAACACACTGATCCGGCTCTCGGGCAACGAGGCGCACCAACAATTGATGGCCGTGCTGGCGGTGGACGAACAACTCAATGCCGACCCGGTGCAATCGATTGAACAAAGCCGCATTGAGCACTTGGGACCAGACCTGGCCCACCGGCTGAACGAGCGCGACCAGGCGCGTGCGCAATGGCAAGCACGCGTTGCCAACTACCGGATGGCATTAGCCCCCATGCTCAGCACGAAACCACTGGATCCCATGCTGATTGCCGATCTGCGACAGCAGTATTTTAACGGGCCAGAGCTGGTCCGGATTGCTGCACTGGACAAAATCGAGTTGGGCATCTAGCCGCCCGCCAACCTCGTGTGACACCTTCGTCGCCCGCCTTCAAATAACGCCCGGTGCTTTCCCTTCCTGCCCCTTTTTTACCTGCTTGTGATGTCTGATTAGAGGATTTGACGCTAAGGTACGTAGTAGAAAGTCAGACCGCGCCATCTCGACACGGGGCTCGCCAGCAACTATAAATAAGGCAAGGCTTGGCCATTGAACAGGCTCGGAGGCGCCCTTTCGACATACGGAGCGTTTCTCAGTACAATCCCTGAGGCATTCAGGATTAACAATAATAATTCGGGATTGCCAATAACAATAGGACACTGGATGAAGTCTTACAGCTACATCGTACTACTGTTTATTTTCTGGATTCTCCTGTCGGGGCATCTGGAACCTTTACTGTTGGTGCTGGGTGCAGCCTCCATCGCGCTCACCGCGTTCCTGGCACAGCGGATGAACGTGATCGATCACGAAAGCTACCCGATCCATCTGACGACGAAATTTCCGGGCTTTTATCTTTATCTGTTAAAAAAAATCCTCATCGCCAACTACAATGTGGTCCGGCGAATCCTGGGATGGCGCGGCGCAAAGATCAGCCCGCAATTGATTGAAATCCCCCAGCCGCTGGCTTCCGATCTCGCAGCGGTGATGTATGCCAATTCTATTACGCTGACTCCCGGCACCGTTACCATCGGCTTTTCCAAAGAAAAACTGACCATTCATGCCCTCAGCGATGCCGCTGCCGAAGACATCGGCTCCGGCGAAATGGCGGAGGAAATTTCCAAGCGGGAATTCAACTAACCATGTTCATTGCCGTCACCTTAGCAATTCTCGTTACCATCGGCCTGGCGCTTGCGCGCGCATTGGCCGGGCCCACCACCTACGACCGTATTGCCGCCGCCAACATGTTTGGCACCAAAACCGTGCTGTTGATCGCCGTGCTTGCATTTCTGTCCGACCGCGCCGATTTGCTGGATATCGCGCTGGTTTATGCGCTCATCAACTTTATCGGCGTGATTGCGGCGCTTAAATTGGTCACCCGGGGTAATTTTCACGGCTCCAGCGACAAAGACAGCGGAATCATTTAAGGAGCAGCCCGTGATCATCGACATTCTGAGTTGGATTCTCCTGTTGACCGGTGGCGCGCTTGGCATCCTCGGCGGCATCGGAATCCACCGTTTTCCTGATTTTTACACACGCCTGCATGCCGGCGGTATTACCGATACCTTGTGCGCCATGTTGATCCTTACCGGTCTGGCATTGCAGGCGGGTTGGAGTCTCGCGGCATTTAAACTGGGCATGATTTTTATGTTCCTGTTTTTTACCAGCCCGACTGCGTCCCATGCTCTGGCCAGCGCAGCAATGCATAGCGGCCTGAAACCAAGGCTGGAAGGCGACGAGCCGGCGGGAGTTCCTCACCATGATTGATATTGTCATCGATTTTACCCTGCTTTCTTTTCTCGTCATTACCGCCATTGCCATCGTGCGCATGACAAACCTGTTCGCCATTGTCATGCTGTTCGGGATATTCAGCCTGCTTTCCGCGGGCCTGTTTGTGGTGATGGATGCACCCGATGTGGCCTTTACCGAAGCCGCCGTGGGCGCCGGCATTTCCACGGTGTTGATGCTGGCCACACTGGCCCTGACCAAACACGCGGAAAAGCCCAGCTTTGAGGAAGCGCCGCGCGGCCACAAGCCCTGGCTGCCTTTGTTGGTGGTGACGGTTACCGGCGCTGCACTGGTGTACGGCACCTGGGATATTCCCGGCTTTGGCGCCCCCGACGCACCAGCGCAAACCCACGTTGCCCAGTACTACATTGAAAACGCCATGAAGGACACCGGCGTGCCCAACATCGTCACCGCCGTGCTCGCGAGTTATCGCGGTTTCGATACCCTGGGAGAAGTGACGGTGATTTTTACTGCCGCGGTTGCGGTGCTTCTGTTAATTGGCGGCCGGCGGTCGACCCCGCCCTCCAGGTCCAAGGCGGAGGGCACATCAGATGAAGCCTGATCTGATTCTGCATGTCATTGCCAAATTCCTGATCCCGCTGATCATCCTGTTTGCACTTTATGTCCAATTCCATGGCGATTTCGGCCCCGGCGGCGGTTTTCAGGCCGGCGTGATTTTCAGTGCGGCGTTCATTTTATATTCGCTGGTATTCGGGTTGGACAACGCAGAAAAAATCATCCCGGCGCACTGGTTGCGCATACTGGCAGCGCTTGGTGTATTGATTTATGCGGGCGTGGGTATCGCCTCGCTTTTTCTGGGCGCCAATTATCTCGACTATACGCCACTGGGCAGCAACCAAATTGCCGGCCAGCACATCGGCATTCTGCTGGTTGAACTGGGCGTGGGCATCACGGTCGCCGCGGCCATGTTGATTATGTTTTTTGCCTTTGCCGGCAGGGGTAGAGAGTAATGGATATTTTTATCGGGCATTACAATTACTGGATTGTCATTATCCTGATGATGGTGGGGCTCTATGCGGTGATCAGCCGTGGCAACCTGATAAAAAAAGTCATTGGCCTGAATATTTTTCAGGTGTCGGTATTTTTTCTCTACATCAGCCTGGGTGCGGTGGACGGCGGCGCGGCGCCGATAGTCACCGAAGGCGTGGAAACCTATTCCAATCCCTTGCCACACGTGCTGATTCTCACCGCCATTGTGGTGGGTGTTGCCACCACGGCGTTGGCGCTGGCGCTGGTGATTCGTATCAAGGAATCCTACGGCACCATTGAGGAAGACAAAATTCATCAAATGGATCATTCATTGTAATGGGAAATCACATAAGCCTGTTGCTGGTGGTATTGCCGCTGATGGCCGCGCCCCTTGTGGCCATCAGCCCTCGCGGCCGCACCCCCTGGGCCATTGCCTGTATTGTCGCTGCTGTCTGTGCATTTTTGGCTGCCACGCAGCTTTGGATGGTGGTCAATCACGGCACCATCAGCTACGAATTGGGCGGCTGGGCGCCACCTTGGGGCATTGAATACCGCATCGATGCGGTCAATGCATTTGTCGCACTGATCGTCGCGTCCATCGCCGCCCTGACCCTGCCCTATGCGTTGCTGAGTGCCGAGCAGGAAATTCCGGCCGACAAAATTCCGCTGTTTTACAGCGCCCTGTTGCTGTGCCTGACAGGTTTGCTGGGCATGACCCAGACCGGCGACATTTTCAATATTTTCGTATTCCTTGAAATTTCCTCGCTCGCCTCCTACGCGCTCATCAGCCTGGGCAAACAACGGCAGGCGCTGACCTCGGCCTACCAATACCTGATCATGGGCACCATTGGCGCAACCTTTTATCTCATTGGTGTGGGCCTGATCTATTCCCAGACCGGCAGCCTGAACATGCAGGATCTGGAAGCCATTCTGCCCGGTGTGGTGCACCTGAGAACCGTGGAAACCGGGTTTGCCTTCATCATGATTGGCGTTGCGCTCAAACTGGCACTGTTTCCATTGCACCTTTGGCTGCCCAACGCCTACACCTATGCGCCCTCGGTGGTCACCGTGTTTCTCGCCGCCACCGCGACCAAAGTGGCGGTGTATGTGTTGTTGCGTATGCTCGGCACCGTGTTCCCAGAAGGATTTGCCCAGATCACCCCTGCCGATGAGCTGCTCATGGTGGCGGGCATCGCCGGCATACTGATTGCCTCGGTCTATGCCATCTACCAGAAAAACGTCAAACGCCTGCTGGCCTACTCCAGTGTGGCGCAGGTGGGTTACATGGCCCTGGGAATCGGCCTGGCCTCGGCCACCGGCGTCACCGCCGCGCTGGTGCACCTGTTTAATCACGCCCTGATGAAGGGCGCGCTGTTCATGGCCATCGGCGCCATTATCTATCGCCTGGGCGCCTGCCACATGGAGCAGATCCAGGGGCTTGGCAGAATGATGCCCTGGACCTTTGGCGCCATCGTGATTGGCGGCCTGAGCCTCGTGGGGGTACCGGGCACTGCCGGCTTCATCAGTAAATGGTATCTGGTTACCGCCGCGCTGGAGCAGCAAGCGTGGATTTCCGTGGGGGTCATCCTCGCTGGTTCGCTGTTGGCGGTGGTGTATGTGGGCAAACTGATTGAAGCACTCTACTTCAAACCGACCACCGACAACGGCCGGCAGGTCACCGAAGCGCCGCTGTTATTACTGGTGCCCACCTGGGCGCTGGTGATCGCCAACATCTATTTCGGTCTGAACACTGAGCTGACGGTGGGCATTGCCCAACAGGCCGTGGCCATTCTGAGCGGGGTAATGCCATGAGTGCTGAAACCCTGATGCTTGCCCTTATGTTGTTGCCGCTGGCCGGTGCCGTCGGCATTGTTGCCACCCGCCGCAATGCCAATGTCCGGGAAGGCGTGACACTGATAACCGCTTCAGCCGTGGCGGTATTGGTCGTAATGCTGGCCAACCGCTTCCTGAATGGCGAACACTTTGAACTGACCCTTTTTGAACCGATACCCGGTATTGCGATCGCGTTCAAAATTGAAGCACTGGGCATGCTGTTTGCGCTGGTCGCCGGTTTGCTCTGGGTAGTGACCTCGGTATATGCCATTGGCTACATGCGTGGTCACCACGAAAAAACCAAACGCGCTTTTATGCCGCCTTCGCCGTTTCCATCGCCGCTACAATGGCAATCGCATTTGCCGGCAATCTGTTTACGCTGTTTCTGTTTTATGAATTGCGTGACACTGGCTACCTACCCGCTCGTGACCCATGCTGGAACACCGGAAGCGCGCCGCGGTGGCCGGATTTATCTGGGTATTTTGCTGGGCACCTCCATCGGTTTGTTCCTGCTGGGCATTCTGGTGACCTGGGCGCTTACCGGGCGGGTGGATTTCGCTCACGGTGGCATACTCGCAGGCCATATCGATCCCGCCTGGGCCGGCCTGCTTTACGCGCTGTTCCTGTTCGGTATCGGCAAAGCGGCGGTCATGCCCTTTCACCGTTGGCTGCCGGCAGCCATGGTGGCGCCCACGCCGGTGAGCGCGCTGCTGCATGCCGTGGCCGTGGTGAAGGCCGGTGTGTTCACCTTACTTAAAGTCACCATTTACATCTTCGGCAGTGACTTCATTCTCTCTAACGATGTCACCGGCGGGCTGATCTGGGTGGTGGCTGCCACTATTCTGGGCGCATCACTGGTGGCCATGACCAAAGACAATCTCAAAGCGCGACTGGCCTACTCCACCGTGAGCCAACTGAGTTACATCGTACTGGGTGCCATGCTGGCGAGCCAGGCTGGTCTGATCGGCGCGTCCATGCACATCGCCATGCATGCCTTTGCCAAAATCACCCTGTTCTTTGCCGCTGGCGCCATCATGGTGGCGGCCCACAAGAAATATGTGAGCGAGTTAGATGGGTTGGGCCGTGCCATGCCATTAACTTTTGCGGCCTTTTTCATTGGCACGCTCAGCATTATCGGCCTGCCACCCTTTGGTGGTATGTGGAGTAAATGGTACCTGGGCCTCGGCGCCGTGGAATCCGGTCAGCTCTTGTTGCTTGGCGTGCTGATGGTGAGTTCTCTACTGAATATTTTGTACTTGCTGCCCATCCCGATCCGCGCGTTTTTCAGCACGCCGGCCAGCGGTGAACACTACACCCGGATTGCAGAAGCACCAAAACCCATGCTGCTTGCCATGATCATTACCTCGGGCGCCAGCCTGATCCTGTTCTTCTACCCCGACCCTTTCTATCAATTGGCGGGTCTGGCAGCGGGAGGCCACTGATATGTCGGATGAAAAAGAAAAAGTCTATCTGTTTGACCGGCCCGAAAACGTTGATCGACTACTCAAGGGTTTCTATGCCATTTGCGTGTTGCTGGTGATTGCCGATCTGGTGGTGCACCGGCATATCGGTTTCGATTGGGAAAAAATTCCGGCCTTTTACGCCATTTACGGCTTTGTTGCCTGTGTGCTGTTAGTGGTGGTGGCCAAACGGATGCGCAATGTATTGATGCGTAAGGAAGACTACTACGATGAGTGAGTTCCCACCCTTCCTGATCTTTTTTGTGGCTGCCGCCCTGGTGGCGTTGGTGCGCGGCCTGCCGAGGCAACTGATTCTGTTGGCAACGCCCTTGGTGGCGGGCTTTTATTTATGGCAGGTTATCGACGCCGGCAGCACTGTCTCCTACACCTTGATGAATTTCGAACTGGTGGTGCTCCGGGCCGATAAACTCAGTCTGTTATTCGGCTACCTGTTCTGCATCGCCAGTGTGTTTGCCGGTATTTTTGCGTTGCATGTCACCGACACCAAACAGCACGTTGCCGGCCTCATGTACGCGGGCAGCGCACTCGGTGCCGTATTCGCCGGCGATCTGATCACCCTGTTCATATTCTGGGAATTCCTGGCGATCAGTTCCGTGTTCCTGATCTGGGCACGCGGCACCGAGCGGGCGTTAAAAGCCGGTGTCCGCTACCTGGTGTATCAGGTGCTTTCCGGCGTTTTACTGCTGGCAGGCGCGCTCGCCTATTACCATCAGGCAGGCTCGCTGGCGTTCGATCACATTGGCCTCGACGCCGGTATCGCCGGCAGCTTGATCTTCATCGCCTTCGGCATCAAATGCGCCTTTCCGTTTCTGCACACCTGGCTTACCGATGGCTATCCGGAGGCCACCGTTACCGGCACCGTTTTCCTGTCGGCCTTCACCACCAAGGTGGCCGTTTACAGTCTCGCGCGCGGATTTGCCGGTGAAGACATACTGATCTACATCGGCGTGACCATGGCCTGTTTCCCGATTTTTTACGCGGTGATCGAAAACGATTTGCGCAAGGTCCTGGCTTACAGCCTGATCAACCAGGTGGGCTTTATGGTCACCGGCATCGGTATCGGCACCGCGCTGGCGCTGAACGGCGCAGTAGCTCATGCGTTCAGCGACGTGATCTTCAAAGGCCTGCTGTTCATGAGCATGGGCGCGGTACTCTACCGGGTGGGCAATATCAATGGCTCGGATCTGGGCGGGCTGTACAAGTCCATGCCCAAAACCACGATGCTGTGCATCGTGGGCGCCCTGTCGATTTCGGCCTTCCCGCTGTTCAGCGGTTTTGTCAGCAAATCCATGGTGATGACCGCGCTGATGATGGAAAACCACGGTTACTTCTGGCTCCTGATGTTGTTCGCCTCCGCTGGCGTCTTCCATCACGCCGGCATCAAGATCCCCTACTTCGCCTTCTTCCATCACGACTCGGGCATCCGCACCGAAGAGGCGCCACGCAATATGCTGGTGGCCATGAGCATTGCCGCCGCGCTGTGTATTTTTATTGGCACCCAGCCGCAATACCTCTACGCACTGCTGCCCTGGGCCATGGATTACTGGCCTTACGATGTCACCCACGTGTTGGCGCAAACCCAGCTGCTGTTCTTCTCGGCGCTGGCCTTCGTTTGGTTGAACAAACGCGGCATGTATCCGCCAGAATTGCGCTCGGTCAACATCGATGCGGAATGGTTCTATCGCAAGCTGATTCCTGGCGGGGCACATTGGACTTTGTCGGTACTCAGCCGGGCAAAAATGGCCGCACAAACAACCTTCTCAGCCATTAAATCCGGCGCGCAATCCGAATTCAACAAGACGCCCCTGGCCAAATACTACCTTTCAGAAAGCTGGCCCACCGGCAGCATGGTGTTCTGGATTTCTGCCATTCTGGCCGTATTTCTGGTATTGGATTTATCCGGTATAGGACGTTAACAACGCATCAACCGGAGAGAAACGGATAAACCCACGACAGTCAATGATACGTCTGCAAGCAAAGTAGGCTTCCCGCAAAACGCCCCGGCACATGCTCCGGGGCTTTTTGTATCCGTGTGGCCAGTGCGACGGGCTGGCTTAATTTAAGTGACTCAGTCCGCCGCCCTGTTGGCGTGCTCTACCGCCAACAGCAACGCGTCCAGATCTTGCCGCGTGAGAAAACGCCCTCGGATAATCACTGACTCCAGACTTGCGGTAGCGGCAATGTCCTCGAGCGGATTATCCCGCAGCAGGATAAGGTTTGCCCTGTACCCGACGGCTATTTTGCCGGTGTTCCAGTTCATCCAATGGCCTGGTGAGCGCGTGGCAGCCGCCAGCACGTCGGTGGGTGACAGGCCCGCTGCCTGCAGGGCAAGCAGCTCGGAATGCATAGAAAAACCGGGCACCATCACCGGCACGCTGGCATCAGTCCCTGCCAGCAACATAACACCTTCTGCATACAGCGCTTCCAGCATCAACACATGGGCTTTGGCATAGGTATCCCAATAGTCAGCGTAACGGCGTTGCCAATCGCCCACTTTACGTGAAGCCGGTACCTGATAAGGATTGACGCCCGGAAGCCAGCCCATGGCCTGCCCTCGTGCCACACCCGGGTTTACATAGTTGAACTCGACTTGCGCCAATGCCGACTGGAGATCCAGTTTTTGACCTGCAAAACTGTGCACCAAGGCAATGGTGGTCGTCACGGCGATGTCGCGAGCACGCAACTGTTTGGCGACTGCCTGCCGCCGGGCTCGCACATGCGCCAGAAATTCATTCTGTTTGGCCCCGGTGTAGCCGCCGATTTCCCGGGCCAATGCCTTTACCAACTCTTCCACATGGGCCAGTTCGCGCTGATTGGAGGACCACAAATCCGCCAGATTGGCTTCAAGCGGCAAATGACCGACCAATGGAATCTGACTGTCGCTGATGGCATCACTTGCGGTCAGATAATGCTCACGACTTAAAAAACTACTGGCCTTGATAGCATCATAGCCTTGCGCAATCAACGCGGGGATCCGAGCCCGGGTAGCACTGCGACTGCCGACCACCTGACGTTCTGTAGTAAAAGTCCGCCACAAACCTTCCCAGAAGGGGTAAGTGGCTAGCTGCGCTGCTACCAGGTACAAATCCGGACCCAATGCGCCGGCCGACAGTGTTTCGCGCCAATTCAAGTGGTGCGGCTGCGCATGCATTTCACGCACCTGGGTGACCCCGTTGGCGAGGTACAGCAGAAGATCATTGCGGCTACGCCACAGATGAACGTGGGAATCGGTCAACCCGGGCACCAGATACTGACCACCACCATCGACTCTCGGTATTGAGTTCCCGAACGTCTGGGCATGACCAATGGATTCAATCGTGCCGTCAGCGATTAATACCGACAGATCTGATTCAAAACCGCGACCGTCCGCGGATAAAACCTGGACATTGGTCAGCAGATATTTGTCTGGCGATTCTGCGCCAAGCTGGGGTTTTGCCAGGGGCGTCGTTTCGCCATACATTCTGGCCAACGCATTATCCACAACGAGATAGGCGATTAAACCGCTCAGGGGGATCATCACACCCAGGAAGATAGCCGTACGGCGAAGCCATTTATTCATGAAGCGTCCTTTGCACAGGCTCAATGCGAACTCGCCTTGAGCTTCAGATCATGAGGCAGGCACCATAACAAAATCGAAGTTGCACGTTCAAACCACTCCCGCTCAGGCCGTGGGTACCTGAGCAGCCGATGATACGGGCCGAACCATCAGCTCCGTGACCTGCCCATGACATAGCGATTGAACACATAGCCCCAGGGCATCGCCAGAATCGGAAGAATGACCAGACCAAAAGCAAAGGCAGTTTCTTCCACGCCTGAGCCCACCAGTTCATTGGAACGCCACAGGGGATAAACCACCAAAATAAGCCACAATACCTTGTAGACAATTTCCAGCAATAACACCGGAATCATTTCAACAGTGCGAAAGATGCCCACCAACGCCAGTACCGAAAATGCCGCCCACACACTCCAGGCGACAGCATCATTTTCGCCCCATCGACCGGTGTAGGAAAAAATATAGCCCCACACCTCTGCGCCCAACACAAAAACCATGAGGCAATAGATTACCCTCATGGCATAGATATTGATTGGCCTGATACCATCGTATCTGTCACTTTTCGCAAACCAACTCGCTAAGTTCACCGCTCCACCTCCCTGATATTCCCCAATCAACTTACCAAACGACTGTAGCCATTATCGCTTGGTCCGACTGTTCAGCCGGTATTGCGCCACGCAAAACCGGGCGTGAAAGGGCCCGACTGCAGCCGATCATACACCAACCAGACATGAACTTAAGTGCAATAAAAAACCCGGCACTTGCCGGGTTTTTCTAACGCGTGATGGGAGAAATCATTCCCACTCGATTGTGGCCGGCGGCTTGCTCGATACATCGTAAGCCACGCGCGACACGCCGGAAATTTCATTGATAATCCGGTTGGAAACGGTTTCCAGCAGCTCGTACGGCAAGTGTGCCCAACGCGCGGTCATGAAATCGATGGTTTCAACGGCGCGCAGCGATACTACCCACTCGTAGCGACGACCATCGCCTACCACACCGACAGATTTAACGGGCAGGAATACCGCAAAGGCCTGGGAGGTTTTGTGGTACCAGTCGGCCTTGTGCAGCTCTTCCAGGAAAATGGCATCGGCCTCGCGCAGAATATCGGCGTATTCCTTTTTCACTTCGCCAAGAATGCGCACGCCCAGCCCCGGGCCCGGGAAAGGATGGCGGTAGACCATGTCGTAGGGCAGGCCCAGCTCCAAACCGATTTTACGCACCTCGTCTTTGAACAGTTCGCGCAGTGGCTCCACCAGTTCAAACTGCATGTCTTCCGGCAGGCCACCCACATTGTGGTGAGATTTAATCACATGCGCCTTGCCGGTTTTGCTGGCGGCGGATTCGATCACGTCCGGGTAGATGGTGCCCTGTGCCAACCACTTGATACCTTTGAGCTTGGTGGCTTCTGCATCGAACACATCTATAAACGTGTTGCCGATAATTTTACGTTTTTGCTCCGGGTCATTAATGCCTTTCAAACGACCCAGGAACAGGTCTTCGGCATCGGCGCGAATGACTTTCACGCCCATGTTCTTGGCGAACATATCCATGACCTGGTCGCCTTCGTTCTTGCGCAACAGGCCGTTATCCACGAACACACAGGTCAGCTGATCGCCAATGGCGCGATGCAGCAGTGCGGCGACCACAGAGGAATCCACGCCGCCGGAAAGGCCCAGTAATACCTGATCGCTACCCACCTGCTCGCGCACGCGCGCGATGGCGTCTTCCACAATGTTGGCGGGGGTCCACAGGGCTTTACAGCCACACAGTTCCAGCACGAAGTGTTCGAACAAGCGCTTGCCTTGCAGTGTATGGGTCACTTCCGGGTGGAACTGTACGCCGTAAAAATCTTTTTCTTCGCAGTACATGCCGGCAATGGGGCAAGACTCGGTGGAGGCCATCAGCTCAAAGCCCTTAGGCATGGCAGTGACCTTGTCACCGTGGCTCATCCACACATCCAACAGGCTCGCGCCATCGGCGGCCACATGGTCTTTGATGTCGTGCAACAAGGCGCTGGTACCGTGCACTTTTACCTGCGCGTAACCGAATTCGCGCAGGTCACTGGTGGATACCTTACCACCTAACTGCTCGGCCATGGTTTGCATGCCGTAGCAAATACCCAGTACCGGAATGCCCAGGTTGAATACCAGATCATTGGCTCGGGGCGAGGCGCCTTCGGTCACTGACTCAGGACCGCCGGACAGGATAATGCCCTTGGGGTCAAAGTCGCGGATTTCTTCGGCGGAAACATCAAACGCGCGGATTTCGGAGTAAACACCAATTTCGCGGATACGACGGGCAATCAGCTGGGTGTATTGGGATCCGAAATCGAGGATCAAGATGCGTTGGGCGTGAATGTCCTGGCTCATGGAAGGGCAAATCTCTCTGTTGCAATCAGGATGTCAAAAATAAAAGTGACCGGTTATACCGGCCACTGGGAACTCATTTGGTTATTGGCTCAGCGTCCGCCTACGGGATAGTTGGGCGCTTCTTTGGTGATGCTGACGTCGTGGACGTGGCTCTCACCCATACCCGCGCTGGTCACCCGGACAAACTCGGGCTTGGTTCGCATGGTTTCAATATCCAACGAACCTGTGTAGCCCATGGCAGAGCGCAAACCACCCATCATCTGGTGCACAATAGCAGACAGCGGTCCTTTGTAGGGCACGCGGCCTTCGATACCTTCGGGCACTAACTTTTCGGCGCCCTGGCTGGCGTCCTGGAAGTAGCGGTCAGACGAGCCCTGGGTACGCGCCATGGCGCCCAACGAGCCCATGCCACGATAAGACTTGTAAGTACGGCCCTGATACAGCTCCACTTCACCCGGTGCTTCTTCGGTACCGGCAAACATGGAGCCCATCATCAGCGCATGTGCACCGGCGACGACAGCTTTGGAAATATCGCCAGAGAAACGGATGCCGCCATCGGCAATCACGGGCACGTCGGTGCCCTTGAGCGCTTCGACCACATTGGCAATGGCAGAAATCTGCGGCACACCCACACCGGTCACGATACGCGTGGTACAAATAGAGCCCGGGCCAATACCCACTTTCACGCCATCGGCGCCGGCTTCCACCAGGGCTTTGGCGGCGTCACCCGTGGCAATGTTGCCGCCGATCACCTGCACTTGCGGGTACATTTCCTTAATGCGCTTCACCCGGTTCAGCACGTTTTTGGAGTGACCGTGGGCGGTGTCTACCACCAGCACGTCAACGCCGGCGTCAATCAACGCCTTCACGCGGTCGTCGGTGTCGGGGCTGGTGCCCACAGACGCGCCTACACGCAAACGGCCAGCCGGGTCCTTACAGGCATTGGGGAAGTTCTCGGCCTTGGAAATATCTTTTACGGTGATCAGGCCGCGCAGTTCGAACTTGTCGTTCACCACCAGCACTTTTTCAATGCGATGTTTGTGCAGCAGGCTGCGCACCACTTCGGGGGCTTCGCCCTCTTTCACGGTAACCAGCTGATCCTTGGGTGTCATGATGCTGGCGACGGTGGCATCCATGTTGGTTTCAAAGCGCACGTCGCGGCCGGTAACAATACCGACCAGATCGCCGTTTTCCAGCACGGGTACACCGGAGATGTTATTGGCGCGCGTGAGCGCAACCAGATCGGCGATGGTGGCGTTGGCATCGATGGTAATTGGATCCTGCACCACGCCGGCTTCAAACTTCTTCACCATCCGCACTTCCAGTGCCTGCTTTTCGATGGACATGCTCTTATGGATGATGCCGATGCCGCCTTCCTGCGCCAAGGCAATGGCCAGACGGGATTCGGTCACGGTATCCATAGCGGCAGACACCAGCGGAATATTCAGTTCAATGCCGCGAGTCAACTTGGTTTTCAGCGAAACATCTTTTGCGGTGATGTCGGAATAACCGGGCACCAACAGAACGTCATCAAAAGTCAGAGCTTCCTGTGCAATTCGCAACATAGGGGCGGCAAACCTCGTAATTCAGAAGTGACAGAGGCGCTGAATACAACTATCAGCGCCCCAGCAGGTAAACGGCAAATTATAACGCCTTGGGGCCACGGGGTAAATCCTTGTCCTTAATAGTAGTGCATATGGATGACAGCCGTATGATACTGGCTTGAGTCCTGAGTGGCAGGCGCTATAGTGGGCCCAGATTCACCGGAGCCACTATGTCCACCGCCCCCGAACGCCGTATTCTCACCGTCAGCCAGCTCAACCGCTCGGCCCGCCAGCTGTTGGAGACCCACTTCAACCTGCTGTGGGTGGAAGGCGAAATCAGCAACTTTGCCCGCCCGGCCTCCGGCCATTGCTACTTTACCCTGAAAGACCAGGGCGCCCAGATCCGTTGCGCCATGTTCCGCAATCGCGCCCAGGGGTTACGCATCCGGCCCGGCAATGGACTCAAGGTACTGATTCGCGGCCGGGTCAGCCTGTACGAGGACCGGGGCGACTACCAGCTGATTGTGGAACACATGGAGGATGCCGGTCTCGGCGCCTTGCAGCAGGCGTTTGATGCACTCAAGGCCAAACTGATGGCTGAAGGCCTGTTTGATGCGGCCCGCAAACGCCCGCTGCCCTACCCTGTGCAGCACCTGGCCATCATCACCTCGGCCACGGGTGCTGCCCTGCGCGACGTGCTGGCGGTGTTCGAGCGGCGCTGGCCCTTGCAGCAGGCCACCGTCATCCCGGTGCCGGTTCAGGGCGCCGAATCGGCACCGGCCATCGTACGCGCGTTTGAGCTGGCGCACCGGGCCAACCGGTTTGATGCCATCCTGCTCACCCGCGGCGGAGGTTCATTGGAAGACCTGTGGAGTTTCAATGAAGAAAGCGTGGCACGGGCCATTGCCGCCAGCCGAATTCCGGTGATCTGCGGCGTGGGCCACGAAACCGACACCACCATTGCCGACTATGTGGCGGACCTGCGCGCGCCCACGCCATCGGCTGCCGCCGAGCTGATCACCCCCGACGGCGACGAAATGCTGGAAACCTTTGCCGGTTATGAAGTCATGCTGGAAGAGGCCATAGCGCGCAAGTTGGAACGCAGCCAGGAACGCACCCGGTTTCTGGCGCACCGGCTGAATCGCGCCCGTCCCTCGCTCGGCCAACTCGCACAGCGCCTGGACTTTGCCCAACAAGCACTGGTACGTCAGTGGCAACAACAATGGCGCGTAAAACGGCATCAATGCCAACTCCTGCAACAACGCCTGGCAGCACAGCACCCGCGTCAGCAATTGCAATGGCAACGCGAGCGCCTGCAACAACTGCGCGCACGTCTGCTCAGGCAAACCCCCGTGGGGCTGATTCAGCAACACCAGCAGACACTTTCACGCGAACAGAAAGGTCTGCAGCGTATTTGGCAACAAACCCTTTCCGGCCAGCAACAGCAACTGAAGCAGTTGATGCAGGCACTGCACAACCTGAGTCCGCTGCAAACCCTGGAGCGCGGATTCGCCATCGTCACCAACGCCAAGGGTCAAGCACTGATGGATGCCAACCAGGTCAAGCCGGGCGACACCATTCAGGCGCGCCTGCACAAAGGTAAAATTACCGCCACCGTAAAATAACAATTTGCGCGCAAGGTTGGTGCTCATTACACTGACCGCACTTGTCGGGGTGCCGGAAACGGCTGAGATCAGTTTACTGAGACCCGTTGAACCTGATCAGGCAGCCCTGCCGGGCGGCCCCTGCGTAGGAAACAAGCATGCATATCAGACGCCTGCCCGTTGGCAGCACCGTTTCTGCCCTCTCCCTTCAGCACCCGGTCTGGAGGCTCCCATGCTGACCATCGGCATTGCCGGCGCAGGCCTTCTCGGTCGGTTGCTCGCCTGGCGCCTGTCACTTGCCGGTCACCGGGTTATCCTGTGCGATAAAAATCCTGCCCACAGCCAAAGCGCCGCCGCGTTTACTGCAGCCGGCATGGTGTCGCCCTTGTCTGAACTGGCGGTCAGCGAGCGACAAATCTATGACCTGGGTTTGCGCTCCATGCAGCTTTGGCCACGTTGGCTTGAACAACTGAACGCCCGACACCTGTATTCCAAAAACGGCAGTCTGGTGTTGGCGCATGCGCAAGACCAGGCCGAGCTCGCACAATTCCACAACGACCTGAAGCGCCGGTTGGTGCAGGAACCGTTTGACGCCGACACCGTTTCACAGGCACAAATCAAAGCGTTGGAACCGCAACTCGCGCATTTTCAGCAAGGCATTTTTTTACCCGAAGAATCCCACCTGGATAACCGCCAACTGCTGCCGTTATTGTGCGCCGCCATCGTCAAACTGGGCGGCAGACTGCTGTGGGATTGCGCCATTGCGTTTGATAATACTGTGCCCACGGCAGACAGCATGGCGCGTCTGCAGGCGCACGGAATTAGCCACCCCATTGATCTCTGGCTCGACACCCGGGGCGTGGGCGCCAAACAAAGCCGCAGCAGCGTGCGCGGCGTGCGCGGCGAAGTGATGGCAGTACACACCCCCGAGATCACCTTGCGCCGCCCGGTGCGCCTGATGCATCCGCGCTACCAGCTCTACATTGTGCCGAAGGCGGATCAGCACTTTGTGATTGGCGCAACCCAAATCGAAAGCGAAGACCTGAGCCCCATCAGCTTGCAATCGACGCTGGAGCTCGCCAGTGCGCTTTACACCGTGCACCCGGCTTTTGGTGAAGCGCGGGTGGTGGAAAGCCCCACCAACCTTCGCCCCAGCCTGCCCGATAATTTGCCCATCGCAGAAAAGCGCGGCCAATACTTGTTTGTGAATGGCCTGTTCCGCCACGGTTACTTATTGGCGCCCGCCGTGTGTGAGCGGATCGAACACTTATTGAAAAAGCCACTGCTGCCAGACCAATGGCGTGCGGATTTTACCTCCACCGGATTCACTGAAGCAGACCATGATTTCCATTACATTTAACGGCGAACCCCGCCAATTACCTGCGGCCATGCCCCTGCGCGACGCATTGGCAGCACTGAACGCAAGTGGCGATTTTGCCGCTGCACTGAATGGCCAGTTTGTACCCCGCAGCCGCTACGCCGAGCAGAATATACAAGCCGGCGATCAACTGGATCTGTTGAGTCCGGTCGCCGGAGGATAAGCCATGCGCAATACATCTCTCACCCTTTACGGCGAATCGGTCAGCAGCCGGTTTCTGATCGGCAGCGCGCTCTACAGCTCACCCGCCATTATGCAGGCGGCAATTGAAGCCAGTGGCGCGGATTGGGTCACATTAAGTTTGCGCCGGCAAAACCCTGCGGAACAAAGCGGGCACAGTTTCTGGCAACAGATTCAGGCCACCGGTTGTCGCCTTTTACCGAATACCGCCGGCTGCAAAACCGCGCAGGAGGCCATTAACCTGGCAGAAATGTCGCGTGAAATTTTCAACACAGCCTGGATCAAACTGGAGGTCATTGGCGACGACTACAACCTGCAGCCCGATCCTTTCGCGCTGGTGGAGGCCGCCACCGAGCTCATCAAACGCGGCTTTAAGGTGCTGCCTTACAGCACCGATGATCTGATACTGGCGCAACGGCTTTTGGATGCCGGCTGCCAGGCGGTCATGCCCTGGGGCGCCCCCATTGGTACCGGTCAGGGTTTGCTCAATAAATATGCGCTAAAAACACTGCGCGATCGCCTGCCGGATACACCGCTGATCATTGACGCGGGCCTGGGTGCGCCGTCACAGGCGGCGGAAGCCATGGAAATGGGATTCGACGGCGTACTGCTCAATACTGCCGTGGCCAAAGCCACCGACGCCGTCGGCATGGCGCGCGCGTTTAAACTCGCCATTGAAGCCGGCAGGTTAGCGTTTGAAGCCGGGCTGATGGTAAAACGCCAGACTGCATCGCCGTCTACGACACCCGTGGGGCTGCCGTTCTGGCACCAAAAGCCTTCGGTCTGATAAACAACTATGATATAAGGCAGCATCCCCCACTTTTTATCCGCCGGGAGCCGAGCCTTGCCTTTAGATAGCTTAATCATCGTTGTTGCCTTTGCCTGCGGTTTTATCGCCCGTCAGATCGGCCAACCCCCGCTGGTCGGCTATCTGGTGGCAGGCTTCGCGCTCGGCATGGGCGGATTTGAAACCAACGACATTATCGAATTCATTTCCAACACCGGCATTGCATTAATGCTGTTCATTATCGGTCTGAAGCTCGACATCAAAAGCTTGCTCAAACCGGAAATTTATCGGTCCACCATCGAACACACGCTGGGTTTCGGATTGATCACCTTTGGTTTTGTGCTGTTTCTCGGCATTCTCGGATTACCCCTTGTCACCGATCTCAGTTGGGAGCAAGCAGCCCTGGTGGCTTTTGCGCTCAGTTTCAGCTCAACCGTGTGCGCGGTGGCGATGCTGGAAGAGCGCGGGGAATTCCGCGTGCGACACGGGCAGTTGGCCGTGGGTATTCTGATTATCCAGGACATCGTGGCCGTGGTTTTTCTCACCGTCTCAACCGGCAAAATCCCGACCCTGTGGGCGCTGCTTCTGCCATTGCTGTATTTTACGCGTCCGCTTCTGGGCAAATTGCTGAAAGCCTCGGGCCACGATGAAATTCTGATCCTGGCCGGCATTATTCTGACGGCGTCCGGCAGCACGCTGTTTGAGTTGGTGGGCATGAAAGCCGACCTGGGCGCGCTGGTGTTTGGCATGTTGCTGGCCGGCGATAAAAAAGCCGGCGAGTTGTCCAAGTCCATGATGAGCTTCAAGGATATTTTCCTGATCGGTTTTTTCCTCTCGATTGGTCTGTCGGCAAAGCCCTCACTCGAAATGCTCGGCATGGCCCTGCTGCTGTGCCTGCTGTTACCACTCAAAGGCGCGGCATTTTTCTTTATTCTGTCGCGCTACAAAATGCGCGCCCGTACCGCCATGCTGGCCGGCCTGTCGCTGACCCAATACAGTGAATTTGGCCTGATTGTGGCCGCGCTGGCACTCAAACAAGGTTGGCTGTCGGACGCCTGGATGGCCACATTGGCCATTGCGGTGTCGATTTCTTTCTTCCTTTCCACGCTCATCAACGGTCGCTCGCATCAACTCTACGCGCGCTTTAAGGAAAACCTGAAGAAATTTGAAACCGATCTCGCCACCGATGACGACCCGCAGTGCCTCACCCGTAACGTGGATGTGCTGATTATCGGCATGGGTCGCGTGGGCTCCGGCGCCTATGACACAGTGGTGACCCAATACAACCTGCGCGCCTGTGGCGTGGATACCGACAAGAAAAAAATGGCACAACACCAGCAAGCCGGCCGACGCGTGATCTACGGCGACGCGGAGGATGCCGACTTCTGGGAAGGCATGGCGGTGCATGACTTTAAACTGGTGATGTTTACCATGCCGTCGCTATCAGAAATGATTGATGCAGTAGAGCAGCTGCGCAACTCCGGCTACAAAGGCAAGGTTGCCGCCGTGGCCAAGTACGAAGACGAACGCATTGCCATGAAACAGGCCGGGGCCGATGTGGTATTCAACTACTACGCCGAAGCCGGTGCCGGTTTTGCCGAGCATACGCTCTCAAATCTGCTGGATATCCTGCCGGAAAAACCCGCCGGCGAAGAATTGATTGGCCAGAAGCCGGATTTGGCAAAAGGCTGATAAAAGCATGCTTTTAGCGCAGCGCCGATGGCAGAAACTGCGTCGGCATATTCTGGTAACACACCGGTCGCAGGAAACGCTCGATAGCGGCAGAGCCGACAGACGTGGTGCGGCTGTCTGAGGTGGCCGGGAAGGGGCCACCGTGCACCATGGCATGACACACTTCCACACCGGTACCAAAACCATTCCAGATAATGCGGCCAACCTTCAATTCGAGGGCAGCAATCAAACGCGATACCAATGCCGGGTTTTCGCCTTCTGCTGCGTGAATGGCGCCGGTTAACTGGCCTTCCAACTGTGCCAGAACGTCGAACATCTGATCGGCATTTTCACACTCCACCACCAGAGAAAGCGAGCCGAACACCTCCTCCACTAACTGTTCATTGCCGATGAAATCATTGGCCGCCACTTTGTAGAGCCCACCCTGGCATTGGCAACTGCCCTCGGCGCTCTGGCTACGGGCAACGGGTTGTACACCTTTTGCACTTGACACACGCTGCACGCCATCCAGATAGGCGGCATGAATCCCGGGCGACAACATCGTCTGGCTTGGCGCCTGTTCCAGTGTCGCTGCAGCGCTTGCCAGATATCGGTCCAGACCCTCACCTTTTACGGCTATCACCAAACCGGGACTGGTACAGAACTGGCCCGCGCCCATGAGCATAGACGCCACATGCGCTTCACCAATGGCTTCAGCACGCTCGACCAAGGCTTCGGGCAGCAAGAACACCGGATTAATTGAACTCATTTCGGCATACACCGGAATTGGCTCGCGCCGCTTGGCGGCGATAGCCATGAGAGCGGTACCGCCCGCTTGTGAGCCGGTAAAGCCCACCGCTTTGATGACAGGGTGCGCCACTAATGAGGCGCCCACCTGCCGCCCAGAACCGAACAGCAATGAAAACACCCCTTCAGGCAAACCACAGCTCGCCACCGCCGCCTGAATCGCGCGACCGACAAGCTCGGCGGTACCCGGGTGTGAGGAGTGGGCCTTCACAATCACCGGGCAACCGGCCGCCAGGGCAGAGGCGGTATCACCGCCGGCAACAGAAAACGCGAGCGGGAAGTTACTGGCGCCAAACACCGCCACCGGGCCCAGTGCCAATTTCCGATACCGGTGATCCAGGCGCGGCAAAGGTTCGCGATCCGGCAGTGCCGGGTCGATGCGAGCATCCTGATAGTCCCCATCGCGCACCACCTGGGCGAACAGCCGCAGCTGGCCAACGGTGCGCCAGCGCTCGCCCTCAATGCGCGCCCGGGGCAAACCGGTTTCAGCCATGGCGCGCTCAACCAACGCATCGCCCAAATCGAGAACATTGTCTGCACAGGTTTCCAGAAAGCGCGCCCGCGCTTCTGCTGGCAAATTGCGATAGGGGCCAAAAGCGGCCTCGGCCAACGCACAGGCTTTCTCCACCTGGGCCTCGTCACCGCCCAAAAAGGCGGGTTCCAAACGCGTGCCGGTCGCCGGATTAACGGCAAAAATCGGGTTTTGGGTGCCAGGTTCTTCGGTGGCGCCAATCAGCAACTGGCCGGTGATGTTCATGTAAACCTCGGTTTCGGGATAAGGAAGGCATGGGACCGGATCTCGACCCCTGCAACTGGTATGGCGATAATACCAGATGAGATTGGTATGTAAACCATACCAGTTATTCATGACTGCCCTAATACCTTGCCACCGTGGCAAAATAGCGCCGAGACTCACACAAGGAACAACCCATGGGCCGCTGGCGTCCCCCCTCTCCCCGCTCTTCCGCTTACATCACCCCGGCGGGTGCGCGGGCACTGCAGCAGGAGCTCACCCAGTTGTGGAAAATCGAACGGCCGGAAGTAACTGCAGCCGTCAGTGCCGCGGCCAAAAATGGTGATCGCTCGGAAAATGGCGACTACATCTACGGTAAAAAACGCTTGCGCGAAATAGACCGGCGCGTGCGCTACCTCGGCAAACGCTTGGATGAGCTGACCGTGGTAGACCGGTTGCCGGACGACCGGGAAAAAGTATTTTTTGGCGCCTGGGTGACGCTGGAGGATGAGGACGGCAACGAAGCCCGCTACCAGATTGTGGGGCCCGACGAATTTGATCTGAAGCAGGCGAAAATCAGCATGGATTCGCCCTTAGCAAAAGCCCTGCTTGGCAAGCGGCTGGACGATGAGGTGTGGGTGCCCGCCGGCGATGCGCGCAAATTGTGCTTTATCACATCGGTGGAATACATCGCCTACGAGTAACCGGCAAGCAAACCGGCAGCACTGCGGGTTTGCCTGCCGGTACTCTGTCAGCACGTCAGATGCCGGTTAATTGGCAATTGCCGGATGCGCGGGCCACCCGCATCCACAATGGCGTTGGTCACCGCGGGAATCACCGGCGGCACCCCCGGCTCGCCCACGCCAGTAGGTCGCTCATCGGACTCGATCAGCGTCACCACAATGCGCGGACTTTTATCCATGCGCAGCAACGGGTAGTCGTGGAAATTACTGTTCACCACCCGGCCCTGTTCGAATCGGATGTCACCGTAAAGCCCGTGCGACAATGCAAAAATAACCGCGCCTTCCATCTGGCTGTGGACCCGGTCGGGATTCACCAGTTGCCCGCAATCGGCGGCGATATGCACCTCTGTCACGCGCAGTGACTTGCCCTCCAGCGCCACCTTGGCGGCCACCGCCACATAACTGTGGAAACTGCCGTGCACAGCCAACCCCCAGCCTTCGTTGGTAGCCGTTTTCTGGGGCCAGCCGCAGGATTTGGCCACGCGATTGAGTGCCGATTTCAGACGCGCTGTGCTGAACGGATGTTCCGCGTCCGCCTTGCCGATGATGCGGTCCGGGCCGATTAATTTGCGCTGGTACACCAAGGGGTCGACGTCGGCCAGCCGCGCCAGTTCATCGGCAAAACTGTTGGCGCTGAAGGCATGGTTGATGTGATAAACAGACCGCAGCCAACCGATGCGGGTGTGCGCTGCGGCCTTGGCGTTATCCAATTGGTAGCCTTTGAGCTGCCACGGCAAATTGGTGAGTCCCTGCCCCACTTCCCAGTCGGCCATATAGCCCGGATCGGGAGCAAACGTTGACATAATCGACGGCGACGCCACGGTGACTTTGAGCGCTTCGGGCCAGCCTTTTTTATCCACAGCGGCGGTGTATTCCTGCACCGACAGCGCATGATAGTAACCGTGCTGAATGGCATCTTCGCGGCTCCAGGTCAGTTTTACCGGCCGGCCGGTTTTTTTCGCGAGCAGCGCCGCCTCGGCAGCAAAATCCGGTTTGGATTTGCGCCCGAACCCACCGCCCAACAGGGTCACATTGACGGTCACCTTGCTTTTATCAAACCCGATCGCACCGGCCACCACATCGCGGGTGCGCACCGGACTTTGCACCGGAGCCCACACAGTGCAGTGGCCATCGGCGATTTCGGCCACAGCGGCTGGCGGCTCCATCGTGGCATGTTCCAGGTGAGGCACCGAATAGCGGGCCGTGTGGCGTGCATCTGACGCGGCCAACAGCGTTTCCGGCTCGCCCACAGTGACCAATGATTTACGTTCGCCCCACTGACCTTTCAGGGTTTCGGCGACAAACGCATGCGAATCAAACGCCGCATGCGGCGAATCGGACCATTCGATGTTTAATTTTTTGCGCGCTTCACGTGCAGCCCAGGTATTGGTGGCAATCACTGCAACGCCAGGCTTCACGTTAAAGGACGGCGGCAATGCCGCGGAACCGATCACCTCTACGGCCAACACGCCAGCCACAGCGCGCGCCGCACTGTCGTTTACCTTAACCACGTCACTGCCCAACACCGGCGCTCGCTCAATACTGGCGTAGACCATGTCGGGCCGGATCACATCGATACCGAACTGGCTCTTGCCGGTGACGATCACTTCCATATCCACAATCGGCACCGGCTTGCCGATGTAGCGGAATTGATCTTTGGATTTGAATTGAAGATTTTTCACATCGGGCGTTGGCATGGCGGCCGCCGCGACAGCCAACTCGCCAAAACCCGCGCTGCGTCCCGACGGCGAGTGCACCACCTTATGCAATTCCGTGCCACACTCTGCTGCCGGCACACCCCACTGCTTTGCCGCCGCCGCAATCAACATATGGCGCGCGCTGGCACCCATTTCACGCATGGTCTGGTAAAAGGTGCGCACACTGCGCGAACCATCGGTGTCCTGATTGATGTATTTTTCATCGCCGATGGCCTGAATGATATCCACTTGGCGCCAGTCGGCATCCAGCTCATCGGCCACCACCTGGGGTAAGCCGGTGCGAATGCCCTGCCCCATTTCCGAGCGATGGGCAATGATACCCACCCGGCCGTCAGTGCCAATGGTTACCCACACGTTGAAGGCCAGTTTTCCGGAGCCAGGTATCGTCTGCGCCAAAGCGTCCTGCGTGATGCTGGCCTGCAATACCAGGCCGGTAGCCGCCACACCGGAAAGTTTCAGAAAATCGCGGCGGTCCAGATTGATAAATTTCGCCATCACACTGCTCCCTGTTCGGCCGGGTCAAACATCTGCACGCCCGCGGTGGATTTTTTTGCCGCCGAAGTGATTGCCGCCTTAATGCGAGGATAGGTTCCGCAGCGGCAGATATTACCGGCCATGGCGGCATCAATTTCCGCATCGGTGGGTGATGCATTGCGCGACAAGAGCGCCGCCGCATTCATAATCTGGCCAGCCTGGCAGTAGCCGCACTGGGGCACTTTGTGTTCGGCCCAGGCTTGCTGCAATGGATGATCACCAGCGGCAGACAGACCTTCAATCGTGGTAATTTTGCCACCGGCCGCTGCGCTTAACGGCAACAGGCAGGCGCGCACCGCGTCGCCATTCAGGTGTACGGTACAGGCACCGCACAGACCCATGCCGCAACCGAACTTGGTTCCGGTCATGTGCAGAATATCCCGCAGGAACCACAACAGTGGCATGGCCGGGTCCTGTTGCCCGGTGCTGTAGGTTTTTCCGTTGACAGTGATGTTACTCACGCGGTCCTCCTGATTTAACTGACGTCGGCATATTGGTGTATCAGTGTGTTGATGTGGTTCAGATCTGCCGGGGTATCCACGTCGAGCGCCGCCGCCGGCATGGGCATGGCCACTAACTCACCGCGGGACTGCCATTGTTGCAATAACCCCCTGGCACCCACGTCACCTCGCAGCGCCTGCAGATCAGAAAAAAACCGTTTGGGAATAATGGCCGGCACACTTAACGTGTCTGCAAAACTTGCGCACACTGCCAGGCCGGTGCGCCGGTGGGTGTCCACCAGTCGTTCAAAGTCACTGTAGGTAATCGCCGGCTGGTCGCCCAACGCGATCAATACTGCCGTCGCATCGGCAGGCACGACACTGAGGCCGGATTGAATGGATGCGCTCAATCCGTGATGCCAGTGCCTGTTAACGGTGTGCGGCGTGGCGCCAATGGCTGGCAAGAGTGCATCTGCCCGCGCGCCCAGCACCACAGAGACGCGATCTGGCAATAGCGCCTCCAGCCGGTCCAGACTGTGTCGCAACAACTGCCGCTCACCGCAATGTGCCAACAACTTGGGCGTCGCCCCGAACCGGCTGCCTTCGCCTGCCGCCAATAAAATGCCGTAGAGTGTCATGCGCGTTGCGCTCTGGGCAGGGTCTGGCGCGCGCCTGCGGCCGCCAGCACCTGATGGCATTGTGCGAGCGTGGACAAGGCAATGGACTCGGGTAAGTCACCCCCGATCATCAGTCCCATGGGGCCGTACAGGCGCTGGTCCGGTTTCAATCCGGCCTGCGCCAGCACGCGTTGTTTGCGGTGTTCGGGCCCGAGCAATCCAATGTAGTCCACCGGTGCGGCACAAGCCGTTTTCAACGCCTGCGCATCGAGCGACACATTGTGGGTCATGACTACCGCAGCATCCGCGCCGCTGAGCAGGCGGGCGACCTGCGGGTCGGCTGCCGGGAGCCGGAGCAGCTGACAATGGCTGGAAAAAACCGGATCAACTGCCTGGTTCGCGCGTGCATCCACCACGCTCACCTGCCAATCCATATCGCAGGCCAGACGCACCAGCGGCACCGCATCAACACCGCCGCCGAATATCACCAGATGGGTACGCGGCCTGATTGGCGTCCACAGGTACCCATCACCCGCGGCGCCTGCCTCGCCACACACATTGCCACCCCCACGGCGATGGATACCGTACCAACACGCGCGCCGGCGCTGCAACCATTGATACAGCTGATCCAATTGTTGATAGCCGTTGGCACTGCACACAAGTTGGAGTTGGACATCAATGATGCCGCCGCAACCCAAGCCCATTTGCCAGGCAATCTGGGCTTCGGCACTGGCATCAAACTGGGTCGCCAGGGACTGACCGGTACTTAATACTTGTTTGACCTGCCGGAACAGGGATTTTTCCACACAGCCGCCACTCAACAGGCCGCACATGCCACCCAGCTCATTGAACAGCATCATGGCACCCACTTTGCGGTAACTGGAGCCGCGCGTGGCCACCACCGAGCCCAATACCCAGGCCAGTGAATCGCGCTGCGGGTACCACTCGGCCAACATGGTGTGGGGATGATTATTCATGGCAGGGAAATATCAATTGCATTTGCGCCGCTCAGTGCAGGCGCCTGAAGCCGCCGAATCTGAGTAAGCTCCACCCACCGGGACTCGCCGGTGGAACCCCGGATACAGATACTCTCTACGCCGTGGTCAGTTTTCAGATCAATGGCGATGCCTTCAATCGTTTCACCAACACGTAAATGCAGCGTCACCGGGTAGCGTCGCACACAGACAGCTTCGAAATAATCATGACTATCGCACGCGATCAAAGGGCACCCCCTGTTGAGATGACGCCTATTGTGAATGAATTCGCGACGGTACCCAGTGGGCTCGTCGCACAATTATCTCAGCTTGCCGCTGGTGATTTTTTAACCCGCATGATGACCAAAACTTTCAGACAGACCAGCGACAGCAATACCGCGATAGACGCAATGGCCAGTATCGGGTCCAGCACCTCCATGGCGACAAACTGGCCATAAAGCAGAAACAGGCTGACCAACAACACCGGTGTGGCCAGTTGATACAAATAGAACTGGGCTTTTTCAAGCCAATGCCCTGTGGAGCCCAGCCACAGCTTGTAACACAGCGCGTACACAAAACTCAGCAGAAAACCCACCAGCATGATATGTGCATGAGTTACCAATTGCCCATGATTCTTGCTGGCGGCCATGTGAATGCCCAGCAGCAAGCCGACTATCGCGTACCCCAATCCGGTGAGCAGATAAGACCTGTCCATCCTCTTCTCCATTATTTTTATGTCCTTGAGAGGCAGGAATTATAAAGCGAGAAGTCCGCCGGCCCTATGACACGAAAGACCAATTCGAAACATGCAGGTTTTCTCTTATAGCGCCAACTTATAGAAGTAAAACATCAGAAACGAAAACGGCAGGCGCAAGGCCTGCCGTCGCGGGGTTTAGCGGCCAAAAGGCGTTATTTATCCACACCACCCATGCACATGTATTTGATTTCCAGATAGTCGTCCATACCGTATTTGGACCCTTCTCGGCCGCTGCCGGATTCCTTCACGCCGCCAAAGGGTGCCATCTCGTTGGAAATGATGCCTTCATTAATCCCCACGATGCCATACTCCAACGCTTCACCCACGCGCCATACGCGGCCAATGTCGCGGGTGTAAAAGTAGGCCGCCAGACCAAACTCCGTATCGTTCGCCATGGCGATCGCTTCGGCTTCATCTTTGAATTTAAACACGGGTGCGACCGGGCCAAAAATTTCTTCGCGGAACACGCGCATGTCATCACTCACCTGAGTGAGGATGGTGGGTTCATAGAAGCAGGCACCCAGGCTGGAGAACTTGCCGCCCAGCGCCACCTGCGCGCCTTTCTCAACGGCATCTTTAACCATGGCATCCACGTCATTGGCCGCCTTCTGGTTAATCATCGGGCCCACCTTGGTGTCCGGTGCCTGGCCATCGCCCAGCGGCAATTGCTTCACCGCTGCGGCCAGTTTCGCCACGAATGCATCATAAATACCTTCCTGCACCAACAGGCGGTTGGAGCACACACAGGTCTGGCCGGCGTTGCGGTATTTACTGGCTACAGCACCGGCTACGGCTGAATCAATATCCGCATCATCAAACACGATGAACGGTGCATTGCCGCCCAGTTCCATGGAGGTTTTTTTCACGGTGGCCGCGCACTGCTCCATCAACACCTTGCCCACGGGCGTGGAACCGGTGAACGTCAGTTTGCGCACGATGGGGTTACTGGTCATTTCGCCGCCGATGGCGCGCGAGCTTTTACCACACACCATGTTGAACACACCGGCCGGCACGCCGGCCTCTTCGGCCAATACCGCCAGCGCCAATGCAGACAACGGCGTTTCGGTGGCCGGCTTACCCACAAAGGTACAGCCTGCAGCCAGTGCCGGTGCCACCTTGCGGGTAATCATCGCGTTGGGGAAGTTCCAGGGCGTGATGGAGGCCACTACGCCCACGGGCTGCTTCACCACCACGATGCGCTTATCACCGGCGGGCGCGGGTATAATGTCGCCGTACACGCGCTTCGCCTCTTCGGCAAACCATTCGAGATAATTGGCGCCATAAATAATTTCACCGCGGGCTTCGGCCAATGGCTTGCCCTGTTCGGCGGTAAGAATCAGCGACAGATCATCCAGGTTGGCCATCACCAAGTTGTACCAGTTGCGCAGGATGTTGGCGCGCTCTTTGGCGGATTTCGCCCGCCAGGCCGGCATGGCCTTGTCGGCGGCGGCAATGGCGCGGCGGGTTTCGTCGGCGCCGCAGCTGGCAATGCTGGTAATCACAGCGCCGGTAGACGGGTTGGTGACCGGCACGGTTTCACCCGAATCGGCGTCGATCCACTGGCCATCGATATAGGATTGGCTGCGCAGCAAGGCTGGATTTTTTAACGTAAGCATGAAATTCCCCTGTGTCCGGATCTGTCTCTGGCAATGGCGCCCACTATGACGGCGCCACAAGCCCTGAAAAATCAATAATTGGTGAAGTATAGATTAAGCCCGCTCAACCCATGCGCCGATTACGTCAGCGCTTGAACAGATCGGCATAACGCTGCCGGAGTGCGGCTTTCTGGACCTTGCCCATGGTGTTGCGCGGCAGACTATCCACGGCAATCAGCTTCTTCGGTTGTTTGAAATTGGCCAGTTCCCGCTTGAGCAATGCCTGCAGCTGATCCATATCCGCCTCACCCACTATCACCGCCACCACGGCTTCGCCAAAATCCGGATGAGGCACACCGATCACCGCGCTTTCCACCACACCCGGCTGCTCATCGATCAGCAATTCAATTTCTTTCGGGTAGACGTTGAGTCCGCCGCTGATCACCATATCCTTGGCGCGCCCCACAATGCTGAGATAGCCATCGGCAGACAGTGTGCCCTGATCCCCGGTATTGAAAAACCCGTCAGCGGTAAAGTCCTCTGCAGTTTTGGCCGGCAGGCGCCAGTAACCGGAAAACACATTGGCACCCCGCACCTGAATCGCGCCCACCTCACCGGCGGCAACGGCCACGCCCTTTGCATCCACCACCCGGATTTCCGTGCCGGGCAGTGCCGGCCCCACGGTCCCGGCGCGACGTTCGTCGTTGAGCGGATTGGAGCTGTTCATGTTGGTTTCGGTCATGCCATAACGTTCCAGAATGCGCATGCCAGTGCGCTGCTCGAAGGCCTGGAAAGTCTCCATTAACAGAGGCGCAGAACCCGAAATAAACAGTCGCATGTTGGCGCAATGGGATTGATTGAAGGCCGAATCCAGCAGGCGGGAATAATAGGTGGGCACGCCCATCATGACCGTGGATTGCGGCAAATAGTTCAACGCCAGTTCGGGTGTGAATTTCGGCAGGAAAATCATCCGCGCGCCGCTCATCAGTACGCAATGGATGGCCACAAACAAACCGTGCACGTGAAATACCGGCAACATGTGCAACAAGACATCATCGCGGCTGAAGGCCCAGGCCTTGTGCAAAGCATGGGCGCTGGCCGCCATATTGCCATGGCTCAGCATGATGCCCTTGGGCCGGCCGGTGGTGCCGGAGGAATACAGCAACGCGGCCAGATCGTCGGGCGCGCGCGCCACGGTATCGAAATCGAGCGATTGTTTACCCGCCTGCTGCATCAGACTGCCGCTGCCATCGCCGTCCAGACGCCAACACAGACTGATGCCGGCATCCTCCGCAATAGACTGCAGGTTTTCCTCGTAGGGCCCGGAAAACACCACCGCCGCAGGTTCGGCATTATCAATAAAATAGCGCAGCTCCGCCGGCTGGTAGGCGGTATTCAGCGGGTGGTAAACCAGCCCCGCACGCAAGCAGGCGAGATAGAGCGCCACGCCCTCAATGCTCTTATCAATCTGCACCGTGACCCGGTCGCCTGGCTCCAGGCCGCTCAGATGAAACAGTTGGGCAATCTGCGCCGACCAGTCGAGCAGTTGCTGGCGGCTGATATCGCGTCCGTCATCCAACAGTGCGACCGATCGGCCCGGATCGTCGAGCAACACAGATTCAAAGGTAGAAAAAATATTGGCACTCATAAGGTCAGAATCACCTGATTGGTGTGTAGTGATGGGCGAGCAGCGCCATCATGGCGCTGGCAGCCTGGGAACGTGGCCTGCGGGCATGGGTAATAATGCCCACCTGCCGTTCAATATTAGGTTTATATAGGGGCACGCAACTGAGCCCCAACTCCAGCATGGATTGCTCACACAGCTGCGGCACCGCACTGATGCCGAGCCCGGTGGCCACCATGCGACCGATAGTGGCGAGCTGGTTGGATTCCAGTTCCACATTCAGCGTGAGCCCCTGCTCCTGCAAATGGCGATCGATTAATCCACGCAGACTGGAGGGCCGTTGCAACGCAATAAACGGCGCTTCACACAGCGCCGACCAGGGCAGGCGTTTGCGCCCGGCCAACGCATGATCGGCCGGCAATACCGCGACGAAATGATCGGTGAACAAAGGGGTAAACGCCAGATCGGGCTGATTGCCCGGATCGAAAGAAATACCCAACTCGATACGCCCGCCTTTCACCTGTTCTACCAACTGTTCGGCAATCACTTCCTGCACCCGGATGGTCACACTCGGGTACTGCTCACGGAATTTAGCCAACAGCGCCGGCAAAGCAGTATTGGCAAAGGACGGCATCGCGGCAATGGTAAGCCGGCCCCGCTGCATAGCGAATTGCTGGTGGGCATCCGACAGTACCGAATCCCAATCGGCCAGCAACTGGCTGACTTTCGGCAACAACTCCGCCCCTTCCGGCGTCAGGCTGACCGCCCGGGTGGAGCGGGCAAACAACGCCCCACCCAGCTCGGCCTCCAGATTTTTCATGGCGATGCTGAGCGCTGGTTGGCTCAGGTGTACCTGGGCTGCGGCTTCGGCAAAGCTCTGGGTGCGGGCCACGGCGAGAAAGGCACGCAGTTGTTTTGGGGTGACATTACGGGGCATGGGCGGGCCTGGTGAATTGATCGGATATCAGCCCGACCACTTCATTTAATTAACTTATCAATCAGTAAAACAATTAAACTGGATAAATCTATACTAAACCTTCACAGTAACAAAATCTACTGACTCACCGGTCTACACTGGTGTCAAAACCACCCTCACCCCACAGGAGCATGGCATGAGCGGCTTTAATAAAGTGGTTGAGTCCTACGAACAGGCAATGGCCGGGCTCACCGATAATATGACCATCATCGCAGGCGGCTTCGGCTTGTGCGGCATTCCGGAAAACCTGATTGCGCAGATTAAAAAATCCGGCGTCAAAGGCCTGACCGTGGTGTCCAACAATTGCGGCGTGGATGGCTTTGGCCTCGGCATTTTGCTGGAAGACAAACAAATCAAAAAATGGTGTCGTCCTATGTGGGCGAAAATGCGCTGTTTGAAAAACAACTGCTCGCCGGCGAGCTGGAAGTAGAGCTGACACCGCAAGGCACACTGGCGGAAAAAATGCGCGCCGGTGGCGCCGGCATCCCCGCCTTTTATACCGCCACCGGCTACGGCACGCCCGTGGGTGAAGGCAAAGAAGTGCGCGAGTTCAATGGCCGCAATTACATTCTGGAAGAATCCATTACCGGCGACTTCGCCATCGTTAAAGCCTGGAAAGCCGATCGCTACGGCAATCTGGTGTATCGCCACACCGCACAGAATTTCAATCCGCTTGCGGCCACTGCCGGCAAAATCACCGTTGTGGAAGTAGAAGAAATTGTAGAGCCCGGCGAACTGGACCCCACCCAGATTCACACGCCCGGCATTTATGTGGACCGGGTCATTAAAGGCCAGTTCGAAAAACGCATTGAACAACGCACCGTGCGCAAGGCATAAGGAGAAAAACCATGGCACTTTCCCGTGAACAACTCGCCCAACGCGTCGCGCGCGAACTCAAAGACGGCTACTACGTAAACCTGGGTATCGGCATTCCCACGCTGGTTGCAAACTATGTGCCCGAAGGCATGGAAGTGATGCTGCAGTCTGAAAACGGCCTGCTCGGCATGGGGCCCTTCCCCACCGATGATCAGGTGGATGCCGATCTGATTAACGCCGGCAAGCAAACTGTCACCACCATTAAGGGGGCGTCCATTTTCAACAGCGCCGAATCCTTCGCCATGATCCGCGGCGGCCATGTGGACCTGACCGTCCTGGGCGCGTTTGAAGTGGATGTACAGGGCAATATCGCCAGCTGGATGATTCCCGGCAAGTTGGTGAAAGGCATGGGCGGCGCCATGGACCTGGTGGCCGGCGCAGACAACATCATCGTCACCATGACCCACGCCAGCAAGCACGGCGAATCCAAATTGCTGACCGAATGCACCCTGCCCCTGACCGGTGCCGGCTGTATCAAAAAAGTGGTGACGGATCTGGCTTACATTGAAATTGCCGACAACAAATTCTGGCTCAAAGAACGCGCGCCCGGTGTGAGCGTCGATGAAATTATCAAACTCACCGCCGGTGAGTTGGTGGTGCCCGACGTGGTACCGGAAATGAGTTTTTAACCCCAATCGTCTCCAGGGCAGATGCCCAAATGATGATTTCCGCCTACGGCAGCCCTCGGGCTGCCTTTTTTATGATGTAAAGGAGTACGAATGCCGCGAAGGGCAGGACGCCCGAGAGCGGCGGCCATGGATGCAACGGTCCGACACTTCGATGGTCCGACACTTCGGTCGGCGTGCTCAAACTCACTGCCGAAATCAACAAGAACCATTGGGCAGGACGCCCGGGAGCGGCGAACATGCCGGCAAAAAAAAGCCCGGCAAAAACCGGGCTGAAGGGGTGTCAATGACAGCAGATCACTGACGGTTCAATCTTTGACGTGCAGCGCCCAGGCCCAGCAGGCCGATGGACAAGAGCAATAAGGGGCCTGGCTCGGGGACGCCGACGGGTGTATCAGAAAAGGAGCTGGCCTGGATGAAAATACCGGAATCCAGAATGAAATCGGAACCATCGGCGATGGCAAATTTCATGCTATGCAAACCGGCCGACAAGCCCAGCACTTTAATGCCAATGGATTTGGTAAAACCATCGTACTGGATATCGTAAGATCCGGTTTCGTTGTCGATGTAGCTGTCAGAGTTCACATTGTTGTTGACGGTATTGATCGACAAGGGATCGCCATTGGGTAATTTCGCCACGTTATTGCCATCGACAAACAGACCGAAAACGTCATTGAATTGCGTCCCGACAAATTCATTGTACTCTTCGGAGGCAAACACAATATTGAAGAACAGGTCGCCACCGAGGCCGCCATCAAATTCAAAATCGAATGACAAAACCGTAGCGTCGTTGGTGGAGTAGCCGGACAACGCGGTCAGATCTGAGTCGCCAGCACCACCAAAGTTTGTGGACTTTCCGGTTTCATTATTGGGGCCCACGGCGTTTTGCGCAGCACCGGTGGTAAGTAGCACCCCAGTATCAAATCCGAGACCCGAGGCCAGCCCACCTGTAAAAGTTCCCGACGATGTTGCACTGCCCTGGTAGCTCACATTGGAGATGGAAATACCCGAACCGAGAATATTGTTTGCGAGTGTCTGGCCGTCGGCAACGTCTGTTACCACCAGTGCCTGCGCGGCGCTGGTCATCAGCATCCCTGCGGTCAGCATTAGCGATCCTGCTAGTGTCCTTTTCATTTCAATTACCTTTTGTTGGAAAGTTTTACACTGTCCCGGCAAAAGCGCCGGGCACTACGGATAAAGCAATCCGAGTGCCACGCGATAACGCTGACACAAAAAACCAACAAAAGAATGATTATAAAAAGTACCGCTTAGGAAAGAATAGGGAAGTAGCCACAACGGCTTATCGGATGAAATGCGTGATCAATTTACAACTCACGTTTCCGAAAGAATGCCACCAGCGCTGACGCGCTGGTGGCTCTGCCTTACATGCGCTCGAACAGCGCCGCAATTCCCTGGCCACCACCAATACACATGGTGACCACGGCATATTTCCCCTGCACCCGCTCAAGCTCATACAATGCTTTGACCGTAATGACCGCACCGGTTGCGCCGATGGGGTGACCAAGCGAAATACCTGAGCCGTTGGCGTTGAGTTTGTCAGCGGGAATTTCCAGATCTTTTGCCACCGCCAGCGCCTGGGCTGCAAAAGCTTCGTTGACTTCCCAGACATCGATATCCGCGACATTCAGCTGGTGCTTGGCCAGCAGCTGCTTGACGGCAGGCACCGGACCAATGCCCATGTATTCAGGTTCGACGCCGGCAAAGCTGTAGCCAACCAACCGCGCCAGCGGCTTGAGCCCTTGCGCTTCGGCCGCACTGCGCTCCATCAATACCATGGCGGCAGCGGCATCATTCAGGCCAGAGGCATTGCCCGCGGTGACGGTGCCATCTTTTTTGAACACTGGGCGCAACTTGGCCATGGATTCCAGACTGGCATCTGCGCGCACATGCTCATCCTGGTCAAAGGTCACCACGCCTTTGCGGGTTTTGATTTCAACGGGCAGGATCTGGGATTTGAAGCGGCCTTCGGCCGTGGCTTTGGCCGCGCGCTGATGGGATTCCACCGCCAATGCATCTTGTTGCTCGCGGGTAATGCCCCACTTTTCCGCCACGTTTTCTGCGGTGATACCCATGTGCACATCGTTGATCGGACAGGTCAGCGCGCCGGTCATGGCATCGACCATGGCACCGTCGCCCATGCGCGCGCCAAAGCGTGCCTGCGGCAGCCAATATGGCACACGGCTCATGCTTTCCGCACCACCGGTAACGGTCACGTCCGCATCGCCCAGTAAAATCAATTGTGCGGCCGAGACAAACGCCTGCAGGCCAGAGCCGCACAAGCGGTTGACGGTGACCGCGGGTGTGGTTTCGGGCAAGCCACCCTTGAGCGCGGCGACCCGGCTCATGTACATGTCGCGACGGTCCGAATGGGTCACATTGCCGATCACGCAATGCCCTACAGATGCCGGTGCTACGCCGGCACGTTT
This sequence comes from Simiduia agarivorans SA1 = DSM 21679, assembly GCF_000305785.2. Classification (NCBI taxonomy): domain Bacteria; kingdom Pseudomonadati; phylum Pseudomonadota; class Gammaproteobacteria; order Cellvibrionales; family Cellvibrionaceae; genus Simiduia; species Simiduia agarivorans. The sequence goes on along the minus strand of NC_018868.3, from coordinate 4,215,437 downwards.
AACGGCTTCGGCAACCACAAGGCCTGCCAGGTCGGTTGGCGGCACATCCTTCAGACTGCCACCAAAGGTTCCAATCGCAGTGCGCACACCGCTCAATACCACCACTTCACGCTGACTCATGACGGACTCTCTCTTTGTAATAGGGAAAGATCCAATTCTGGCAAATAAAACAGCTGTTTGAAAGTTAATAATTTTGAGCTATTAATAAACGCATGTTATTAATAACAGGAAAAGACAGGGGGCTTCAGCCCACAGACAGCCAGTCGAATCCCTCGTCCTGACAGGCATACAGCATCTGATTCACCCCTTCGGTGACGTCAGCTAACGCCAGTTTGGCGGCATCCAGGGTGTTATTCTGCTGTGAGATGTGAGCGATGACTAACTGTTCAAGCCTTGCCACATCGAAGTGCTCAAGAAAACCCGCCGACTGCTGATTACTCAGATGACCCCAAGGGCCTCCCACGCGTTGCTTGAGGGACTGAGGATAATTACCGTAGGCCAGCATGACCGGATCGTGGTTGGCTTCCAGGACCAGCGCATCACACTGCTGGTAGGCATCCTGCACGTGGGCGGTGATCATGCCGAGGTCGGTAAGAATACCGAGTCGATTGCCGCCCGCACTCAGAACGAATTGGGCGGGCTCGCGGGCATCGTGCGGCACCGCGATGGGTGTCACGGCAAAGGGCCCCAAATCAAAGGGGCGATAACCTTCGATCAGATTCAAATCCGGTAACTCACCCAGATCTTTCGCTTTCAGCGTGCCGGGTGTCATGTACACGGGTAATTTGTGCTTACGCGCCAACGCCGGCACGCCGCGGATATGATCGCCGTGTTCATGGGTAACCAGAATGGCGGTCAGTTGGTCCGGCGTGCGCCCCAAACGCTGCATGCGCTGGGTTGCCTCCCGGGCAGAAAAGCCGCAATCAATCAATAACAGCGCGTCGTCAAACTCAACCAGCGTGCCATTGCCCTTGCTGCCACTGCCAAGGGAGGCAAAGCGCATCAGATCAGATTCCGGCGGATGATATTGAGCTTTTCTTTGGCCAGTCGATTATTCAACCGGTTGCCGTAGCCGTCGCGAATGCGGATATCCAGCGCATCGTCCTCACCGCGGACCACCACCAGATAACCGGGTACATCCGTGAGCTTTTTGCCGCGGCTCAAGCCTTCCAGGCTGTTGAAGATGGCCCGGTTTGCCGGTGTGTCTTCCAGCTGTAAATTGCTCAGCAATTCTTTCAGCGTATAGGGCGTGGTGGGCACTACAGCTTCGGACGCACCCCCAAACCAGTCACTGAACCAGCTGCCCTCTTCCGGGTCGATGGGTTTTTCATAGCCCACGTAAAAAATGCCCAGATCGATATCGTCGTCAAAGGTCGTAAACCCTTCACTGCGCAAGGCGTGCGCGATAGTGGCACGGGCCCGTTCGTAGGACAGCGCCATCCGCAACACCGGTTCGCCATTGACGTTTTTGACAGAAATTTTCGGGCCGCCGCCAATGCCCTGCGCCAGCAAAGACGCCGAACCGGTACTGGCCTCACTGGCCAGGGTGGTAGCCAGCTCGTCCAGCATCCAGGCTTCCCGTTCCGGGTTGGCCGACAATTCAGGCCAGGCAACTGTCTGCTCCGGTGCTTCAGTGGCGGGAATCGACAGGTGTCGGATGTGGACTTCAGTGGACTCGGGCTGCACGCCCTGTTCTACAAAAATGCGGTAGCGATCGCGGGTCTCAGGCGAATCTTTGAATTGCAGCCATGCCGAATCCATGGTGCCGACCGATGCGTCGGCATCCACTACCGGCACGTTGTTCTGGGCCATAAAGTTCCGGATGCGTGGCCACACTTCGGCGGGCGGCGAGCTCACCAGAATCCAGCGGCGCTGGCCCAGCTTCTGGATTTTTACGCTTTCCTGAAGATTAGTGGTATTGAGCGGATCGGGCCGGGGCGTCTCAAACTCTTCGGTGAGATCAAACCCGTCCGTTTGCAGTGTGGGCACCACATAAAGCTCAGACAATTCATGAGCTTTGAATTTGGAAGGAACCACTATGGGGCGAATGGGTTCAGCATGCAGGTAATCATTGCCGCGATCGCGGAAGTCATTGCCCATCCAACTGCAGGCAGCGGCCAGAGTTGAAGCTGAAACACAGGTAAACAATTTTACAAAGCGCATAATGGTCCGAATACTTCTGATTATCGTTTTTACAGCACACCGGCCGATTGCATAGCCTCGGCAACGCGCTGGTGGTATTGCTCTGACAGTGGTGTCATCGGCAAACGGATACCGTCGGGCATCAGTCCGAGACGGGCCACGGCCCACTTCACCGGAATCGGGTTGGATTCCACAAACATGGCGCTGTGCAGCGGCATCAGCTGCTCGTTGATGGCCCGGGCTTCTTCGGCCTGACCCTCTATCGCCAGCGCACACATGCGCGCAACCAGTGCCGGTGCAACATTGGCGGTGACACTGATATCGCCCTTGCCGCCCATGAGCATCAGCTCAACCGCGGTTTCATCGTCGCCTGAATACACCAGGAAATCGGCGGGTGCCGCGTCAATGATCTGCCGCGCCCGCACCAGATCACCGGTAGCCTCTTTAATACCAATGATATTTTTGTGGCCAGCTAACCGTAGGACGGTTTCAGGCAACATATCCACACCCGTACGTCCAGGCACATTGTACAGAATCTGGGGAATATCAACTGCATCGGCCAGGTGCATGAAATGGCGGTACAAACCTTCCTGCGTAGGCTTGTTGTAATAAGGCGTTACCAGCAGGCAGGCATCTGCGCCCGCGGCCTTGGCATGCTTGGTCAGCTCCACCGCTTCGGAGGTGGAATTGGCGCCCGTACCGGCGATGACCGGCACCCGGCCCGCGACCTGTTTCACCACCTGGGTAATGACTTCCGAATGCTCTTTCACATTCAATGTGGCCGACTCACCGGTGGTGCCCACCGCCACGATGGCATGGGTACCTTCGGCAATATGCCAATCCACCAGCTTGCGCAGCGCATCCCAATCCACATCGCCATTGCTGTGCATCGGGGTCACCAACGCGACCATACTACCTTGAAACATGACTCCACTCCGTACGGGTGCCCGTGTACCCGGGCTTAAAATAATAATCGGTTTATTTTTAAAATTCAGCATGCGGTTAAGCGGCACCATGGCGCGTTCGCCAAGGGCTTTATCAACAAAAATTTCATTGGCGCCCGACTCGAGCGTGGCCGCCATATTGTCGAGTGCATTCATTGCCATCCACGGACAATTGGCGCAGCTACGGCAGGTTGCACCCGAGCCGGCAGTGGGCGCAATGTAGAAGGTTTTGTCCGGACACAGCTGCTGCATCTTGTAAAAGATGCCCTGATCGGTGGCGACAATAAATACGCGGTTGGGTAAGGTCTGGGCAGCCTTGATCAGCTGCGACGTGGACCCCACCACATCCGCCAGTGCCACCACCGATTCGGGTGACTCGGGATGAACCAGCACAGCGGCATCGGGGTGTGTCTGCTTGAGTGTTTCCACGCCCTGGGCTTTGAATTCTTCGTGCACGATACAGGCGCCGTCCCACAGCAACATGTCTGCGCCGGTTTGCTTCTGCACGTAATTGCCGAGATGCTTGTCGGGCGCCCAGATAATTTTCTGGCCCTGGGCATCGAGGTAATCCACCACGTCGAGCGCAATACTGGAGGTGACCACCCAGTCGGCTCTGGCCTTTACCGCGGCCGAGGTATTGGCATACACCACCACGGTACGATCAGGATGAGCATCGCAGAACGCGCTGAATTCGTCCGCCGGGCAGCCGATATCCAGCGAACAGGTGGCCTCGAGTGTGGGCATCAGAACACGCTTGTTGGGCGTGAGAATCTTGGCGGTCTCGCCCATGAATTTCACCCCGGCCACCAACAGCGTGGAGGCGGAATGCTGGGCACCAAAACGCGCCATTTCCAGCGAATCGGATACGCATCCGCCGGTTTCTTCGGCCAGCGCCTGTATCAGCGGATCGGTGTAGTAATGGGCAACCAATACGGCATTTTCCCGCTCCAACAAGGCTTTTACGCGTGCCTTGGCCTGGGCCAACTCGGCATCGCTGAGCGGCGCTTTGACCGTGTTCAGGTGGTCCTGCACTATCTGGCGGGCATCGCGGGAAGTAGACTGCTCTTGCATAATAATCTCGACGTACATCTAGCCGCCGGATTCTACCACAGGTTCCGGGGTGCACAGTAACCGGGAGTGACAGGCAGAAACAACAAAGCCGCCCAGAAGGCGGCTTTGTGTAATATGGTGGGTCGTGCGCGACTCGAACGCGCGACCAATTGGTTAAAAGCCAACTGCTCTACCGACTGAGCTAACGACCCATATTGGGGTGACAACCAACCGCCGCTAATGCCTGGGCTGGTTACCTGAATAAGTGGTGGGTCGTGCGCGACTCGAACGCGCGACCAATTGGTTAAAAGCCAACTGCTCTACCGACTGAGCTAACGACCCCCTCAAGGAGGCGCATATAGTACTGATTTAATTAGAAAAGACAAGCGCTTATTAAGGTTTTTTAAGGGCCGGCCCAGGCACCTAAATATAGCGGGTAGGATCAGCCAGACCCGCCGCCTCAAAACCCGCCCGGCGCAACCGGCAACTGTCACAGCGACCGCAGGCAAGGCCCTCATCGGTGGCCTGATAACAGGACACAGTCTGACTGTAATCGACACCCAGCTCACTACCCCTACGCACAATATCTGCTTTGCTCATATCGATCAGCGGCGTGTGAATGCGCAGGCGCCGGCCTTCCACGCCGGCTTTAGTGGCCAGGTTGGCCATGGTTTCGAAGGCTTCGATGAACGCCGGCCGGCAATCCGGATAACCGGAATAGTCCACCGCATTCACGCCCACAAAGATCGCCTGGCTATCCAATACCTCTGCCCATCCCAATGCAATCGACAGAAACACGGTATTGCGCGCCGGCACATAGGTCACCGGAATGCCCTCGGACTCGGTTTCCGGTACAGCAATGCTGCTATCGGTCAATGCCGATCCACCAATGGCGCGGAGATCGAGCGACACCACTTTGTGCTCCGCCACCCCAAGGCTGAGCGCCGTGCGTTCGGCGGCAATCAGCTCGGCGCGATGGCGCTGACCATAATCAAAACTCAGGGCATACACCTCAAAGCCCTGGGCCTGCGCCATGGCGACTACCGTGGTGGAATCCAATCCACCCGACACCAATACAACAGCACGAGGTTTAGTCATCATCAGGCTCCTTCTGCACGGCAACCGGGTCATCCGCGCGTAAACAACGACCACCAGCAAAACAATATTGTGCCTGGGGCCATAAATCATGTTGGTAAAACAGCCGGCGCAAACTGCCATCCTGCGCCATGGCGGCCAGCGTTTGCTGCAGCGACTGATGCCACTGAACCTGCGTGTTCGAATGGCTGACATAAAAATCCGCGCGCGCTTTACCCAACTCAAACGCCACCTGTAAATGTCCGGTGGGTATGCCGGTAATGACCGATGCGTAAATCAGCGCCTGTTCGGTCGAGGCCATGGCATCAAGCCGGTGGGTCATCAGCATGCGCAGGCCCTGCTCGGCGCTGTTGACCGGAATGCGTTCAAACGTCGGATTGTTATCGAACAAAGGGCCGTATTTCGACCCCCTGACATAGCCCACCCGGAGGCCGGCGAGATCATTCAGCCCCTGGATCGTCTCCGGTTGTACCCGTGATACCAGCAGTACCCGCATAGTCACCACCGCACCCAGGGAGCGACCGACCGCATCCGCCTGAGGGCTGCTGAACATAACCCCAAAGTCCCCCCGTCCGATTGACAGATCGTGGATCACGCGTGGGTAGGGGCGCATTCGCTGTTCGTAGCGGAGGCCCGCTCGCTGAAACAACTCCCGCTGAAACCTGACCAGCAAGCCCTGGGGTGCGCCGGCGGCATCAATAAAACCCCAGGGTTCGACCAGCGGTGTAACGACCAATGGCAAATGCGGCGCCGGCTGGTCTGCTGACACGGGCGCACACAAAAAACAGAGACACAGCAACAGGCCCGCAACAGACAGTGGGCAAAAGACGGCGTTGCGCTTAACGGCCAGGCTCATCACCCCACAGCAATTTGTGCAGCTGCAATTGAAACCTCACAGGCAATCCGCAGTCCACCACCCAATCCGCCAAGTCGCGCGGGCTGACCTGCCCGAAAGAAGGCGAAAACAGTACATCGCCCACCTGTTCCAGCAACCGGTGTTCATTGACCTTGAAACAAGCCCAGTCAAAATCCTTGCGGTCACAGATCACGAACTTGATCTGATCGTGGCGGGTCAGCAGAGGCAGGTTCTCCCAGCGATTGCGGTGGGACTCCTGCGAACCCGGCGTTTTCAGGTCTACCACCCGGCTCACACGCGCATCCACCTGCCCCACATCCAGTGCTCCACTGGTTTCCAGCGAAACCTCATAACCGCGGTCACACAGCGCGGTGAGCAATGCATGGCAATTGGCCTGCGCCAGCGGCTCGCCGCCGGTCACGCACACCTGGCGACAGTTGAATTCGGCCACACGGTCAAGAATCTGTGCCAGCGTCTGCCGCTCACCGCCGTGAAAGGCATAGGCAGAATCGCAATACTGGCAACGCAGGGGGCAGCCCGTCAGCCGCACGAAGACAGTCGGCAGCCCGATGGTGCGCGATTCCCCCTGCAGCGAGAGGAAGATTTCAGTAATTTTCAGATTCAGATCTGTCATGGCCGGGGCACTGGTCAAAAAGCGCGCGATGATACCCAAACACCACCGCAGATGCGAGCCGGATCAGTAATTGGCGGCTAAAAAGTCGCGCGCCAGACGGGCCGCATCGGCTTTGGAATCCGCCACCTGCTGCAACAATTGCTTGGCGCGCGCCTTGTCGCCCAACTGGAACAACACCGTGCCCAGCTTGTATTTGGCGTCGGGCGCCTTGCGATCTGTTGGAAACTCCTTCACTACCCGTTCAAACCACTGCTTGGCCTGTTCGGCCTTGCCTTCCACCAGGTAGATCTCTCCCAACCAATACTGGCTGTTGGCCGCATACTGCCCTTTGGGGTATTGATTGAGGTAGTCGGTAAAGCCTTTGATCGCCGCGGTCAGGTCCCGGTTGCGCAAATGCGCATAGGCTGCCTTGTACGCCGAACCATCATCACCCGCACCCACAGGACTGGTGCCGGCTGCGGCAGACGTAGTTGCCGGCGCTGCACCCGAGAGCGCGCTGATGCGCCGATCCAGGTCCATATAGTCATCGTGGCGCTGCTGCTTCAGCCGGTTGATCTCATAGGCCTGCTCTTCCACCAACCCACGCAGCTCCAGCATTTCCTGCTGTAATGCCTGGAGTCGGTAGAACATATCCGCTTGTTGAGTGGACGCGGGCACCACAGGGGTCGCGGTGGTGGTTTGTGCTTGCGCCGTCGGGCGTGACTCCACCACCTGGACCTGGGCCAGGGCGGACGGCGCCAGCAGGAGCATGGAAATCAAGGACAGGGATAAGGGTTTCATAGCATCTTCTCTACTACCGGACTTTCAGTCCGGCAATATAGCCGTTTGCCACCCCAAAATGCAAAAAGGCCGGCATAAGCCGGCCTTCTCGGTAGAACTGTGCGCTTATTTAACTTCGGCGCGACGGTTCTGGGACCATGCAGACTCGTTGCTGCCCATGGCCTGAGGACGCTCTTCGCCGTAGCTCACAACTTCCAGCAGTGAGGCGTCAACGCCCTGGAGTACCAGGAAGTCACGTACAGCGTTGGCACGACGCTCACCCAGCGCCATGTTGTATTCACGTGAACCGCGCTCGTCGGTGTGACCTTCGATGCGTACGCTACGTGGGGTTTCCTTCAAGCGCATGGCGTGCTTGGTCAGCTCGGCACGGGCACCGGGCTTCAGGGCAGAGTCGTCGAAGTCGAAGTAGAACACAGTTTGCAGTACTTCAACTGGCTGTTGCTCAACTACTTCCTGCACTGGCGCCTGCTCTACTGGCTGGGCGTTAGCATTGGCGTCATCTTTGGTATTTGAGCTAGAGCTACAACCGGCGAGGAACGCCAGAACCATTGCCAGACCCATACCACGCTTGATTGTTTGAAAAGTCATATCTCACTCCACTTTGGATTTGAGTGTTAGTCGAAAAAGGGTGACCAAGCAGGCTCTCTCACATCTCCCTGTTTGGACGGCAACCGGAACTTCACACCGGCATCAAGAGACACAGCAGCCAAAATGCCCTTGCCCTGATATCGGGTCGCGTACATCAGCAAGGCTCCGTTAGGGGCAATGCTTGGCGACTCGTCCAAGTAGGTCTCTGTGAGAATTCGCAGATCACCACTTTGAATGTCTTGAGTAGCGATATGGAAAACACCGTTTGAACGGTGGACCATGACCAAACTCTTTCCATCAGGGGAAACACGCGCCCTGGCGTTGTAATCGCCGGCAAAGGTTAAGCGTTCTACCATGCCACTTGCAAGTGTTACTTTGTAAATTTGTGGTTTTCCGCCGCGATTAGAGGTAAAAACCAGTGCTTTTCCATCCGGCGTCCAACTTGGCTCGGTATCGATGGCAAAATGTTGTGTGACGCGTGTAAGTTGGCGGGTACCCAGATGCAGCGTGTAGATCTCCGGATTGCCATCTTTCGACAACACAAATGCCAACCGGCCACCATCCGGTGAGAACGATGGTGCACCGTTCAGGCCCTTAAAGTTGGTGACCTGTTCCCGTCGACCCGTTGCCAACTCCTGAACGAAAACCGCCGCCCGGCCAGTCTCAAATGAAACGTAAGCAATGCGCTTTCCGTCGGGTGACCAGGTGGGCGACATGATCGGGTGTTTGGACGGCAAAACCAACCGGGGCCGAGCACCATCCGAATCTGCCAGCATCAAGTTGAAGCGGTCCGTCGGCTTGCCTTGCTGAAACGCCTCAACGTAAAGCACCTGAGTAGAAAAGGCGCCGCGGATACCCGTTATCTGCTCGTACACCGCATCACTGATGAAGTGGGCCAGATCGCGCAGCTGAGCTTCGCTGCCGGCAACAGTACGCTGCCAGATTCTGCGCTGCCCCAATATATCGAACAGTCCAAAGGTCACGGTGTAGCGCCCGGCAGACTCTTCTATATTACCGGTCACCAGGTATTCAGAGCCCAGGATGCGCCAGTCGCGGTAAATCACTTCCGCTTCAGAACGCGGAAATGCCAGCATGTCTTTTACCGGCACCGGCCGGAACTGACCGGAGAGCGTTAAATCCGCCCGTACAATACCGGGAATATCCTCGGTTAAGCGCGCCGACCCGTTATAACCAAAGGGCACAATGGCAATCACGGTGGGATTGTCCATGCCCTGGGTAATCTCAATGGTCAGGTTCGCGTATGACCCCGCACTGAACACCAGTGCGGCCACCAACATCAGCAATTTTTTCACTGCCGCAGATCCTCCGGCCTAAATACTAAATTCAATTGTCTGAAACTCTTCTCGAACAGCTGCGGGTCCATGCCCACCAACTCCGGGAAGCGCTCGGCTTTTTTTACTGCCTGCTCGGCCGCGCGGTCGAACGCTGCGTTGCCGCTGGACTGCAACACCTTCACGTCGATCACCCGGCCGGTAGGCACCAGTTGGATACTGAGCGTACACTGCATGCCATTACGGGCACTGGGCGGCCGGCTCCAATTCATAATAATGCGCTGGGTTATTGCAGCGGTATAGCTTTGCGAGGCCTCCGCATGGCGCTTTTCGGTCATGAACTCGTCTTCGTCTGCGACCGCGTCAAACAGCTGGTCTGCACGCCGCCGACGGGCTTCTTCTGCCGCCTGCTTTTCTTTCAGCTCGCGCTCTTTGCGGGCTTTTTCAGCCGCGGCTTTTTCCCGTGCGGCTTTTTCCTTGGCGGCCTTTTCCCGCGCAGCCTTTTGCTCGGCGGCTTTCTTTTGCTGCTGCTTACGGGCTTCGGCTTCGCGCCGCTCCTTTTCGCGCCGCTGAGCGGTCAGATCCACCACTTTCTGGGGCTTGGCCTTTTGTTGCTTGGGCGCCTGCGTTTCCAGCGTGACCAGCCGCGCTTCCACATAGTTGGGCACCGCCTTTTTAGGCGGCGTGCTGGCGGTGTACCAATCGGATGTCAGTACAAACACCAACAACGCGTGCAGGGCAACGCTGACGGCAACGGGGATTGAATAGCCCTGCACGACTTACAGCACCGGCGGTTCTGTAACTAACCCGACAGAGGGCGCGCCGGCCGCCTGTAACTGGGTCATCAGGCTGACCACCAGGCCGTACTCAACCTTGTGGTCGCCCCACACCAGCACCGGGGTATTGGGTTTCTGGCGCAGGACCTTTGAGACGGTATCGGTAATCTGGGCCAGTGGCTTGGATTGTTTCTGATCGGCACCTAAATTCAGGTAATAGGTGCCGTCCTGCTTGACCGATACGATCAATGGCTCTTCATCTTTCTGGTCCAGCGGTGCGGATGGCGCTTGCGGCAAATCCACTTTCACACCCTGCATCAGCAAAGGTGCCGTCACCATGAACACCACCAACAGCACCAACATCACATCGATGTAGGGCACTACGTTGATTTCTGCCATGGGCTTTTTTTTCGGTCGTTGAGTACTCACGCGCGGCCTCCTTTCAAGGCGACTTACTTGCTGTGAACCTGGCGATGCAAAATCGCCGAGAACTCATCGGAAAAGGTTTCGTAGGCGCCCAGCAAGGATTCCGCCTTGGCGCTGTAGCGGTTGTACGCCAACACCGCAGGAATGGCTGCAAACAGGCCCATAGCGGTCGCCACCAACGCTTCGGAAATACCGGGCGCCACCGTTGCCAGTGTGGCCTGGTGCACATTGGCCAATCCGCGGAACGAATTCACTGATGCCCCAGACGGTGCCAAACAAACCGATATAGGGGCTGACGGAAGCCACACTGGCCAGGAACGGCAGGTGGGTTTCCAGTTTTTCTCTTCGCGCGCCAAGGCTACACGCATCGCGCGCTGAACGCCTTCCATCACCGCATCCGGGTCCACATTCTGTTGCTGGCGCAGGCGGGAGAACTCTTTGAAACCGGCCCGGAAAATATTTTCCACACCGTCGGTATGGCCGCCTTTGCCACTGCCCTGACGATACAGCTGGTTGAGATCAATGCCAGACCAGAAGGTGCGCTCAAACGCGCGCAATGAAGCGGCGGCCTGACGCTGATAGAGCCCGCGCTGGACAATCATGATCCAGGACACCACCGAGGCAAGAAACAACAACGCCATCACTAACTGTACCAGCAGGCTGGCTTCGGCAATCAGGCTCCAGATTGAGAGTGGTTCGGCATTGGCCATGTGTTTTCTCTTTTGTTGGGTCTATTGTTCGGAACTGTCAGGTGTCACATCCCTGATCCCGGGCTTATGCGTCGGGGCCAGACTGCGGGTGCTGATACTGTTTTAACTTTGCGTGTACATCCGCCGGCAAGGCGGCCGGCTTCATACCCTCTTGCAGCACGCAGGCGACTTTTATTTCCGCTTCGGTCAACTGCTGCCCGTTGCGGAAAATCCGCTGGCGGAACACCACAAAAGTGCGCGCTAATTTACTGATCTCCGCAGTGACCTGCAAGGCATCGTCGAGCGTTGCCGGTGCGAGATAGCGGGTATTGGCCGAATGCACCACCAGCAACCGGCCGCCATCCAATAACGCGGGCTTATCATACCCCAGGGTGCGCATCAGTTCAGTGCGGGCGCGCTCCATATATTTGAGGTAGTTAACGTAATAGACAATACCCCCGGCATCGGTATCTTCAATGTAAACCCGCACGGGCAGACTGTACTCAGGCATCGGGCTTGTCCAATCCGAAGTGGCGGTAGGCGTGATCGGTCACCATCCGCCCACGCGGTGTACGCAACATAAAACCTTGCTGAATCAGATACGGCTCCAGCACGTCTTCAATGGTATCGCGCTCTTCACTGATCGCTGCCGCCAGGCTTTCCACGCCCACAGGGCCGCCGCCGAATTTGTCGATCATGGCCATCAGTAACCGGCGATCCATCTGATCAAACCCCTGGGCATCCACCGCCAGCATATTGAGCGCAGCATCGGCAATTTGAGCCGTCACCACGCCATCACCCTTAACTTCCGCATAATCACGCACCCGCCGCAGCAGCCGGTTAGCAATACGCGGCGTGCCGCGCGAACGCCGGGCCACCTCGAACGCGCCCGTGTCATCCATGCTGATACCCATCAGGCGCGCCGATCGGTTGACGATGTGGGTGAGATCTTTGACATCGTAAAACTCCAGACGTTGCACAATTCCGAAGCGATCGCGCAACGGCGAAGTCAACAAACCGGCCCGGGTGGTGGCGCCCACCAGGGTAAACGGCGGCAGGTCGAGCTTGATCGAGCGCGCCGCCGGCCCCTCACCAATCATGATATCGAGCTGAAAATCTTCCATTGCCGGGTACAGGATTTCCTCGACCGCCGGCGACAAACGATGGATTTCATCAATGAACAGCACATCGCCCGGCTCCAGATTGGTCATAATCGCGGCCAGGTCACCGGCTTTGTCGAGCACGGGGCCGGAGGTGCTTTTCAGGTCCACGCCCATCTCCGTCGCCACAATATTGGCCAGGGTGGTCTTGCCCAGACCAGGCGGGCCGAACACCAACGTGTGATCCAACGCCTCGTCGCGCGCGCGCGCCGCCGCAATGAAAATTTCCATCTGCTCGCGCACCTTGGGCTGGCCCACGTAATCGGCCAGCAGCTTCGGGCGCACGGTGCGGTCCAGATGCTCTTCGCGTTCTTTCGGTGCCGGGCTGATCAGGCGATCTTTTTCTATCATGGTTTATCCTGCCGGGATCATCGCTTTGAGCGCCAGACGGATCAGCTCCTGACTCTTGGCCTCGGGTGCTTGTTTGACAGCGGCAGTGATCGCCTTGGTGGCGTCGGTGGGTTTATAACCCAGCGCTACCAGCGCCGCTTCCGCATCGTCGCGTTCGGATAAAGACGGCACCCCACCACTGGCCTGCTCCATCGCCGCCAGCGGCGATACATCCACGCCCAGGGCGGGCAGTTTGTCGCGCAACTCAATCAGTAAGCGCTCGGCGGTTTTCTTGCCGACGCCCGGTACTTTTACCAGCGCGGCCACATTGTCTTCCGCCACGCAACGGGCCAGTACTTTGCCTTCCATGCCCGATAAAATCGCCAACGCCATTTTGGGGCCCACGCCATTGACCTTGATCAGCGTGCGGAACAGGTCGCGATCGGCCCGGGTAGCAAAGCCGAATAATTGTTGCGCCGTTTCCGACACTGCAAAGTGCGTGTGCAATAACACCTGTTTACCGGTGTCGGGTAACTGGTAAATGCTGGTCATGGGCACCTGTACTTCGTAGCCCACACCCTGAACGTCCACAATGAGGGTGGGCGCCTGCTTCTCGACCAGGGTTCCGGTGATTCGTCCGATCATCGGCCTATATTCCTGCTATTTGTGCTGTGATGAAAATTACACCATGCGTCCGCGCCTGAAACCGCCCGCGGCAGTGGTGCGCATAACGTGGTGGGAATGGTAATGACAAAGCGCAACGGCCAGAGCGTCAGCCGCATCTTCCTGCGGACAGGCCGGCAGCTTCAACAAGGTCATCACCATGTGTTGCACCTGATCTTTAGTGGCACCGCCATTGCCCACCACCGATTGTTTCACTTTACGTGCTTCGTACTCTGCCACCGGCAATCCGGCATTCACCGCCGCCACGATGGCGGCCCCGCGCGCCTGCCCCAGCTTGAGCGCACTGCCGGCACTTTTCGCCACAAAGATCTGTTCCACCGCACATTGGTCGGGCTGGTATTCACCCACTATCTGGCTGATGGCATCAAAGATTACTTTCAGACGGGGTGGCAGTTCGCCGGAGGGGAGTTTGATCACGCCACTGGTGAGGTAGCGCGGCTGGCGGGCACTGGTATCGATAATACCAAAGCCGGTTTTGACGGAGCCCGGGTCAATCCCGAGAATAATGGCCATGCAATTGTCTTTATCGTGGTTTGACAGAGTGTCCCATGCCCGCCGGGCCGGGACAAGCCTCATTCAAGCTCGGCCATCACCGCATCAGAAAATTCAGCATTGGTATAAACATTCTGCACGTCGTCCAGATCTTCGAGCATATCAATCAGTGCCATGACCTTTTCGGCGGTATCCTTGTCATCGATCTCCGCGTGCGTGGCCGGCAACATGGTGACCTCGGCGTCATCGGGTTTGAAGCCAGCGGCGACGAGCGCATCTTTCACCGACAGAAAGTCCTCAAACGCGGTGTGCACCACCACCGAGCCATCATCATTGACGATCACATCGGCCGCCCCCGCCTCGATGGCGGCTTCCATAAGCGCGTCTTCATCGGCACCGGCAAAACTGATCACACCGGTGCGGGTAAACAAATAGGCGACCGAACCGTCGGTGCCCAGGTTGCCACCTTTCTTGGAAAACGCATTGCGCACCTCTGCCACCGTGCGGTTGCGGTTGTCGGTCATGCACTCGATCAGCACGGCCACACCGGCCAGACCATAGCCTTCGTAGGTGCACTCTTCGTAGTTTTCACCGTCGGTCTGGCCCGAGCCCTTGGCAATGGCCTTGTCGATGGTATCGCGTTTCATGTTGGCGCCAAGCGCCTTGTCCACAGCCGCACGCAGGCGCGGGTTGTCATCGGGATTGGGGCCGCCTTTGGCGGCCACCGTCAGTTCACGGATGATCTTGGTAAATATCTTGCCCCGCTTGGCGTCCTGACGCGCCTTGCGGTGCTTGATATTGGCCCATTTGCTATGTCCTGCCATGAACGCTTCCCGCTTACTTCGCTTCTTTGGTCTCTTTCTCGCGCAGGCGGATGTGCAGCTCGCGCAGCTGCTTGTTATCCACCGCACCCGGGGCGTCTGTCATTACACAGGCCGCGGTCTGGGTTTTCGGGAACGCAATCACGTCGCGGATGGAGCTGGAGTCGGTCATCAGCATGATCAGACGGTCCAGGCCAAAGGCCAGTCCACCGTGGGGCGGCGCACCGAACTTGAGCGCATCCAACAGGAAGCCGAACTTCTCGCGCTGTTCTTCCGCGGAGATGCCCAGAATTTTGAACACGGTCTGCTGCATGGACTGGTTGTGGATACGCACAGACCCACCGCCCAGCTCGGTACCGTTCAGCACCATGTCATAAGCGCGCGACAGCGCTGTGGCCGGGTTGGCTTCCAGTTCTTCCGGGCTGCAGGAAGGCGCGGTAAAGGGATGGTGCAATGCCGCCACGCCTTCGTCGGTTTCCTCGAACATGGGGAAATCCACCACCCACAGAGGTGCCCACTTACGGGTGTAGAGATTGAGGTCGGCACCCAGCTTGCAACGCAGTGCGCCCAACGCTTCCGATACCACTTTGATGGTGTCGGCGCCGAAGAACACGATGTCGCCATTTTTGGCGTCCAGACGCTCCATTACCTTCATGGTCACGTCGTCGCCCAGGAATTTGATGATGGGCGACTGCAGGCCTTCCACGCCTTTCTCGATTTCGTTGACCTTGATCCAGGCCAGACCTTTGGCACCGTAAATGCCCACGAACTTGGTGTAGTCGTCGATCTGCTTGCGGGAAATTTCCGCACCGCCGGGCACTTTCAGTGCGGTGACGCGGCACTTGGGATCATTGGCCGGGCCGGCGAAGACTTTGAATTCAATGTCTTTCAGCAGGTCTTTGATTTCCACCAGTTCCAGCGGGATGCGCAGATCGGGCTTATCGGAACCGTAACGGTCCTGTGCTTCCTGCCAGGTCATGTGCGGGAACTCGCCCAGGTCCACGTCCATCAGGTGCTTGAACAGGTCCTTCACCATGCCTTCGGCAATGCCCATGATCTGAGCTTCGTTCATGAACGAGGTCTCGATATCGATCTGGGTGAATTCGGGCTGGCGGTCGGCGCGCAGGTCTTCATCGCGGAAGCACTTGGCCACCTGGTAGTAGCGATCAAAGCCGGACACCATCAGCAGCTGCTTGAACAGCTGGGGCGACTGGGGCAGCGCGAAGAACTTGCCGTCGTGGGTACGCGAAGGCACCAGATAGTCGCGCGCGCCTTCGGGCGTGGCACGGGTCAGGATCGGGGTTTCGATATCCAGGAAGCCCTGGCCATCCAGGTAATTGCGGATCGCGGTGGTCACTTTCGAGCGGAAGCGCAAGTTGTGCTGCATTTCCTGCCGGCGCAGATCGATATAACGGTACTTGAGGCGCACGTCCTCGCCTACCGCTACGTGGGAATCCAGCTGGAAGGGTGGGGTTTCAGCGGTGTTGAGGATTTCCAGTTCCAGGCCGTACACCTCCACCTCGCCGGTGGCCATTTTCGGATTAACGGTGGCTTCAGAGCGCGCACGCACGCGGCCTTTAACCTTCAACACGTATTCGCTGCGCACCTTGTCGGCCAGGGCAAAATTGGCCGAATCCGGGTCGAACACCACCTGCACAATGCCATCGCGGTCGCGCAGATCCAGGAATATCACGCCACCGTGGTCACGGCGACGATCAACCCAGCCGCACAAGGTCACTTCGCGGTCAATAAAAGAAGCATTAAGGGCGCCACAGTAGTCGGTGCGCATAATCAATTACCTGTTATCTCTGAATTTATGAATTTGTGGTGGCAGGGCAACTGCCGCAACCACCCGCACTCTGGGTGCCACAGCTGTCACCAGCCAGGTTCTTCTTGGTACCGGAGCGCTTGAAGTCTGTCTCGTACCAGCCGCCACCCTTCAGGCGGAAGCCTGCCGCCGATATTTGCTTGACCAATGCCGGCGCCTGACAGGCGGGGCAATCGGTAAGGGGCGCATCGCTCAACTTCTGCAGAGCCTCATGGTCGTGACCGCAAGACTGGCAAACATATTCATATATGGGCATAAACCGGACCTCTCATACCCTGAATCAACATCAAACGGACCCGGACAGCGCCAATCAGGGCGGCTATCCGTAAAAAACGGGCGATTATAGCCTGTGCCCCGCGCCGGATAAACCACCATTGGCTGCTATGCTCAAAGCTCACAGGCTGAGGAGCCCGACATGGCAGTGACTGATTTCAAAGACGCCTACAGCAACCCCGACGCTGAGACCATCACAGACTTCTTTGCTGACTTCGAAGATGCCTACCAGGCCTCGGAGTCCCTGCTGCTGAAGCTGGAACATGCACCGGAGGACGACGCCCTGCTCAACGACCTGTTCCGGCGGGTGCACACCATCAAGGGCAACCTCATCTATATCGGCCTGGCGGATATCACCCCCCTGCTACAGTCAGTGGAGGACATTCTCGAGCCCTTGCGCAAAGGTCAGATCCGTTACAACGACCTGTTGAGCGACCTGATTCTGGCGGCCATGGATCACACCCATCAGTGGGTACAATCCCGTCTGGCCGGCAACCCCGATCTGATCATGCCGGACACCATGCAGCAACTCTGTGCCGACATCAGCGCCATTGCGTTGGCCAGCGAATCCGACCGACCCGGACTGATTGGCAAGGTACTGCCACTGCTGGACCCGAAAGCCAACAGCGAGCCCCGGACACAACTACAGCAGTTCAAGATAGACACCCACGCCGACCTGAATTTTATGGAGTCTCTGCTGGCGGCAGTGGATCAACGCTCACCCTACTGGCACGGCAGAACCCGGCGCATCGCCTTGCTGGCTCTGGCAATGAACAAGCACGCGGGCCAGCCGGTAGACCCGACCCAGCTACTGGCAGCGGTGTATATGCACGACTTTGCCATGGCATTCCTGCCGCTGTCGTTGTTGCATAAACCAGAGCGCTATACCGCCCACGAGCGACAACAACTGGAAGAACACACCCGGGCAGGCAGCGCATTGCTGAACAGCCTGGGGCACTGGTCCGATGCCGCCCGCATGGTGCTGGAACACCATGAGCGCGCCAACGGCGAGGGCTACCCGATGGGGCTCACCGACGAACACACCTGTGAAGGCGCCAAAATCCTGGCCATTGTCGATACGTTTGACGCCTGCATTAACAGCCGCGCCCACGTCAACTTACCCCAGCGCCCGTTGATCCGCGCCATTCTGGAAATCAATCGTCACGCCGGCAGCCTGTTCAACCAACACTGGGTAGATACATTTAACGACGTGGTCCGACCTCGCCAGAAACCACCAGCACCAAACACCCACAGCTGAATTTCCGGCTTTTTTGTGCTTTTTTGGTCCGCGCTTATTGCCCAGCCCGGACTAATGCTTTATATATAGTGTCCAAGCGCATGAAGGAGCGTTTCAGCCTATAAAACAAGGCTTTTTTCACCTTCAGAGCACTGCAGTCCGCTGCAGTGGTCAAGAGTCGACCAACCCGGCCGGCTCAGGCCGCTTACCCTTTTATAAAACCAACTTCCAACAAAGGAATGATGCATGGCCGCCAAAAAAGCCCCAGCAAAAAAAGCCCCCGCTAAAAAAGCCGCTGCCAAGAAAGCTGCCCCCAAGGCCGCAGCGAAGCCAGCAGCCAAAAAGCCCGTTGCACTGAAAGCGGTCGGCGAGCGTTTCAACAAAACCCAGATCCTGACCCACATTGCCGAAACTACCGAGCTGTCTAAGAAGCAGGTCACTGCTGTACTGGACGAGCTGAGCAATGTGATCGAAGCTCACATCAAGAAAAAAGCCTGCGGCGAGTTCGTACTGCCCGGCCTGATGAAGATCAACACTGTGAAGAAGCCTGCCAAAAAAGCACGCAAGGGTATCAACCCCTTCACTGGTGAAGAGACCACCTTCAAAGCCAAACCCGCCAGCATCACCGTTAAGATCCGTCCTCTGAAGAAGATGAAGGAAATGGCGGGCTGATAGCGCTTCGCTTTGATGCTGAATGCCCGTTGAGGGCGTTTGGATAGAACAGAGAACCCTGCCGATTGGCGGGGTTTTTTGTTTTTGGGCGTTGAGATTTTCTTATACGAAGTTTGTGCAGGTTTTCGCAAATGGAATGCGTTTAAGCTGCCAATAGTTGGATCGAACCCTGCTGCGTGTCTATTGAGAAGCAGATCTTCACCCAACGTGCGAATAGTTAATTTTGTATTGTTCGGGAGGTTGTTCATTTTCTTTGTTTGTCCAAAGAAAACGAACCAAAAGAAAGGCCACCCCGACTGCGCTCGTTTCCAATTTTAAGCGCGTTTTTCGGGGTCGCGCCGACAGCCATCCTGGCAGAACGTCGCTCAAATGGCCTTCCTTGGCCATTTGCCCCCGAAAAACGCACTTAGAATTGGCCGCTACGTAAGGGGCCCCGAAAAGCGACCGTTCTGGAAGCCTGATACCTTAAACTTTTTCTGCTATTAGGTTTGAGTTGTGATGGGAAAGGTTTTGCTACGACATCCAACTCCCAGACATCTCAGTCTTTCGGATCATTGATAGCGGAAGATAGATTTGCTGCAATCGAATCTGGCACCCGCTCTTGGGGCCCCTTCTGTAGCGGTGAGCGGAGGGCGATTTCAGGGGGTACAAATGGCCAGGGAAGGCCATTTGAGCGGCGTTCCGCCATGGATGGCGGTCGCCGGCGACCCCCTGAAATTGCCCGGAGCGAACGAACCCGAAGGGCGCGGAAGCGGGGTGGCCTTTCTTTTGGTTCGTTTTCTTTGGCCAAACAAAGAAAATGAACAACCTCCAGAATAAATAAATCTATCTAAAGGCACGTTTGGCGAGGGCCTAACACTCAACGCAGCTTTAAGCCCCAACCAAAACATTTATTGGCAGGTTAAGCGCAATCCATTTGCGAAAACCTGCACAAACTTCGTTTAACTCAAATCACCCCTTCTTCCGGGCAACCCAATCATCCACTAACTCACCCAACAAACTCAGCGGCACAGAACCATTCTTCAACACCACATCGTGAAACTCGCGATAATCAAACTTATCACCTAATTCCGCCTGCGCCCGATCCCGCAACTCCAGAATCGTCAGCATGCCGACTTTGTACGAAACCGCCTGGCCCGGCCAGACAATATAGCGGCGGATTTCGTCGCGGATGTCGCCTTCGGTCATGGGCGTGTTCTGCATCATGTAGTCGCGCGCCTGTTGTTCGGTCCAGCGCTTGTGATGAATGCCGGTGTCCACCACCAAACGGGCCGCGCGGAATACTTCGTAGCTCAGGCGACCGAAGTCCTGATAGGGATCGGTGAAGAAGCCCATATCCTTGCCCATTTTTTCTGCATACAAAGCCCAGCCTTCGCCGTAGGCGGAGTACCAGGTGAGTTTCTGGAACATGGGCACGTCGGTGAGTTCCTGGGCAATGCTGCTCTGGAAGTGATGACCGGGTGCGCCTTCGTGATACGCCAGGGTCTCCATCTGGTACACGGGCAACTCTTTCATGTCACTCATATTCACGTAGTAGGCACCGGGGCGGCTGCCATCCAATGCACCGGGCTCATAGAAGGCACCGGTGGCGGTTTCGATGCGATAGGGTTCTACCGCACGCACTTCAAGCGCCGCTTTTGGCAAGGTACCGAAATAGTCGGGCGCTTTCGCCATCAGGTTGTCAATGAAGGCGGTGGCTTCGGCCAGGTAACGGGCACGACCGGCCTCGGTATTGGCATAATAAAATTGATCCGATTCGCGCAGGTGGGTAAAAAATTCCAGCAAGCTGCCGTCGAATTTCACCTGCTTCATGATTGCGCGCATTTCGTCGTGGATGCGCGCCACCTCGTCCAGACCCAGCTGGTGAATCTGCTCGGCAGTCATGTCATCGCGCGTGGTGTAGTTCTGTAACTGGGCCTGATAGTAGTTGGCGCCGTCTTTCAGTTTCCACACACCGTCATCGGCGGGCGTAATTTTCTGGTGCTGTTCCATCACCGCAATCAAACGGTCATAGGCGGGCTTCACACCCGACACCAGCGCGGTACGGGCGCGGGTTTTCAGCTCGGCTTTGTCAGCTTCGGGCAATTCCAGCTTGTCTACTTTCGCCACAAAATCCGCCCACAGGGGCGAATCTTCACCACTGTTATCGAAAGGCGCACCGGTAATCAGACCGCGTGAGGTTTCAATCACCACCGGGTAGGCAAACGCCGGCGGCAATACGCCCTGCTTCGCCCGCACCACGGCTTTATCGATCTCCACGTTGAGCACATCGCCGTAGCTTTCCAGACGCCGGATGTAAGCATTGGCGTGATCGGCATTGTCCACCCGCTGATAGCCGATGAGCATGGTGCTCATATCGGTATGGGGGCCAAAGAACTGGGTAAACACATAACCGCTGTTGCGGTACTCAGACAATGCCAGCCCATTGGTGGCCGTAAATTCCGCAAACCGGTAGGACACCTGCGCCGCCGGCGTCAGCGTATTCACGTCGAAACGCTCGCGCATTTCTGCCAGCCGTTGTTTGGTGATCTCGATATTTGCCAGCTCAGCCTGCTCGCTGGGGTCATTCCAGCGGCCATAGGCATCCAGGTCATCAATCATGCCCAGATAGGTTTTATAGGTAGGAAAACGCTCGAGGTCTTGTTTGAACTGAGCGTCGAACCAGGCGTTCAATTTTGCGGTTTCCTGCGCGCGGGTGGCTTCATCCACGGCAGCGGGTTTGGGGTCTGTGCCGGCACATGCCACCATCAGGGCACAAGCGGCTGCGATCAACCAGTGTTTCATACGGTTCCCTCCCTTGGGGTATGACAGAGTAGAAGCAATGACGCACCGGGCTACTCAGGCCGCAACCGCTTGCGTCGAGTGGTTAGCGCTCAGCGGCAGACAGAGCCAATACGCTGTCCAGATGCTGAACCATGGCAGCCGCCGCCTGATCTCCATCGCCACTGGCAATGGCCGCAACAATCTGCTGGTGCTCGCGGTAACTGTCTTCCACCAAACAGGCCCCTTCCAACAGCTCGCGGCGGAAAAACAGACCGTAGGCATAGAGTTCTTCTGCATAACGCGCCAATAACGGATTGCCGGCGATGTCCGCCAGCTTTTGATGAAACGCTTTATCGGCCAGCTGGAAGTGGATGACTTCCGAGAACAGCTGCGCCTGCTGATCCAGCATGCGCTGCAGTGCCTCAATGTCTTGTGGAGTGACCCGCGCCGCCGCCAGACGCACAATGTGCGATTCAATCAACTGGCGCGTTTCAAACACCTGCTCAATGGCATAGCGGCCGATGTCCAGACTGTGTAACGCCGGCATCAGACGGGCGCAGGTCTGCAATTGGGTTTCCGAGCGCAGCACCCGGGTTTTTGCCCCATGACTGACCGCCAGCAAGCCCTGCTCTGCCAATGACGCCAGCGCCGCGCGCACCGTTTCCCGGCTGACCGAAAACATGGCGGCCAGGTCGCGCTCGCTGGGCAATGTATCGTTGTGGCGCAGCAGACCCTGATAGATCATTTCCAGCAGCTTTTGCGCCAGCTGATCTTTCTTGGTCCTGGGTTGCAAAGGCGCCACCCCTTCGGGGGGCGGATCGAACAAAGGGAAATTCATAACGCACGGCTCCTTAACAGACTGTTGAAAAACTCCTTGCATGCTCAGGCTTACAGGCTGGTTCGTAATTTAGGCGCCGTTTTGAAAGTGTGTGTCCACCCACCGAAAAGCGGCAACGACAAGTACGGACCAGCCTGAAAGCCCCGTAGGGCGAGGCCTGAAGCGCACATCTGCTGCGCTTTATCTCTAGCAAAGGGAACCACCCTGTGCGTCGAGATAAACCACAACATCTGCACGCTTCAGGTCTCGCTGAGCATACCAGGGGTTTTTCAACAGCCTGTTAATCACAAGATTAACAGAGCCGCGAGGGGATGGAAATTTACCGGTATCTCAGTATTGCAGGCTTTGCCAGCCGCTTTCGCGCGTGAGCTGCAGGGAACGGACCGGCCCCAGGCCTTCCACATTGATCTGGTTCATCTGCTCTGGCCAGAAATCCTGCAACGCGGTGTGGCGGAACCACAGTTGCGCGGGGGCGGCATCGGGCACCGGCAGCTCCTGGTACACCCAGATAAACTTGCCTTCCAACTCCTGCCCCACGTAACTGAAGGATTGCGCCTGTTCACGCGCATAGCCCATAGCGAAGTGCGAAGCCACATACCGACCAAACTGCTGTTGCGCCGCTGCATCATCCAACAAATGAACCTGCTTGCCCGCAATCTGGCTGAGCGCATGCTCGGCATCGTGCACATAGAAACGGTGCATCACTTCCACATTGCCGGTGCGCGCATTGAACAGCACCTTGGTCATTGCCGCCTTCATCTGGTGGGCCTGCCCGACGCAGGCCCACAACGCGCAAACCAATAACAGCACGCCCCGGATCATTTTTTATGGAACCCGGGCTTGGGTTTTTCTTCTTTGGTGGTGATGTCGTGCATGATGTCGCGATACACGGGATCAGTACGCTCCTCATCTTTATAAGCTTCGATGCGCGACTTGATGATGCGACGGGGGTAATGGTTGTTTTCATTGTCCACGTCGGCGGTTTCCCAACGCGGGTCCACCACCACCTGCACCAGTTCTTTGTCGGTCACAATCAGCTTGGATACCGCCTTAGGTGAACGACGCCAGATCTCTGCCGGAATGTAGCGCTCTTCCACGCTGCCATCCTTATAGGTCAGTTCCAGCAGAATCGGCATCACCAAACCACCCAGATTGCTGAAATCCATCACGTAGTAATGCTTGTCTTCTTTCACCGCGCGCTCCAACACCTCGCGCTCCCAGGGCTCCAGATCTTCCAACAGCTGTTTGTAAGCGTTGCGTTCTTTATTGGTCACCGTGAAGCGATCGTTTTCATCGTAGAAATCGCGGATATCCTTGTTGCGCTCCAGCCAGGTTTTATTGCCGGCATCGCGCTCGCGCTTCTCAAACAGCGGCTGAGGCTTGTCGGCCTCTTCCAGACGGCGGCGCTTGAAATCCACATCGGGGTTTTTCGTGTCCAGCCGCAGCTGCCACACCTTATCGAGTGAAATGTCCACGTGATCGGTGCTGTAAAACCAGCCACGCCAGAACCAATCCAGATCCACACCGGAGGCCTCTTCCATGGTGCGGAAGAAGTCGGCAGGTGTCGGGCGCTTGTACTGCCAGCGCACAGAAAATTCCTTGAACGCGTAATCAAACAATTCGCGGCCCAGAATCACTTCGCGCAGGATATTCAACGCCGCCGCCGGTTTGGTGTAAGCGTTGGGGCCCAAACGCAAGACCGAATCCGACTGGGTCATGATCGGTACCTGAATATCGGACTTCATGTAATCCACGATATCGCGCGGCTCCACGCCCCAGGGCATTTCCGGGTCCCATTCGCGTCCGGCCACGCCGTCGAGAAAGCTGTTCAGGCCTTCGTCCATCCAGGTCCATTGGCGCTCGTCGGAATTCACGATCATGGGGAAATAGATGTGGCCGATCTCGTGGATCACCACACCAATCAGGAAGCGTTTTTCCGCCTGGGTCCAGGTGCGGGTGCCGTCTTCGTGCAAGGTGGTGCGCGGACCATTGAAAGTGATCATGGGGTATTCCATGCCACCCACCGGCCCATTCACGCTCTGCGCCACCGGATAAGGGTAATCAAACGAGAAGCGCGAGTAGACCTCCATGGTGTGAATGACCGACTCGGTGGAATATTTTTTCCACAGGTCACCACCCTCTTTCGGATAGAACGACATGGCCATAACCACGGGCATCACATCGCCGCCCTGCTGGTAACCGCGCGCATCCCACATGAACTTACGCGAGGAGGCCCAGGCAAAATCGCGCACCTTTTCGGCTTTGAACTGCCAGGTTTTGGTTTTTTTGGTGGCGGATTTTTCGGCTTTTTCCGCTTCTTCCTGGGTCACAATAAACACCGGGCGCTTGGCAGTACGGGCCTTTTCCAGGCGCTCGCGCTGGGTTTTGGTCAGCACCTGCTCCGGATTCTGCAGCTCGCCGGTGGCCGACACAATGTGATCGGCCGGCACCGTCAGGTTGACTTCGTAATCGCCGAATTCGAGTGTGAACTCACCGCGCCCCAGAAACTCTTTATTGGTCCAGGCTTCGTAATCGGTGAACGCATGCAAGCGCGGGAACCACTGGGCCAGCAGGAAAATGTCATTGCCACCCTTGCGTGGGTCATCGGGAAAATGCTCATAGCCCGAGCGCGCCGACACCGCATCTTCTTCCACGATGTTAAACGCGAAATCCATGCTGAAGGTGACGGCTTCGCCGGACTTTAACGGTTTATCGAGGTCGATGCGGAAATTGGTGCCCACGGTGGTGGTGCGCAGAGCTACCCCTTGTGCAGTTTTCACATTGCTGATGGTGTAACCCACCTCGTGGTCGGCCAACCACTGCTGACGGCGCAGTTCCGCCAGACTGATGCCGGCCGGCAACTCCGGCGTGGCAGAGCGGGTAGACGGGCCGCGGTTGCCAATGCCGCCAAAGGTCAGCGTGGTTTCGGCCATGGAATCCAACCGGAAGCGGTTCTGGTCCAGCTGCAGCCACAGATACTTGAGCGTGTGCGGGGAATGATTGGTGTAAGTGATGGTCTGGCTGGCGTCCAGCCGACGCTTGGCTTCGTTCAGGCGAACATCGATCTTGTAGTCCACTTCCTGCTGCCAGTACTGGGGCCGGGCTCACCGGTGGCCGCACGGTAGACATTGGGTGTGGGCAGCACTTCATCCAGCTGGCGGAATTTGTCTTCGAAATCGCCTTTGGTCTGAGAAATGGCAGCTTGTACAGAAAATGAACAACTTAAGCCCAACAGCAGGCCTACAACAGCAATTCGCAACATCGGAAGTCCCAATCAGTTTCATTTTACGCGAGTGAGCAAAACGAATGAGGGAGGCAGAACCGGAAAAAAATGGGGGTAACGCGGGGATTGGGTGGCAACCCCAGTCAGCCACATCCCGGCACATAAAGTGTCTGCTACCGTTGCTCCCTTCCGGGCCTGGCGGGGTTCACAGGACTTCATTGCGGGAGGACCGAAAGGGGCCGCCATAACGAGCGGCGCATTATGGGGAAATCGGCGCCCCATTGCAAGGCGCTCGGCCAGGGGCGCCCCTTTGCTGGGCGCCCCTTTGCTGGGCGCCCCTGGCCGGGCGCCCCTAGCCGGGCGCCCCTGGCCGGATAAATAACCGGCAAAGCCTTACCCAAGGGTGTGAGCGCCAACAAAAAAGCCCGCACAAGTGCGGGCAAGACTGTGTGGCAGCACAGTTGACCTAATCGGTCGGTTGATTACGCAAAAGCTTCACTCCTCCTTTATTTAACACCTGGTCCCCGCCCGCTGCTTCCCTGCATTGGCCGGGGTGATGATGCCCGGCATCCTGCCAAACCCTTACACAGGAAGTGTTCAGTGACCCATGACCACCGCATCGCGGGCGGGCGACAGAATCTGGATATCCACACGGCGTTCCAGAGCGTAAGCCTCCAGATCCCCTTTGCGTGCGCGGGACTGATCGGAACCGTAGGCACTCACGGCGATGCGATCGCCGTCGATGCCGGCCGCCTCCAGCGCCTGCTGCACTGCCTTGGCGCGGTACTGGGACAGCACGTTGTTGTATTCATCGGTACCGCGCGGATCGGTGTGGCCTTTGAGCTGAATGAACAGGTCATCGTTGTTGGCGAGGAAATTCGCCAGCGCCGCAATCTGGTCGGCGCCCTGCTCGGTGAGCTGATCGGAGCCGGTGTGGAACATCACCTGCAGCTGTAATTTGTCCAAAGCCAGAGTCTCCAGTTGCGACATCAACTGCTCTTGTGTGGCCAGCGTCTCGTTGCGGGCGGCCAATTCCATGCTCAGCAGTTCGGCGTGTTTTTGTGATTGCGCAAGTGCCACGGTGAGATCCTCCTGGTTGTCCACCTGTTCGATTTGTTCGGCCACGTAAATGCCTGCCAGTGCGCCCACAAACATCCCGATGGGGCCACCGGCGATGGCACCTACCAGGCTCCCGGTAGTGAATGCTGTACCTTGTTTAAGTTCGGTGTACTCGGCGGCCTGCGCTTGCGGTGTTACAGAAGCGGCGGCGAGAGTGGTCAGTGCGATGGCGGTTGCGATAACTTTTTTCATGACATTGTTTCCTGTGTGAGTTGGTTTCAAGGAAGTGTGTTCGCTTTCCTTGATGAGTAGTTAACCAACAGAAACAGGCGGGAGAATCGATGAAAAAAGGCGGGTTACCGATGAATTATGGCGAATTGTGGCGGGGCACTTTATGTGCGTTTGAGCAGCACCGTCATTTCCACCCCGGAGCCATCGGCGCGGTTGGCGGCACGGGCAATACCGCCGTGGTAGTGGGCAATCAATCGCACCAGATACAGTCCCAGCCCCAGGTGCGACCCCTGCTCCGCGCTTTCGCGCACGGATACCAGTGAATCGAACAATTGGTGCTGCATGTGTTCGGGCAACAAGGGGCCGTCATTGCTAACACCGAGGACAATACCGCTGTCGCTCAGGCGCAGCAGTAACGTGATTTCGCCCTCTAGCGGACAAAAATCGCAGGCGTTTTCCACTAACTTATCGAATAATTGCACCAGTAAATCGGGCGCAACCTCTGCATTCAACGTAAGTTCCGGCAGGCTCACATTGATGGGCCGGTTGAAACTGTCCGAGTAAGCCCCCGCCAGTTCACGCAGAAAATCATTCAGCACCAGGGGCTCCAGTTCCGCCTGTGGCAAGGCGGCCTCCAGGCGCGAGGCCGCACTCATGGCATTGAGAATGGCACTCAGGCGTTCGCTGCCGGCCAGAGCCCGCTGTTGATACAAAGTGATTTGCCCTGGGTCGCTTTCCTGCGCCAGATTTTCCAGCGAGCTTTTCACCACGGCCAACGGCGTGCGCAATTCGTGCGAGAGTTTTGACGCCAGGCTTCTCAGATAATCATTGTATTCTTTGATGCGCGCCAACAAGCCGCCAATGTCGCGGCTCAGGTCGCCCAGCTCGTCTGCACGGGTCTGCTCCGGCAAACGGGTGGCGAGCTGGCCCTGATCGTCCACCGCCGCGCGCACCGCGCGGCTCAAACGCCGGACCCGGAAACTCAACCAACTGGCAAAGCCCAACAAGGCCATGGCAATGACGGCCATGGCCAACAGGCTGTAACCCAGCAATTTCCACAAGGCCTGGGTAGTGGCATTGCTTTCGGTTTCCGCCTGTTGCTCGGCCACCAGATAACCGGCCAATTGATCGCCGGCATACACCGGTTGCCAATGCTGGCCCAAAACGGTGTCATCGGCCTGATACCAGTGGCTTGCCTCCGGGGGCGGAATCAACCGCCCCTGCACCGCCGCATCGCGCCAGGGCGCGAGCCGGGTTTGCGGCAATAAGCGTTGCAAAATCCAGGCGTAGGCACCGGCCTCATCCGGTTGCCCGTAATCCGGCTCTTCCGCCAGTGGCAGCGCCCGGCCGCCTTGCGCCAACAGCCAGCCGTCTACCGACACCAACAGCAACCGCAGTTGATCCGAGCTGAATACCGCGAGCTGTTTATTCAACTGCGGCAACTGCGCCATCAGCGGCGGTACATCCTCGCCGGCCTGGCTGGCAGCCACCACGCCGCCGGCATCGGCCACCTGCACCAATAAAAAATGGCCGAACAAAGATTTGGGCAAACGCAATTCCAGTTGATAACCACCGGCGCGCTCCTGCCAATAGGCCGTGAAGCGATGTTCGGGGGCAAACTGCTGGCGCGCCTGGCGCCGGTACATCTGGGCTTTGCCGGGCGCACTGGCTGAAACCCAGTATTCTTTTACCTGGCCCCGATTGTCGCGCCCGAGCAGGCGCAGGTGATCACCGCTGGCGGCCGGATGCCGGCCCGGATTGTGGTAGTCCACCCGGGCGCTGTTGACCCTGACAAACACAAACCAGTCGCCCAGGGCATCGGCAATCTGCACATTGGCCCGGCCGTCACCCAGTGGCGTGGAGGGAAAGGGGTAATAACGCCATTCGTCGTCGTAGCCATCCACAATCGGCGCGGCGTTGACGGGATAGGCATACAGGGGCGACTGTGCAGGCCGCGGCAACTGCTGGGTCATGGCCGCCAACAGGTCGCCACTGGCGCTGATGACACGGGCCACCGCCTGGCTGCCCAGGCCCAACGCCTGCATCTGGCTGTCGCGCTGCACCTGATTGATCTGGGCAAAAAACTGCAAGCCGGCCCAGGGCAACACCAGCGCCAACAAACTCAATAAAATTAACTGGCGGCGCAGACTCAACTCAGCTCCCAGCGATAGCCCATGCCATAGGCGGTTTTAATGGCGTTAAACGCAGGGTCAAATTCCTGGAATTTTTTGCGGATGCGTTTGATGTGCGAGGTGATGGTATTGTCATCCAGCACCACGTTGGCGGCATCCATTAATTGTTGGCGGCTTTTCACATGACCCGGATGCTTCACCAGTGCCGCCAGAATCCAGAGCTCGGTTACCGTCAGATCCAGCACCTGATCGTGCCAGTGCGCGGCCATCCGGTCCATGTCCAGGGTCAGCGGCCCGCGCTGCAGGCAATCGCCGGCACCCGAGACCGACGCCAGCGCGTCCAGCCGACGGAACAAGGCATTCACCCGCGCCAGCATGTGCGGTTGGGAAATATCCTTGGTGAGGTAATCGTCTGCCCCCAGGCGCAGCCCGGAGACCACATCAAAATCGCTGTCGCGCGCAGTCAGAAAAATAATCGGCAAGGTGGCCGACATGCTGCGCAGCTCGCGGCACAAATCAAATCCGCCCTCATATTCCGCGCCCAGCCCCACATCGATAATGGCCAGGTCCGGCAAACGCTCCCGAAACGCCTTTAACGCTTCGGGCCGCGAGCTGTACACGCTCACCTGAAAACCCGCGCGCCGGAACGCGGCTTCGCTGTTGGCGGCCAGATCCGCTTCGTCTTCAACCACTGCAATATGGCGTGCCATCCGCGCCTGCTCCTTCTACTTGGGCTTTTCTGTTCGCGGTCATTGTAACCAGTTTTTGTGCCCGTGCCTGCTTTCATGGCCATTGCCACATTTCGCCACAATTGATCACCGCCCAGCCACATTGCTGACCCGCTGACACCCACTTCCTGCGCCACAGTGTGCTCATCAAATCACTG
The DNA here is from genome assembly GCF_000305785.2 of Simiduia agarivorans SA1 = DSM 21679. NCBI lineage: Bacteria > Pseudomonadati > Pseudomonadota > Gammaproteobacteria > Cellvibrionales > Cellvibrionaceae > Simiduia > Simiduia agarivorans. The sequence continues at coordinate 4,185,536 of NC_018868.3, read as the reverse complement.
CGATTATCAGCAAGGAGTTCAGCCATGTGTTTCAAGCCCCGGAAAATCCCCCGCCACCTGATTCTGGAACAACCCCCAAAACCCGGCTGGCTGCAACGCCATTGGGTGGGCTGTGTGCTCACCTGCACGCTGGTGATGCTCGGGCTGATTTTGTCCGACGTGGCGCGCGCAGAAATGCCGGCCAGTCACAGCGGCGAATTGCATTTTGCCTCCGGGCACGCGGCCACCCACCTCGAGTCCGAGGCCGACGTGGACATCACCGGGCTGATCGCCCGCATCCGCCTGACCCAGCAATTCCGCAACGATTCGGACCAATGGCAGGAAGCCACTTACACCTTCCCGTTGAACGAAACCTCGGCCGTTAACCGCATGGAAATGCACATTGGCGAAAAACGCATTGTGGCTACCATCCGGGAAAAACAGGAAGCCAGAAAAATCTACCAGGCCGCCGTAAAAGCCGGCAAACGGGCCGCGCTGACCGAACAACAACGGCCCAACCTGTTCACCCAGAAAGTGGCGAATCTGGCGCCGGGTGAAACCGTCGCCATCAAACTGGAAATCACCCAACCGGTGGATTACCGGGCCGGCCGTTTCAGCTGGCGCCTGCCCACCACCCTCACCCCGCGTTATATTCCGGGCCAGCCGCTGATGGGCGTATCGGCAAGCCTGCCCGAATCAGAAACGCCGGCCGAACCCACACTGCCCGACGCCATGACCACCGATTATTTCGGCTGGGCCCGCCCCACCACGCAAGTGCCCGATGCCGATAAAATTACCCCGCCGCAACGCCACAGCGCGCACAGCCCCGGGCTGATCAACCCGATCACCCTTCGGGTCAGATTGCAGGCCGGGTTGCCGCTGTCGAATATCGCCGCCAGCTATCACGAAATCGATTTGCACAAACAGGGCGAATACCACCACATCACCACCCGCGAACCGCAGGTGGCGATGGATCGGGATTTCGAATTGCACTGGACCCCGGTGGTAGGTGCTGCACCGAAAGCGGCGTTTTTTACCGAAATGGTCGAGGGAGAAAATTACGGCTACCTGATGCTGCTGCCGGGCCAGAGCCCTCACACCAGCAACTTACCCCGCGATGTGACCTTTATCATCGACACCTCCGGTTCCATGTCGGGCCCGAGCATCGAGCAGGCCAAATCCAGCCTGCAACTGGCGCTTGCCCGCCTGCAACCGTCGGATCGGTTCAACGTGATCGAATTCAATTCGGTCTACTCCCAGGTGTTCCCGGCATCGGTGCCCGCCAGCAGCCAGAATCTGGCGCGCGCGCACGATTTTGTGCGCAACTTACAAGCCAGTGGCGGCACTGAAATGAAACCGGCGCTGGAAGCGGCACTCAATCAACCGGCGTCTGAACTGTGGTTGCAGCAGCTGGTGTTCATTACCGACGGCAGCGTGGGCAACGAACAGGAATTGCTCAGCCTGATTCATCACAAACTCGGCGCAACCCGTTTGTTTACCGTGGGCATTGGCTCGGCCCCGAACGGATTTTTCATGCGCAAGGCGGCGCAATTCGGGCGCGGGGATTTTGTCCAGATTGGCGACGTAAATGAAGTCAACCAGAAAATGAAGCAACTGTTCGACAAGCTCGAAAGCGCGGCGCTCACGCAGGTAAAAATCGACTGGCCGCAGGCGGTTGAGGTTGAACAATGGCCCGCGCGTTTGCCCGATCTTTACGCCCACCAACCCCTGCTGGTGGCGGCCCGGCTCAGAGGCCCGTTTGTGGGGCAAACCATCGCGGTGTCTGGCCGTTCGCAGGCGGGCGACTGGCGCACCACGCTGACACTCACGCCCAATCAACCCGGTGCTGCAAGCAAAGGCGTGGCCACTCTCTGGGCCAGAGCCAAAATCGACGCACTGCTGGATCAGCTGGTCACCGGTAAATCCCGCGAAGAGGTGCGCAACGAAGTGCTGCCCATTGCCCTGACCCATCAGTTGCTGTCGCCCTACACCAGTTTTGTGGCGGTGGAAGAAACCCCGGTGCGCCCAATGGATCAGGCGCTCAGCAAAACCGCCGTGGCCAACACGCTGCCCGCCGGTACGCCCACCCTCGCCTACCCGCGCACGGCCACCCCGGCGCCCTTATGGTTGATTGCCGGCTGCCTTTCGCTGCTGATGGCCGGCTTATTGCGGAGACGTCGCCATGCGTAAACTGGCCATCGCCCTGTGCTGCGCGTGCGCACTGATCAGCTTCAGCCAGGCCGGCTGGATTCACGCCAAAGCCTGGCTGGCCCAGGTGTTGATCGCCGAGGCCTGGGCCAGCAGCCTGGCCAGCCAGGGCCAGGCCGTGCGGCCCTGGGCCTGGGCCGACACCTACCCGGTGGCAAAACTCGCGCTGCCCAACGGCCGTGAACTCATGGTGTTAAACGGCGGCCAGGGCAATGCGCTGGCGTTTGGCCCGGGCCTGGTGGAAGGCAGCGATCCGCTCGGCCAGGGCTACAGTGTGGTGGGCGGTCACCGGGATACCCATTTTGCCGACCTGCAACACCTGCAAACCGGCCAGGCGTTTTCGATTCAGGGGCTGGATGGGCGCTGGTATCGCTACCAGGTGAGTCGGGTGGGCGCCGTGGATATTCACGCTGAACCATTGGCGCGCCAACACGCGGACAAGGTGGTGTTGGTCACCTGCTATCCGTTTACCGGAGCCAGTGCCAACCCGGATCAGCGTTGGGTGGTGGAAGGTGATCTGATCCGGCTGTGAAATCAGTCGGTCAACGCCGGCGCCAGAGAAACCTGATTGCGGCCGCCGTGTTTGCTTTGATACAGCGCCTGGTCGGCTGCTTCCAGCCAATGCACTTCATCGCCGTAACGTTTGTCGATTTCCGCCACGCCCAAGCTGATGGTAAAGCGGATAGTGTGCTCTTCATGGCTGACCGCCAGCGCTTCCACCTGTTTGCGCAAGCGCTCGGCAAAAATTTCCGCACCGGCTTTATCGGTGTGCGGCAGAATCACGGTGAATTCCTCACCCCCGTAACGGCCCACACAATCGCTGTCGCGCGCACAGTCGCGGGTGACGCCCGACACCTGACGAATCACTTCATCACCGGCCTGGTGGCCATAGGTATCGTTGATTTTTTTGAAATGGTCGATGTCAAAAATCACCAGACTGTAGGTGCGGCCATAGCGCTGATGTAACGACCAGCTTTGCTCCAGCTGCTCTTGCCAGAAGCCCCGGTTGTAGAGTCCGGTGAGCCGGTCGGTGCGGCTTAAGATCGCCAGTTCATTGTTGGCGGTTTCCAATTCCAGCTTGTTGGTGGCGATGTCGGTGACATCGTACAGGGTCATGGATACCAGCTCGGCGTCGCCGCTGGCGTTGCGGATGGCACGCAACACGATGTTCTGGTACATGAAATGGGCTTTCGCGGTAATCGGCCGGTAGGCGGCAAAGGGCAACAAGTGCGGCACCTGCTCCCAGGTAATGAACACTTCGTTTTCCAACAGCAATACCGCATCCAGCTCCCGTTGAAACCACTCTTCCTTCAACTGCGGATAGACTTCAAACAAACACTGGTCGCGCATTTCGGTGGAACTGAAACCGGAATGGTTTTCCATAAAGTGGTTCCACACAGCAATTTTGCCCTTGCGGTCGAACACCACCAGGCCCAGATCAATGTGGGTGACCATGTCCATCAGCCAATGGACTTCGCGCATATCCATCAGCCGTCCTCCAACAACAGCGACACCCTATCCAACAACCGCTCGCCGCTGGCTTTGGGTAAAAGAATCATCAGGTCACAACCGAAATCGCGCTCGGAAAACACGTAGGGAATTTCCACCATCAACACATTGTCCACGGCAGAGTTGTACACATAATCACTGCCCATAATATTTTCAGCCAATAGCACCGGCTGACTTTTGCTGAAACTCAGATCAATTTCATGGCCAAAGCGGGACAGGAAGGCACCAATCAATACCGAGGCGGCGTCGAGAATCGGCGCCTGATTGGCGAGCTCAAGTGACTTGTACTCTGCCATCACCCGGCGTAAACCGGTTACGCCGTCGCGGTCGGCATAGAGCAAGGCCTCCCCGGCCATGCCGCGGGACACAAACCCCTGGCTGACCACGGTCTGGCCGCCGAGCTGAAACACACCCAGGGCCATTTCGAGTTCTGCCGGCGTAAGCCAGGCCACGTTGGGAATGGGCAGTTGTATGAAGGTACCTAAAAGTTGCGCCAGTTTTGCGGCGGCGTCGCCCATGGCGATGTTGGCCACTTCCTGCAGGCTTTCCAGCGAGGACACGGTGGGCGTTTCCACCACCACGCTGGCCGCCGGTGCTTGCGCGGGCGCAGGTGCCGCGTCGACGGGTTCATCGGCGCCGATAAAACCGTAGTCGCGCAAGGTGTTGTGCAGTTTTTCAGTATCGATGGGCTTTTGAATGAAGTCGAGCGCGCCAAGACTCATGACTTTTTCCCGGGCCCGGGGCTGAATGTCGCCTGAAATCACTACAATGCCGCATTCAATCTGGCGTTCGCGGATGGCGGCCAGCGTTTCGTAGCCGTCCATCACCGGCATGGTGAGATCGAGCAACAGCAGGTCCACGCGATTCGCGGAAAGATGCTCGAGTGCGGCGGCACCGTGTTCAGCAAATGCCACACTGCTGGCCAGCCCCGCCGGCAGGGAGCGGGCAGCCTGCTTGCGGGCCATGCCCGAGTCATCGCAAATAAGAATATGCACCTAACGCTTGCGCCTGTAACTGAGATTAGGTTCAGTATGGCATAGGGCAGAAATTTTGCGCGGTATCACCTCACAGGCTGGCGCCTGGCTGAGGCAATACCACACGCCGCTCACAAGGGCCGGGTGGCCCGTTCCAACCAGGCCAGGGTGGCCTCATCCCCCTGCAGGCGCGGCGCCATGGCGGCACGCACGCGCTGGTGGTAATCATTCACCCATTGGATCTCTGCATCGGTCATTAACGACGTCAGGAACAGGCGGGTATCCATGGGCACCATGGTCAGCGCTTCGAATTCATAAATCTCGCGCTCGGCGCCGGCCAGGGCCGCACAGGGGCGCACCGCCACCAGGTTTTCCAGGCGGATACCAAAAGCGTGGTCTCGGTAGTACCCCGGCTCGTTGGAGCACACCATGCCGGGCATTAATGGCACCCGGCTGGCGGCTTTGGAAATCCGTTGCGGGCCTTCGTGCACGCTCAGGAAATGGCCAACGCCATGCCCGGTGCCGTGATCGTAATCGAAGCCTTCGGCCCACAAAAACTGGCGCGCCAGCGCATCCAGTTGCTGGCCGCAGGTACCCTTGGGAAAGCGCGCGGTATCGAGCGCAATGTGGCCCTTGAGCACCAGCGTCACCATGCGCTGCATGTCTTCGGTCACCTCGCCAATGGCGACGGTGCGGGTGATATCGGTGGTGCCGTCCGGGTACTGGGCGCCGGAATCCACCAGATACAAACTGTTGTTCGGCAACAGGGCCGGCGTGCCATTCAGGTGGTTGTAGTGGCACATGGCGGCGTTGGCACCGGCGGCAGAAATGGTATCGAAACTGGAATCGCGGAATTCGGGCAATTGTTTGCGGAAGCGCAGGAGCTGGTCGGCCAGGGCCGCTTCGTCGTGAAAACGGCCGGCGTCCACTTCCGCATCCAGCCAGGCCAGGAACCGGCACACGGCCACGCCGTCGCGCAAATGGGCCTCGCGCATGCCGGCCAGTTCGGCCTCATTCTTGGCGGCTTTGGGAATGGCCACCGGGTCGGCGCCCTCCACCACCTTGGCGCCGGCGGCGCTGGCCTGCTGAATGCACCAGGCATTGCTTTGCTCCGGGTCGGCTAACACAGACAAGCCGCGCAGCTGGCCAATGGCTGAGGCCAGTTCGGCTTCGGCCCTAAAACTCACACCCTCGCCCACATGGGCGGCGGCGCCGGGGACTATTTTTTTCAGGTCGGTAAAGAAAATCAGATCGCCATTGGCGTACAACAGGGCCGAACCCAGCACCACCGGCATACAGGGAATGTCCTGCCCGCGCAGGTTCAGCAGCCACGCAATGGAATCGGGCGCGGTGATCATGGCCACGTCCACGCCTTCACGCGTGAGCAGTTTGCCGATGCGCTGGCGCTTTTCCACACTGGTAGCACCGGCCGAAGCATGGCTGAACAGGGTCACCGGATTGGCCTCGGGCGCGGGCCGGTCGTGCCAGTTGGCATCCACCGGGTTGGTATTCAGGGGCACCAGGCTCAGGCCGCGCTTGGTGAGTGCGGCTGCCGTGGCGCGGGCCCAGGTGGCGGTGTGCATGCGCGGGTCGTAACCGAGCGCGGCGCCCTTGGGCAGTTGATCCGCCAGCCAGTCGGCCAGGTCGGTATCGGTGAGGCTTTCATAGCTGAAGCAATCCGCCGGTGCCTGATTGCGCACCTGAATGGTGTAGCGGCCATCGGTGAAGATACCCGCGCCCTGCTCCAGCACCACGGCGTAGCCGGCCGAGCCGGTAAAACCCGACAACCAGAGCAGGCGCTCGTTGTACGCCGGCACATACTCACCCAGGTATTCGTCGGCCCGGGGTTGGATATAGGCCTGTACACCGGCGGCTTTGAGGGATTTGCGCACGGCGTCCAGGCGGGTCTGGATCACGTTGCTTTGGGTCCTGCTCTGGGACATAGCTACACCTGTTTAATACATAATTCGCCAGTGTAACGAATAAATGCCCCCGTCACACAAAGGCAGCCTTGCATCTACCCCCCGTGCCGCTAAAATTCGCCCTCCTTATTGACCGATTCCGCCCCAAGCCTATGAATATCCGCGCCCTGTTGACCCAAAAAGCCCAAGCCGCCATGTCTGCCGTTGGCATTCCCGCCGATTGCCCGCCCGCCGTGGCACCGGCAAAAAAGGCCGGCTTTGGCGACTACCAGATCAACGGCGCCATGGGCGCGGCCAAGCGCATGGGCACCAACCCGCGCGCGCTGGCCGGGCAGATTGTGGATGCACTGGCGCTGGACGGCATGGCCAGCCAGGTGGAAATTGCCGGCCCCGGCTTCATTAATATTCACCTGAACCCCGAATGGCTGGCAGCCCAGACCCAGGCACTGGCCGGTGACAGCCGCCTGGGCCTGGCGCCGGTAGAAGCACCACAGACGGTGGTGGTGGATTACTCCGCCCCCAACCTCGCCAAAGAAATGCACGTGGGCCACATCCGCTCCACCATCATTGGTGATTCACTGGCGCGCCTGCTGGAATTCCAGGGCCATAAGGTGATCCGCCAGAACCACGTGGGCGATTGGGGCACCCAGTTCGGCATGCTGATTGCGGAACTGGAAGAGCACCTGGCCGCGAACGAAGGCGCGGCCTTTGCGCTGAAAGACCTGGAGGTGTTTTACCAACAGGCGAAAAAGCATTTTGATGACGATGAAGCCTTCGCCCAGAAAGCGCGCGACTATGTGGTGAAGCTGCAAGGCGGCGACGAACGCATCCTGACACTGTGGGAGCAGTTCAAGGATATCTCCCTCAAGCACGGCGAAGACAACTACAAAACTCTGAACGTGACCCTCACGCGCAAAGATGTGATGGGCGAAAGCGCCTACAACGCCGACCTGCCGGTGCTGGTAAAAGACTTACTCGATCGCGGCATTGCCCAGCAGGACCAGGGCGCGGTGGTGTGTTTTCTGGATGAAATGAAAGATAAAGAAGGCAACCCGTCGGTGATGATCATTCAGAAACAGGGCGGCGGTTACCTTTACGCCACCACCGATCTGGCCGCCATGCGCTACCGGGTGGGCCAATTGAACGCCGACCGCATCATGTACTTTATTGATGCCCGCCAGTCGCTGCACATGCAGCAGGTGTTCACGCTCTCGCGCAAGGCCGGCTATGTGACGGATGCGGTGAGCCTGGAACACCATGCCTTCGGCACCATGATGGGCGCCGACGGCAAGCCATTCAAAACCCGTTCCGGCGGCACGGTCAAACTGGCGGAACTGTTGGACGAGGCGATTGAGCGCGCCACGCAACTGGTGGCAGATAAGAACCCGGAGCTGGGCGACGAGCTGATCCGCGAGGTGGGCCGCAAGGTGGGCATTGGCGCGGTGAAATACGCAGACCTGTCCAAAACCCGCACCAACGATTACGTGTTCAACTGGGATGCGATGCTGGCGTTCGAAGGCAACACGGCACCCTACCTGCAATACGCCTACACGCGCATTAAAAGTATTTTCCGCAAAGCCGGCGACTTCAATGCAGACGCACCGATTGTGATTGCAGAGGCACAGGAGCAGGCATTGGCGTTAAAGGTATTGCAGCTGCCGGAGGCGTTCGATCACATGGGGGCCGAAGCCTTGCCGCATGTGTTGTGTACTTATTTATACGAACTGGCCAGCCAGTTCATGAGTTTCTACGAAGCCTGCCCGATCCTCAAAGACGGCGTAGACCCCGCCGTACGCGACAGCCGCCTCCGCCTCGCCAGCACCGTAGCCGACACCCTCGCCCTCGGCCTCTCGGTACTCGGCATCGAAGTCAGCGAACAGATGTAACCCAAACGCCCGGCAACGCCGGGCTTTTTGTTGGGCCCACCATTGGTGGGAGTGCAAACCTGTGGGAGCAACCCATTGTAGGAGCACAACCCTGTGGGAGCACAACCCTGTGGGAGCACAACCCTGTGGGAGCAACCCATTGTGGGAGCGCAATCCCTTGCGCGAATTCCCTCAGCCACCACCCAACCCAAACAAAAACCACTCCTGTGGGAACGCAGAGTCGGCCATCCGATCCTTTGCGCGAATACCCCCAGCCACCACCCATCTCCCCTATGAACTGCCCTCACTGAACCGGCAGACCAACCACCCAACCCCAACAACCCATCCCACCCAAGAAAAAGATTTAAACGCCACCAAAACAACTCTAAACGCCAACTAAATTATTTCCGCGACAAACTCTCAACCCAATCACCCCACCATGCCCCAACCACCCCCTACCTTTTGCCGCGCCACATTACCCTCCGGGCCCGGCCACCAAGTGAACTTGGCGGCGTTCCGTGAGCGCCAAGCAGTGCTTGGCTAAAAACGCTCACTCCACCCATATACTGAGGCGCTAATCGGCCATCCCTGGCCTTTGCAAAAGGCAGGGGGTGGTTGGGGAAGGACGTTGGGTGCTGGTTTCCGCGACAACTATCTTACGGTTGTTTCTGTAGCCTTTTGCTTTGTGCGCTGTCCCACTACACATCAAACATTATCTCCCTTCGCTTTGCAGGGTTTTTAGAAATCCAAAAAGCACTGAAGTCCTATATTGACGAATAATGCGACTTGGTTAACTATTGAGACCTTCGCAAATCCAAACGCCCAAGCCTGATTGCGCAGGGACTTGCCAGCAAATCACACGAGAAGGAGATCACCGTGAATTTCAATATGTCGATAGAGGATAATTTCGCCTCTTTCATTGACGAAGAAACTGGAACATCTATCTTCATTGACTCTTTTGATAATGAAGAGTTTGAGGTTCGTATAGGCACGTTACAAGAGTCACAACCTGCCGGGTCAGTCATCGCGCACACAACCGAAGAACTGAATACCAAATTAGCTGCGCTGTACCAAAATTTTCAGGGAGAGAAATAATGGGTATTGCACTCGATGAAATCACAATGCTGGAGAGCATACTTAACGAGCGTTTTTCAAAAGAACGCTTGAAATTCAAAATGTCCGTTCACTTCGTCAAAGACCGAATGAACCACCCCAGAAACATCCCCAACATAAGCATTACCGAGTTACACAGCATCTTTAACCGCCTTACCACGGTTTACCTTAGTAAACTAATCAAGCTTAAACATCAGGATACGTTTAATGTCAGGTGTACAAAGACCGACATTAATATTCCGTGTGCTGTTGAACTAACCAGAGATCCATCAGGCTTCGACAACCGGGAAATTATCGCAATTACGATTATGCGTAAGCGAGATTTTAAGTCTAAAGATCCGGTTGAGTTTTTGGTTTGAATCGATAAATAAATAAGAGAGCCTGTGAAAATACGCAACAGGCTTAGTCAATCCAAGGGACTGCATACTTAATTAAAACCCTTTAAACTCAATTAAGTAGACCGCCCAATAGCTTCGAACTGGATACAATAATTTTCAACCTATTTATATGTACTTAAAAATCGGTGCCCGCTTACAGCCCGAAATGTAAAATATAGCGAGAGGGAATAAAGTGATACAAGACCCTAAACTACAAGCTGCTGCGTCTAGGATTATGCAGCGCTCAGAACGACAAACTGATACTGCAAAACTCGTAAATACATATGTTGATATAGGCTTGCTTCCCCAACTACACAATCGAAATCATCAAATCTTTTACGGAAGAAGAGGAACTGGAAAAACTCACGTCATGAAGGTACTAGAGAAAAGATTCCTTGATGACGAAGATTCAACTGTTGTCTACATTGATTGTCGTACACTTGGAAGTACCACACAATTTGCAGATGGATCACTACCCATGGCTCGGCGCTGCTTGGCGCTTTTTCGCGACCTACTACTAGTCATTCATCACTCATTACTGGAACACATTATTGAATTCCCAAGCGAACAAGCAAACGAAGCACTTGAAGAAGCAGACCACTTGGTATCACTTATTACTGAACCGTTGACAACACTTCGAGCAAGTCGAGTTGAAACTGAAGTATCAGATGCAAAGACAGTGAATTCAGAACACTCAGCCCAGATCTCGCTATCAGGACATTCATTTGGAACAAATACGAACCTAGGCGGCAGGAAATCGCAAGAAGTAGTCGATCGCCAGAATGCTGAGTACACGGTAGATACCGACGACAAAATCATCTTTCCGGAGCTGTATCGAAATTTGAAAAGAGTTTTGGAATTAGCCGAGACAAACTTAGTGATTCTCGTTGATGAATGGTCCTCACTTCCCGCTGACGTACAACCTTATCTTGCTGAGTTTCTAAAAAGAGGGGTACTCCCTTTGAACGAAGCGACAATGAAGATATCAGCACTTGAATACCGATGTAGATTTTCCAATCATACGAATACAGGCCTTATTGGATTCGAATTGGGTGCAGATATTGCCACCGCGCCCGATCTAGACGACTATTACGTATTCGATAGAAATCCGGAACAAATTACAGACGTGTATGCCGATGTATTGTTTAGACATTTATCTAGCGAGCTTGAAGAAGGCTATTTAGGTACACAGTACGGCGTTCATTCAGGCCGCCAACTGGCGTCGCGCCTTTTCACGGAGAGAGCCACATGCGCCGAGTTAGCGCGAGCTTGCGAGGGCGTAGTCCGTGACTTAATCAATATTTTCACTAAAGCTTTTTTTGACTCTCAACGCAGAGGACGAGACTCGATTGATAAGGCCGCAGTTGTTGACAGTGCTCGCCAATGGTTCGAACAAGACAAGGCACAATACCTCGACGACGAACTTCAAGAAGTTTTACGAAGAATTATCGACGATGTCATTGGAAAAAGGCGAGCACGATCCTTTCTACTGCCACGCGAACTAGAGCGCCATCCGGTTGTTCAACGACTTTTTGATGCACGCGTCATCCACCATATGCAGCGGGGATATGCAGACAAGGATAATCCTGGCGTAAGGTACAACATTTACTCGGTTGATTATGGGACATATGTAGACCTACTTGGGACGTCAAAAGAGCCAGAGCTGGATCTTTTTGAACGCGAAGAACCAGACATCATCGTCCCCTTCGACGATAAGCGAAGCATTCGCCGAATCGTATTCCATCGTGAAGTACTAGAAAGCTAAAGAATTAATAATTGGGGCCAGATAAGAATTACGGAAATTCCGTAAACAGATTACTTAATTCAAGACCATAAAATTTCAATTTAGTAAAATGACCACAGTATTTTTTTGAATTATTTTGAAAAATCAGGACAATTTACTCTTTAATGATAACAGAGTTTTTAATGGCATTTAACAGGGCTAAAAACTGAGCTCATGGCTAGCTCAAAAAAATATAGTGCAGCTGAAGTTAAATTATTGAAACAGTGGCACGCCAGAGATACAACTCGACGAACAATTGGGGTCAGATAAGAATTATGACACCTAGATCATCCTATCAACCCATTTATCAGTAAATAGGCTGAATATATATGAATTGGCTAACTATTCTAGCAATTATATATCTCTGTTTTAGCAGCCAACCCATAAAATCAGAAGAGGTAGAGAACTTCCTTCAGGATCTGGAAGAAATGGATTGCAATAAAATCAAAGCAATCTATGACGGCGTCAACGAAGACAACCCAGAGAACACATTACGCGCTGCTTTTATGCATTACATGGGTATATGTGTAGAACGAGACTACGACACTGCTTATGTTTTATTTTCTAGAGCTGCGAATCATGGATACCTGATTGCTTACGAGCAGATTGCAAAAATGCTTCAGCTAGGAATTGGAACAAAAAGAGATCTTGACGAATCGTCAAAAATATTCAAATGGCTGATTAAAGAAAAAGAAAGCTCATCAGCAAGACACTATCTATGCATAACATCAAAAAAATTTAACGCGCCGAAAATAAAATATTACCCAGACTGTGGCGACACCTTTAAAGGGACCGAAGTGAATTAATCTGACGGAAGTGAGCAGGATGTAACCTGAAAGACGTTAGGCAATATCAACCCTGCGCGCCGGCAACTTTTGTAAGCCTTGGCATCTGATACAATCTTTGCACCGAAAATAGACCATCGGTGACAGACAGCAGCCCATATCCAGGATAGGTCATGAAAAACAGTTGGACGTTGGTTATTTCTTCGGTATTGGCATCTGCAATAAGTGGTTCGGCGCTATCATCGCCTTTCGATGTAGGCGAAATCCGGTATTCACCCACAGTATTCGCCATTGCAGCTGGCCAGCCATCTGTGTCAACTGGCGACTTTAATGCGGATGGCAAGCAGGATCTTGTTATCGCCAGCTATTCAGACAATCAGATCTTTGTTTACCTCAACAATGCACACAACCAGTTAACAAGAACAGGGTCTTTTTCTGCAGGAGAAAGCCCCACAGACATGGCGATAGCAGACGTTGATTCCGATGGATATCTGGATATCGCCATCGCTAATCACGAGACGTCCTATATCACCTTGCTGCTAGGCGACGGCAAAGGCAATTTCACCCCTGCGCCCGAATCGCCCATGAAGCTGGGAATCAAACCTCACCCTCACGCGGTACTGCTGAAGGATATAAATGGAGACCGGGTCGCTGACCTGATTGTCGATAGCCGGGATGACGATAGTGTGCTGGTCATCCCGGGTCTGTTGGACGGGCAGTTCGCGCTACCGGGCACTCGGGTCGACGTTGGCGGAGACCCCTATCGCGGATTTGCCGTAGACGATATTAATGGTGATGGTGCGCCGGATATCGTGACACCCAATGAGGCCAACATTGGTATAGCGATAAATGCCGGGGCCGATATGGCATTCTCCTTAACCACCTTAAACCAATCCGAGCCGCCCTTTGCCATTGCGCTGGCAGACATGAACGGCGACGGTAATCCCGACGTGGTTGCAGCGACCAACAGAGATTCCCTGACCGTAATCCCAGGCGACGGGCAAGGAACCTTTATAACGTCGAAAAAGACACTGATCAAAACTGCCAGTGGCGCCAAGCAAATCGCCATAGGGGATGTGAACGGCGACAAAATCGATGACCTACTGGTCAGCAGCTGGAGCGGAGAAGTAGTCTTAGTCATCGGAGGAAAGGCCGCACTGCAAACCTATAGCTTCAAGCACAGCGACATTCCTAACCCCTGGGGCATTGCGCTGGACGATCTGAACGATGACGGGCTGAGTGACATTATTATTGCCAACGGCAATGGAAAAACAGCCGTCATCTATTTCAGCATGGCGAAAGGGGCCGATTAAATTAGTCTGTAGCGCAATGGATATTGTTCAATCCTCTCCCTGGCCTTTATAAGGCTTTATTCCACTCCCGCCAAAGGAGATCCCCAATGCCTCTTTCCATTCGAAACGAAACACCCGACGACATTGAGCGCATTCGCGCGGTTACCGTGGCGGCATTTCTCCATGCACCGCATACGGACCACACCGAGCAGTTCATCGTTGAGGCTTTAAGGGATGCCGGCGCATTGACCCTTTCGCTGGTTGCCGAGCAAGCGGGCGCGATTATCGGGCATGTGGCAGTGTCGCCGGTGGCGGTATCTGATGGGTCAGACTGTTGGTTTGGTCTTGGGCCGATTTCCGTCACACCCGATGCACAGGGACAAGGAGTAGGCACCCGCTTAATGCAAGCAGCTCTGGCAGCGCTAAGGGATTTGCAGGCGAATGGCTGCGTGCTGCTTGGTGACCCGGCGTTTTACCAACGCTTTGGTTTTTCTGTGATTGAAGGGCTGACCTTGCCAGGCGTTCCACCGGAATACTTCCAGGCCATCGCGTTTAACGGTTGTTACGCGCAAGGGGAAGTGACCTATCATGCGGCGTTTGCGGCTACAGGGCCTGAATAGGAAATCGCGTTGGCATACATTTCTGGCCGGTTAGCGAGTGGTCAGTGTTAAAAAATCACGCTTCCGTATACAGCGGGTATTAGCACGCCCACAGCCCCCCGTCCTGCATTCAACTCTGAGCATCCGCCTTCCAGGGCGAGGCGCGAAACCAATCCAGCACCTGCCCTTCTGGCATGGGCCGCCCCAGGTGATAACCCTGAGCCTGGTTGCAACCCAGTGCGGCCAAGGCCTGTAAAGTCCGTTCGTTTTCTACGCCTTCGGCCACCACGTGCAGGCCCAGGTTGTGGGCGAGGTTGACGGTGGATTTCACGATGACTTCGTCCTGCCGGTCTGTGAGCATGTCCATCACGAACGAGCGGTCAATTTTCAGCGCGTTAACCGGCAGCTTTTTCAAATACGCCAGAGACGAATAGCCGGTGCCGAAATCGTCGATGGAGATTCTGACGCCCTGCTCGCTCAGCTGATTCAGAATCATCAGCGCACGGTCCGGGTCCAGCACAATGGCACTTTCGGTAATCTCCAGCTCCAGCGCGACGGCGGGCAGCTGGTATTTTTCCAACAGTTGGGTCACTTTATGGGGCAGTTTTTCATCCAGCAGGTTGCGCGCGCTCAGGTTGACTGCAACGGTGACAAAAAAGTTTTGCGCATGCCATTGCTTGCACTGCCGGATGCTTTGCTCCAGTACCCATTCGGTCAGTGGATGGATCACGTCGGTGGCTTCAGCCATGGGAATGAATTCTGCCGGCGGAATGAAGCCCTGGGTGGGATGTTGCCATCGCACCAGTGCCTCAAAGCCGTGTACCCGGCGCGATTGCAATTCGATTTTTGGCTGGAAGTTCAGCAGCAGTTCCTGTTCGCGAATCGCGCGGCGCAGCTCACTGATGAGTGAAAAACGTAAGCCCTGATTCGGGTCTTTGGCGGCGGAATACACCACCACGCCCGAATACTCGGACTTGGCCTGATACATGGCTACATCGGCGTAGCGCATCAGATGGCTGACGTCATTGGCCTGCGCAGAGCGCAGGGCGATACCGACGGCCGCACCCATTTCAGTGTGGAAACCGTCGATGTTATAGGGTTGCTTGATGGCGTCCAGGACGCGGTGCGCGGCCACCACCGCCTGCTGCGGGTTGCGGATGGCCGGTAAGAAAATCGCAAATTCGTCACCGCCTAAGCGCGCGATAAAGGCGTCACTTTCCGATAATTCTTCGCGCAAGCGCGGGCCCACTTGTTTTAACAGGCTGTCGCCCACCTGATGCCCCAATGCATCGTTCAGGTCTTTGAAGCGATTGAGATCAATGAGCAGCAGCGCCATGGCCTGTTCCGGCGCGCGTTCATCCAATGTGGTGCGAATGGTTTTGTACAAGGCATGACGGTTGGGCAGGCCGGTGAGCGAATCGTGGTGTGCCTGGTACTCCATGCGGGCCATGGCGTGGTAGCGTTCGGTGACATCGCGGGTAATACCCCACACGTGCACCAGCTGCCCCTGTTCGACAATGCCAATGGTACTGACCGTCAATTCCAGCCGGCGACCATCTTCCATATGGCGGAAACTGGGCGCCTCTACCAACTGGTAATCAGACTGTACAAATTCGCGCACAGTGGCCCGGTGCACACCCAGACCCTGATCAAATACTTTTTCCCCGAGTAAATCCGAGGGTGCACGGCGCTCGCGCAACACCGCCATCTGTTGGTTGCATTCGGTAAACACGGCGCGCTGCGCCAATAAGTCCACTTGCTGCTCAACGGGCAGATTGACCGCAACAGGCGGATCAATCTGGCAGCACCAGATGCCATCCATGCAATTTGAAATAAACGCCTGATACCGGTGCTCACTCTCCAGCAGCTGGCGATTCACGTGCACACTTTCGCTGATATCCCGCAACACCAAAAGCACCCCGTCCACGGCGCCAGAGAGGGTGTCGCTGGTGGGCACCTGGTCTACATCGAACCAGTAGCGTTTATTGCGAAACTGAACACTGAGCTTTTCATCCAGGCGGGGGCGGTTATGCCTCACCACCGAAAGAACGTCCCGGTGCAAGGGCAGCAGGTCGGCATTGCCTTCGAACAGTTCAATCAGGTTTTGCCCGAGGGGTTCTGCGCCGGCAAAAAATTCGCGCGCACACCGATTGGCGACTTTGACTTCGCCCCATTGATCGAGGTACAGAATAATGTCCTGAATCTGATCGATCAGCTGCCGGAGTTCGCGTGGCTGGCCATCGGCGGCATCAATGGAAATGCATTCAAGCAACAACAGATCCGACCGGCCCGGTCCCATCTTGAGCGGTGTATAACGCATGCGTACCGGCCGCGCCGCCAGCTCGAGCTGCACTTCCGCCACCACTGCCTGCCCGGCTTTCAGTTGTTCGCACAACCGGTGGTGATCGGGCTCGATGGCGACGGCCATGCCGCAGGTTAAAATATTTTCGGTGCCGGATAATTTTCTGAGCTGGCGTTCGTTCCAGCCGGTGAGCGCTTCAAAACCGGTATTGCACGCCACCAGGCCCAGATCATAGTCCCAAAGACAGGCGGGCTGATGCATGGCCAACACAAACGATTCGAGTTCTGTGCCCATGAATTGTTGGGCGGGCACCAATTGCCCCATCACCAGACCTTGGCTGACGCACTCGGCAGAGAGCAGCACCGGCTGGCGCCGGTAATCTGTTAATAATTGTTCACGATAACTGCCCGGTTGCGACGCCAGGGCTGCGAGCTGATCGGCAAACGCCTGGCGATCGACGCCGCTAAAGCATGCCAGCAAATCCACCATGCGCGCCGGCCGTTGCCTGTCTGAAGAAAATTTGTTGAATCTGGCGCCAACTGTGAGCCGATCAGCCCCGCAGTCCCAAAACCAGGGGACGCCCATACCAGTGGTCGGTGTGGCGGGCGGCGCCAAAAATGCAGTTTCTGACGCCGCGCCCTTCGCTATGGCTTTCATCCGTAAGATGCGGCTCCGCGCAAAATCTGCTCAAAGTCTAGCAGTTGCGGGCGCAATCATTGATTTATCTGCGTTCTTTGCGAACGCGCTCATGCCGGGGCAATCAATAGTGCGGTGGTCGCTCGTCGGGGGTCTCGCCATCGTCGGAGAGGCGGAATTCCAACTCCCGGTGTTTTTCCAATAACAGGCGCATTTGCTCCTGCAGTTTTATCAGCAGGCTGTCCTGTGAACTGATGACCTGATTGAGTTCCTGAATCAGGTCTTCCTGAAAGGTCAGCCGCACTTCCAGTTCATCGATTCGCTCAATCGCACGTTCTAATTCTTGCATGCTCAGCCCTCCAAACATTCCTGATACAAACAATCGATCAGCGCGCGGTTGCGGGCATCGATCAATAAACTCTGCGCCATCTGATTGGACACAAACGCGTAGCTGATGCCCGCCACCGGGTCGGCAAAGCCCAGGCAGCCGCCCGCGCCGGCATGACCAAAGCTTTGGTGGTTCACCCCCAGGGCCTTGTCTTCGCCCGCTTGCGACAACATAAACCCGCAGGAAAACCGCATGGGCGTTTGCAAAATGCGATCGTCCGCTTCGCTTTGCAACTGCCAACACAATTCGCGCACGCTGGCGGGCAGTAATACGTCATCGCGCAGTAATTGATCATAGGCCGACGCCAACGCGCGCGCGGAGGCATGGCCATTGGCTGCCGGAATTTCTGCCGAGCGCCAGGCATTGCCATTAGTGCCCACCATCAGGCTCATGGGATTGGTGAAGGCCTTGTTCACCACGCCCTGTGCGTCGGCTTTCATGGCCTGCCCCAAACGGATGACGCCGGCCTCGGCTTTGGCGCCTTTCATGGCGGCGACGTCGGCCAACAGGCTCTGGCGTTCTGCCGGTACGCCAAAATCCACAGCGCCATCCAGATGCACGCCGATGTGTTGCTGAAACCAGTCGTTAAAGCCGGTGCCCGTGACCCGGCGCACCAGCTCGGCCAGAATCCAGCCGTACAGGATCGGGGAATAGCCCTGATCGCTACCCGGCACCCACCAGGGCGATTCCTGCTCCAATAAAGCGCGCACCTGTTCAGGATCAAAAATCGCGGCATCCGGCACGCGCCCATGGAATGCACACAAACCACTCCGGTGGCTCAACACCTGGCGGACGGTGATTCCGGCTTTGCCGCCGGCGGCAAAGGCCGGCCAATAGTGCGCCACCGGCGCATCCAGTGTCAGCTTGCCCTCGGCCACCAGACGCAACACAGCCACGGCCACCAGGGGCTTGCCGGCGGAAAAAATGTTTACCTGGGTGGTTTCCTGCCAGGGCTGGGTGGCTGCTTTGTCGCGCGCACCGGCCCAGATATTCACCACCGGGCGCCCGGACTGGTACACACACAGGGCTGCGCCCTGCGGGGTTTGACTGATTAACTGGTCGAAGCGGTCGGCCAGCGGCGCAAAGGCGGGGTCTACCTGGCCCTGGCGTGGAAATGCGGTCATGAAAACGTCCGGTGCAAATAAAACCGGCATTTTACCCCGATCTCTCCACGCTTGGGCAAACCCGGTTTTGCGGGCATACTGGCGGGCCTTCTGAACAAGACTGTGAGCAGCACAATGGTTTTAGCAACGTGGCTTTCTGTGGCAGGGATTTGCGCGCTGGGCGCCATGTCGCCGGGTCCGAGCCTGGCGGTGGTAATGAACAACACCATTAATCACGGGCGCATGGCCGGCATTGCCACGGCCATTGGCCACGGCCTGGGCGTGACTTTGTATGCGTTGCTGACTGTTTTGGGCCTGGCACTGGTGATTGCTCAGTCCCCCACCCTGTTTCTGGTGATCAAATACGCCGGCGCCCTGTTCTTGCTGTGGCTGGCGTTCAAGGCGTTCACCGCCAAGCCGGGTGCGACATCCACGCCGGAAAAAGGCTCGGCGCGCGGCGGCTTCAATAGCGGGCTGTTGATTGCGGCGCTGAATCCGAAAATGGCGGTCTTTTTTCTGGCGCTGTTCAGTCAGTTTGTGGATGCCAATGCGGCACTGACCGAAAAACTGATTCTGGCCTTTACCGCCGGCGCCATCGATACGCTTTGGTATTTGCTGGTGGCCTGGGGCATTGCTGCGGGCCCGGTGCTGCTGTTTTTGCAGCGGCACCAGCAATTCATTAACCGCGTATTTGCCGTGTTGATCGCGCTAGTGGCCGTCAGTATTCTTTTGCGCTGAGGCGTCCGGCGCTGTGTCTTCTGCGGCGGTATCGCTGAGCGAGTGACCGCAAAACCGGCAGTAACGCGCGTCGCTTTCATGGCCCGGGCGATTGCAGTCGCCGCACAGGCGCGAGCTGCGCGCGCGATTCACTTCCTGCACCAGTTCGGCGGTGAAAATGCCGGTGGGAATGGCGATGATGCTGTAACCGGTGAGCATGACCAGCGCGGCCAGCAATTGGCCCATATTGGTGTGCGGGGTGATATCGCCATAGCCCACGGTGGTAATGCTCACAATGGCCCAGTAGATGGATTTGGGGATACTGGTAAAACCGTTCTCTGGCCCTTCTACCACATACATCAGTGAACCGAATATCGTGGTGAGCACCAGCACTGAACTGAAAAACACCAGGATTTTGCGCCGCGCCATGATCATGGAGCGCATGAGGACATTCGCTTCCGACAGGTAGCGCGCCAATTTGAGGATGCGGAAAATCCGCAGCACCCGCAGTAAACGAATGGTGAGCAGGTAATTCAGATCGCCGAAAAAGAGCCCGAGGTAAGTGGGCAGAATTGACAACAAATCCACCAACCCATAAAAGCTGCGAACGTAGGCCCAACGATTGGGCGCCACGTAAATGCGCAGGCCGTATTCGACCGTAAAAATCAGGGTGAAGGCCCATTCCGCCGCCTTCAACGCCCAGCGCAATTGCGCATCCAGGCCGTTGACCGAATCGATCATCATCACCAGCACGCTGGCGAGAATCAGCCAGATCAGGGCGATATCGAAGGCGCGGCCCGCCGGCGTTTCGTAGCCGAAAATAATCTGGGCCATGCGGAACTTGAAGCTGTTGTTATTTTGAGGTTCCATCTGTTCGCAATGTCATTAAAATAGCGGCAAACCATCATACCGGTGATGTTATGTCTTTGATACTCTCGCGCCTGCGCTGCCCCTGGTGCCAAACCCCTGTCACCAAACAGGAACTCAATGACGGCGGCCAGTTAAAAGCTTACCTGGCGCGCGAAACCGTGCACTGCCCCCATTGCCAGAAGCCCATTGCCCTGCCGGAAAAAGCCGAAACCATGATCAGCAGCGGCCTGTTCATTGCCGTGATTCTGGCGCCGCTGTTCTACCTGTACGGCTGGCTTAACCTGAACCCGTTTATCCTGTTTGGCTTGGGCGTGGCGCTGATTCTGACCGGTGCCTGGTTTCAGAAACTGCAAAAAGCGGAAGCCTTTGAAGAGGATCAGGCCGATGAGTAAAAACTCCCGCTTGGTCTACTCCACCGATCAGGGCCGCATTGCCGAGGATAAACCCAGCCTCACCCCGCCCGAAGGCGACGGCGTAGTGCGGATTTTCAAATCCACCAAGGGTCGCGGTGGCAAGGCTGTAAGTGTGGTGTCTGGCACCGGTCTGGACGCGGCCGGGCTGAAAAAACTGGCCAAGGAACTGAAGCAGCTGTGCGGCACCGGTGGCTCGGTCAAAGACTGGGACATTGAGATCCAGGGCGATGTGCGGGACAAGCTCAAGGCTGCACTGGAAGCGCGCGGTTATACCGTCAAACTGGCGGGCGGTTGATGGATTACCCCTTCCCGCCCGAATACCTGAAACTACTGGTCAGTACCGCCATGCCGTTCGGCAAATACCAGGGCCGGATGCTGGCCGACCTACCCGAACCCTATCTGGTGTGGTTTGCCCAGCAGGGTTTCCCCAAGGGCAAGCTGGGCGAACTGCTGGCGCTGGCCCACGAGATCAAGGTCAACGGCCTGGAACCCATACTGGAACCTCTGCGCGGCGGTGTGAACACCTTCAACCCCCGCGCCTGAATAAAACGCCCGCCCTCTGCCCGCTTGGCCCGCGCTTTGCAAAACCTCTGTGAACACTGTTGCATGCGTCAATTTATTGGCGCCCGTTTCAATGAGGTCAATCATGGATATGCCAACCCTTTGGTCCCTGGTGGACACCCTGGCCAAATTTGCCGCCGGCGCCGTGCTGCTGGCGCTGGGCCTGTGGCTGGCGCAAAAGCGGCGGCCCGAACCCCAATCGCCCGACGGCCTGACCGCCCAGCGCAAGCTGAAGGTGTACGAGCAGGTGAGCCAGCAAATGGGCAATGTGTCCCATGCCTTCGCCAAATATTCGGCACTGGCGATTGAATCCATCCGCTTCGGCACCCGCTGGCCCCAGGCCCGGCGCATGGAACTGGAACAAATTAACGAGGAGCTGGTGCGCGAATTCCGGCGCATGGCCGACGCCGAAGCCAACCTGCTATTGATTGGCGAAAAGGGCCTGGAGAAAAACCTGCGCTTGTTCGGCGCCCAGATTGCCGTGTTCCGCAAGCAGGTCTACGTGGGCCGCAGCGACATCTCCAGCCAGGAAATCGCCAATCTCAAACAGGACGTGTACAAACTGCGCGAACAGTTCTACGACATCCTCAGCAAGAAATACGACGAAAGCGTGCGCAAAAGCGCGTAGACCGGGGTCAGACTCCCCCATACTTTTGGCCCATCGCTTTGCGATGAGCCAAAAGTACCAAGGGGTCTGGCCCCATGCTTTTAGGCGGTGCGGTTTGCCGGCGGACGGCGGCGGCGACGGGGTTTGGGTTGGTCGCCCATTTTTTTGGCGGAGCCGCCGCGGTTGCCGTCGTGGTGCTCAGACTTGGGCTTTTTCGGCCGGTTGGGCTTAATGGGCCGGGTATCGAGTTGGGTCACGGGCAAGGGATTCACCGGCTCGAAGCCCGGCACCAGTTTGCGCTCGATCACCTGTTTGGTGAGCCGCTCAATCTGCTTGAGTTCTTTCAGTTCATCCGCACACACCAATGACACCGCCTGCCCCTCGGCGCCCGCGCGACCGGTGCGGCCGATGCGGTGTACATAGTCTTCCGGCACATTGGGCAGGTCCACGTTCACCACCTGCGGCAGTTGGTCGATATCGATACCGCGCGCGGCGATGTCGGTGGCCACCAGTACGCGGATCTTGTTGGCTTTGAAATCCGCCAGGGCTTTGGTGCGGGCATTCTGGCTTTTGTTGCCATGAATGGCAGCGGCTTCAAGGCCGGCATCTTCCAGTTGTTTGGCGAGTTTGTTGGCGCCGTGCTTGGTGCGGGAAAACACCAGCACCTGGTGCCAGTTGTGCTCTTTGATCAGGTGAATCAGCAGCGCCGGCTTCTGTTTTTTATCCACCGGCGATAGCCACTGGGTCACGGTTTCTACCGTGGTGTTGCGCGGCGCTATGTCGATTTCCAGCGGGTTGTGCACCAGGCCCTTGGCGAGCGCGCGGATTTCGTCGGAAAAGGTGGCCGAGAACAGCAGGTTCTGGCGGCGGTCCGGCAGCAGTTTCAGGATGCGCTTGATGTCGTGGATAAAGCCCATGTCGAGCATGCGGTCGGCTTCGTCCAGCACCAGAATTTCCAGCTGATTGAACTTCACCGCATTCTGGCTGTGTAGATCCAGCAGGCGGCCGGGGGTGGCCACGAGGATTTCCACGCCCTTGCGCAGGCGCATCATCTGCGGGTTGATGCCTACCCCGCCAAATACCACGGTACTGCGCACGGGCAGATGGGCGCTGTAGAGTTTGACGTTGTCTTCGATCTGCGCCGCCAGCTCGCGCGTAGGCGTGAGCACCAGTACTTTCACGTGATTACTGGCCGCGCGTTGCATGGATTGCAACCGCTCCAGAATCGGCAAGGTAAAGCCGGCGGTCTTGCCGGTACCGGTCTGGGCCGCGGCCATCACGTCCTGCCCCTTGAGCACGGCCGGAATGGCCTGCGCCTGAATGGGCGATGGCGTGGTGTAACCCTGCTCGGCAACGGCTTTAAGGATGGGGGCGCACAGACCGAGCTGGTCGAAAGTGATGGACATGAGGACGGGCCTAAAAAGCGGGGGATGATACAGGTGGGTACCAGTGTAGACAAACAATAATGGAATTGGGGGCGGCTGACACCGCCCCTCAGGCTCACGCAAACAGCGCCCGGTCGCCCTCTGCATCCTGAATGCGGGTAGAGAGCCCCAGCTCGGCCAGGGTCTTGAGGAAGGGTTCTGCCGGCAACTCTTCCACGTTGACCATCCGGCCCACATCCCAGGTACCATCGGCGATCAGCAGCGCGGCGGCCGCGGCAGGCACGCCGGCGGTGTAGGAAATGGCCTGGCTTTCCACTTCGGCATAGTTTTCCGCGTGGTCGCAGATGTTGTAGATAAACACCTCTTTGGGCTCACCGTCTTTGGTGCCTTTGATCAGATCACCAATGCAGGTTTTGCCGGTGTATTCGGGCGCCAGAGATGAGGGATCGGGCAATACGGCTTTCACCACCTTGAGCGGCACCACTGTCTGGCCTTCGGCAGTGGGCACCGGCTGCTCGCTCAACAGGCCCAGATTTTTCAGCACGGTGAACACGTTGATGTAGTGTTCGCCAAAGCCCATCCAGAAGCGCACGTTAGGCACGTCCAGATTCTGGCTTATGGAGTGGATTTCATCGTGGCCGGTGAGGTAGAGGGATTGCTCGCCCACCACCGGGAAGTCGCGCGTGAGTTTGACCTCAAACATCTGGTTCGACACCCACTCGCGGTTTTGCCAGGTCCACACTTGGCCTGTGAACTCGCGGAAATTAATTTCCGGATCGAAGTTGGTGGCAAAGTATTTGCCGTGCGAACCGGCGTTGACATCGAGAATATCGATGGACTCCAGTGAATCAAACAGGGTATCGGCGGCCAGGCGCGCATAGGCATTGACCACACCCGGATCGAAGCCCGCGCCCAGAATGGCGGTAACGCCTTTGGCTTCGCAGGCTTGCTTGGATTTCCATTCGTAGTTGGCGTACCAGGGCGGGGTTTCACACACTTTGGCCGGGTCTTCGTGAATGGCGGTATCCAGATAGGCCACACCGGTTTCAATACAGGCGTGCAGTACACTCTGGTTCACAAACGCCGAGCCCAGATTGAGCACCATGCTCACACCCAGCTCGTTAATCAGCGTAATCAGCGCGTTGGTATCGAGCGCATCAATGGCATGGGCTTTGAGCAGGCCCGGCTGCTTCAGATTCTGCTTGCGGTTGATGCTGTCGATAATCGATTCGCAGCGCTGGATATTGCGCGAGGCAATATGAATATCGCCCAGGCGGTCGTTGTGCTGTGCACATTTGTGTGCCACCACATTGGCCACACCACCGGCACCAATAATCAGTAGATTTTTCTTTGCCACTTCACTTTACCTCTCGTTACGCTCGCCACCTTGTGGGCAGCTGATCGGGCGGGTTGCCCGCTTTGCTCTCACGCCATCAATGACCCACTCATTGATGTAATAAATTTATTGATTGCCGAATCCGGCCAGATAATCCTGATAATTGAACGCCTGCACCCGCTCACGCTTACCGTTAAGGCGCTGCACCACAATGGCAGGCATGGACACACCGTTAAACCAGTTTTTCTTGACCATGGTGTAACCGGCCACGTCCTGAATGCTCAGGCGGTCGCCCACGTTGGGTTTTTCGGCAAACTGGAATTCGCCAAAAATATCGCCCGCCAGGCAGGATTTGCCACACACCATCACCGGCACCGAGCCCGTGGCGGGCAACTTGGCGTCCAACCGGTAGATCAGTAAGTCCAGCATGTGGGCTTCGATGGAGGAATCCACAATGGCCAGGGTCTTGTCATTTTCCACCACATCCAGCACCGATACTTCCAGGCTGGCGGTGTTGGTGATGGCGGCTTCACCCGGCTCCAGATACACCTGCACGCCGTAGGTGTCTGCAAACTGTTTCAGTCGTGCGCAGAAATCCGCAATTGGGTATCCCTCGCCGGTAAAGTGAATACCGCCGCCCAGGCTCACCCACTCCACCTGATGCAAAAGCTCGCCGTAGGTTTGTTCGATGTGCGCAAGCATCTGGCTGAATAAGGGGAAGTCGCCGTTTTCACAATTATTGTGAAACATGAAACCGGAGATCTGGTGGATCACCGCGGCGATTTTGTCTGGATCACTTTCACCCAGGCGGCTGAAGGGCCGGGCCGGATCGGCCAGGCTGAAACTGGAGCTGGACACTTTCGGATTGACCCGCAGGCCCCGGTTATGACCGCGCGATTGCTGTTCAAAACGCGCCAGCTGGGACAGGGAATTGAAAATAATTTTGTCAGAATTAGCCAGCACTTCGGCCATTTCCTGCTCACTCCAGGCCACGCTGTAGGCATGGGTTTCGCCGGGAAATTTATCGCGCCCGAGTTTCACTTCGTACAGGCTGGAAGACGTGGTGCCGGCCATGGTCTGGCTCATCAGCTCAAACACCGGCCAGGTGGCAAAACATTTGAGCGCCAGCAGGCATTTGGCACCGCTCTCGCGCTGGACCTGATCGATCAGCGCCATATTGCGGGCGAGCTTGGTCTCGTCAATCAGGTAATAAGGCGTGGGGAAATCAGACTGGTTTTGCATGGCCGCACCCGGAAAAAATCGAGGCGCGATTGTAGCCCCCACCTTGGGTGGGGGCAATCACAAGCAATTGATTTTAAACGAATAATTATTCAGTTTAACCGTCTTGCCGGGGTGAAAACCGGAACGCCATTTCACCCAACCCGGCATAGGCCATGCGCAGCGATCGATGGAGTGGCACTTCCAAAACACCGGCGTAAGTGCCGGTAATAATTTTCTCACCCGCCTGCAAACCACGCCCGTGCGTGTTCAGGAAATTGGCAAACCAGGCCAACGGCTCGGTGGGCAATCCCGAGGGATGCTGGCCGTCGTAACTGAGTACGGCATCGGCGGCGCCCTCAATCTGAATCTGTAATGTGCGGGCTGCCAGTGCCGCCGCGAGATCCACGCGCGGACCAATCACCAAGCCCTGGTTCGATACACCGTCAGCCAGCATGGCGGGAAACACACATTGGCTTGGGTCTTCGAACCGGGTACCGATTAATTCGATGGCCATGTGGGCTTCGCCAATGGCCGCATCCACCTCGGCCTGCGACCAAGGCGTGCCGCGGGCAGGCAGATCGGTTTTCAGGGTGAAAATGAGTTCGGGCTCGATACGGGCAATGCCGCGCTCGGGAATAATGCGGGCATCGATCTCGCCCTCGCCCTGAAAGGTTTCGGCGTCGTAGAGCGGGCCGAATACCCATTTATCCTGCGGCGGCATGGCGCACTTCCAGCCGATTTGGCGGTAGCCTGCCGCCTTCATGCACACAATGCAGGCCTGCTGTAATGCCATGCCCTGTTCCAAGGTTTCAGGGCCGTTTATCAAGGGAGTACTTTTTGCGCCCGCGAGCCGGCGCTGGCAAAGTTCAATTGCCAGGGGTTCTACTTGCATGTGTTCGCTCCTGATACTGCTAGCGTTACGCCAGCAGCAAGCGTTCCAGTTTTTCCTGGTCCTGCGCGAACTTACGGATACCTTCGGCGAGCTTTTCTGTCGCCATGGCATCTTCATTGTGTAACCAGCGGAAGCGTTTTTCATCGAGCGTGATTTTGGGCTCGGGTTGTTTCACATCCGGGTTAAGTTCGCGCACCAGGGGTTGCAGTTCTCGCTCCAACTCTGTGAGCAAGGCCGGGCTGATGGTCAAACGATCACAACCGGCCAATGCTTTAATCTGGTCTGTATTTCTGAAACTGGCGCCCATCACTACGGTGCTGTAGCCGTGCGCCTTATAGTATTGATAAATGCGTTTAACCGATTGCACACCGCGATCATCCTGCGGTGTTGCCGGGGTTTCGCCCGCGGCCTTGTACCAATCATAGATACGGCCTACAAACGGCGAAATCAGATACACGCCTGCTTCGGCGCACGCCACGGCCTGCGCAAAACTGAACAGCAAGGTGAGGTTACAGTTAATGCCTTCGCGCTCCAGTTGCTCCGCCGCTTTAATACCTTCCCAGGTGGCGGCTATTTTGATCAGCACCCGGTCTTTTTCGACGCCACGGGCCTGATAGGCGGCGATCAATGCGCGCGCTTTGCTGATCATCGCGTCAGTATCAAAGGACAAACGGGCATCCACTTCAGTAGAAATACGGCCCGGAATTTCGCGCACAATTTCAGCGCCAATAGCCACCGCCAGATAATCCACCGCTGCCGCCATATCGCCCGCCGATTCGGCCAGGGCCTGTTGCACCAGTGGCTGGTATTCGGGTAATTGCGCTGCCGCCAGCACCAGGCTCGGATTGGTGGTGGCATCCATGGGTTTGAACTGCTTGATGGCAGCAAGTTCACCGGTATCGGCTACCACCGTGGTCATGTCGCGCAATTGAGCCAATACGGAAGGCGTGCTCATGGGTCTTTATCCTGTGACGTGTCTTTTGAATATCCCCCTATGATACGCAGGGGTGACAGGGTCTTGCATCAAAGGTTACATTTGAGATTAATTTTGCACAGGACGTCAGACCGCACCATGAGCCCAGACACAGCCTCACCCCTGATATTGGCCATCGACCAGGGCACCACCAGTTCGCGGGCGGTATTGTTTGACCAGCAGTTGCGCGCCATCAACCAGGCCCAGGAAGCCTTTGCCCAAGCCTACCCCAACCCGGGCTGGGTGGAGCAGGATGCCATGGACATCTGGCATACCGTGTTGAACTGTTGCCGCCAGTTACTGACACCCGACACCCTGCACCGGGTAAAAGCCATTGGCATTACCAATCAACGGGAAACCACCATCGTCTGGGACAGGCAAACCGGCGAGCCCATTGCCCCGGCCATTGTCTGGCAGGACCGGCGCACGCACGCATTCTGTGCGGCGCTTCGCGCACAAAAACGCGATGCGCTCATCAGAGAAAAAACCGGCCTGCCCATCGACCCTTATTTTTCCGGCTCCAAAATCCGCTGGCTGTTGGACACGGTTCCCGACGCTCGCGCGCGCGCCGAGCGCGGCGAACTGGCCTTTGGCACCGTGGATTGCTGGTTGCTCTGGCAGCTGACCGGCGGCCAGCGCCATGCCACCGATGCCACCAATGCCAGCCGCACGCAACTGTTCAATATTCACACCCAGACGTGGGATAAAGATCTGCTCGAACTGTTTGATATTCCCGCCGCAATGCTGCCCCAGGTTTTGGATAGTGCCGCCGACTTCGGTCACACCGACCCGGCCCTGTTGGGCGTATCGGTGCCTGTTCTGGGCGTGGCCGGCGACCAGCAGGCCGCCACTATTGGCCAGCAATGCCTCGCTGCCGGCCAGGCCAAGTGTACCTTTGGTACCGGCGCGTTTTTGATGCTCAATACTGGCAACAGGGCCGTCACGTCGGATAACCGCCTGCTCACCACCCTCGCCTACCGGCTGGATAACCAAGTGCACTACGCACTGGAAGGTTCGGTGTTTATTGCCGGCTCAGCGGTACAGTGGTTGCGGGATGGTTTGAAAATCATTAATCGCTCCGCCGATACCGAAGCGCTGGTGCAATCGATCAAGTCAGATCATGGCGTGATGATGGTGCCCGCCTTTACCGGGCTGGGCGCACCGCACTGGCGCGCCGATGCCCGCGCGGCAATTTTTGGCATGGAACTGAGTACGGGCCCGGCACAACTGGCTTATGCCTGCCTGCAATCCATTGCACTGCAGGTGTTTGATCTGTTGCAGGCGATCAAGGCGGATGGTCAACGCATGGACGTATTAAAAATCGACGGCGGCATGACGGCCAATGAGTGGTTTGTCGAGCAGCTGGCGTGGATTACCCAAACTCCGCTGTTCCGGCCAGACTGGCAGGAATCCACCGTCTTGGGCGCGGCCCGTCTTGCTGCCCATCAACTGGGTTGGTGCGATTTGTCGGACACCGGCTCTCCCGCCAACCCGGGAACCCAATTTGCGCCCGCCGCAGCCGGTGCAGACCGGGATCAATTGCTGGCTCGCTGGCAGGCCGCAATTGCGGCCACGCTGGTATTTGCCGAGGGATAAATGATCCGGGATCAGGCCAGAAACGCTTCCAGCGCCACCTGCAACTGACGGGTGGCCTGCACGAACGCTTGATTGCGCTCTTCGATTTGGGCCTGCACCTGGTCGTCTGCCGATGCTTCGGCCTGCCGCGCCAGTTTTTCAAGCTCGGAGGAAATCTGGTACAACACATCGGCACCCAAATTTCCTGCAGAACCTTTGACCGTGTGAGCATTAAACACCAACTGCGAGAAATCCCGGGCCTGGATATCGGCCTGAATTTTTTCGCCAAAACCGGCCAACTGGTTCAGGAAGGATTTTGCCAGATCTCGCGCCCGATCCTCTCGCCCGCGCACACGCTTGAGCAGCGCATCGGTGTTCAGCACCTGAACGGTTGGTTTACTTTGTGGCTCCGCCGGTTCTGCGCTCACGGCCGGCTCAGCAACCACGTCTGGCCGCGCGTGGGATGGGTGGCGCAGACTTTCCTTGCCGGGCAGATGCGTCGACAACACGCGGATAAGATCTTCTTCCTCAAACGGTTTGGGCAATAACCCATCCATACCCGCTTCGACAATGTCGAGCTGGGTTTCTTTCAGGACATCAGCGGTGAGCGCCACGATGGGCATCGCAGGTAAGCGCGCGTCCCGCTCCATGGCCCGGATGCGCTTGGTGGCTTCCAGGCCATTCATCAACGGCATATGGAGATCCATCAGTATCAGCCGGATGGTTTCACGGTTTTTTGGCGGCAATTCGTAATACTGCTTAATAAAGGCGATGGCTTCCGCGCCATTGTCCACTATCACCACCTCCAGCCCCATAGACTCCAGCATTTCCCGGGCGACCACCTGATTGAATAACACATCCTCAACCAGTAATACCCGGCCACTGAATGCCATCCCCTGCCCGGTTGTTTGGGAGTCAGTCCAGTCGAGCATTTCCCGACCTTTGCTGTTCAACGCCTCCATCACAGCTTTCCGGATAAGCGCCCCGGGGCTCAGCAGCGGCAATTGCACACTGGCGCCCAGCTCGCGCAACTGATGCGATAACAGTTCCGAAGTGTCGCAGTCGAGCGCCGACTGATCAAACAACAGCACCCATGGATATTTCAGCCGGGACAATTTCCGCTTTTCCAGCTGCGACGTCCATTGCTGGTAGTACTTCACCAACGTACCCGAATCGGCCACAACCACCAACGCGCTGTCATTGACCGCGAGGTTATCAATGCAGTGCGAAAACGATTCCACATCGTCCAGACGTTTCAGGTCGCCATACCACTGGCACATCTGATTCTGCAGTTCTTCATTTTCACTGAGCAGCAGGATTTTATAATCATTGATCGGGTCGAACAGGGTTTTCTCACCGGCGCGCAACAGCGGCAGTTTCACCACAAACGTCGAGCCTCTGCCAAAGGTGCTGACTACCGAGATATCCCCACCATGCATCTGTGCCAGCTTGCGGCTGATGGACAGGCCAAGACCGGTCCCACCGTATTTGCGCGTGGTTGAGCTGTCACTTTGAACAAAGGCTTCAAACAACTGGGATAACTGGTCACTTTTAATGCCAATGCCTGTATCGGCCACGCTGATTTTTAATTGGCCGACCGCATCCAACTGCACGCGTACCGAAATTTTCCCCACCGACGTGAACTTCACCGCATTACTGATCAGGTTCATGAGAATTTGTTTGACCCGCAAGGGGTCACCCAGCCATTGCCCCTCGCACGCCACATCCACCACGTAGGTGAGCCGGATATTATTTTCCCTGGCTTTCAGGGAGAACATCGAAACGATATCCAATACCAGCTGCTCCAGATCAAATGCGATGGTTTCAAGTTCCAATTGACCGGCTTCGATTTTAGAAAAATCGAGAATTTCGTTGATGAGTTCAAGCAGCGTTTTACCCGACTGGGTAATCAATTGCAGGATGTCGCGCTGGCGTTGATTCAGCGATGATTTGGCCAATATGGCAGCTCCGCCCAGCACTGCGTTAAGCGGGGTACGTATCTCGTGGCTCATGGACGCGAGAAACATGCTTTTCGCATTGCTGGCCTGTTCGGCTTTGCGCGCCAGCTCGGTGGAAATCTGCGTTTGTTTGCCCAGTATTTTATTGAGCTGCTCGGCTTCGTTTTTGGCTTGCTCGATTTCTTCGGTTCGGGCCACCACCTTGGCCTCCAACTGAAGATTCTGCCGACCGAGGTGTATTTGTGTGAGCCGGATATTCCTGACGATGTAGAGGCCCAGAAGAATAGAAAATACGATCAATGCAACCACCAATACCAACGTCAGCATTCGCCACTGATAGGCCTGATCGTATTGCTGTTGCAGAATTACATCCAGATTGTTGGCGAGCACTATTTGCAAGCGATTTATGCTGGAAACAAGATCCCAGACTTCGCCGCGAATCGCTTCAACCTCCAGTGCCAGCCCCATGTCGAGGCCATCGTCTGTCATTGCCTGAATAAACATCAGCCGGCGTTTCTTTTCCCTCAGGCGGGACATCTCTTCTATTAAACCCGAGGACTCTACAATCCAGTCCAGATAGGCATCAGGAACACCTACTTGCTCAATCAGCAGCGCCCGCTGGCGTTCACTCACCGGCACGACCCGGATCTGATCAAGCCGCTCGCTCATCAATTTGAATTCGGTTTCGGTCCAGACACCACCGTGATCCAGCGACGCTTGCGCCAGATGCTCTGCCACCGCAAAGATTTCACTTTTAGCATGGCCCAGGTCGCCGAACAGAAGGTGTGCGCTTAGCCGCAGGTGCTCTGATTGCGACAACTCAAGATTCGAGGCCAACAACAGAAATTCAACAAACTCCCGCCCGGGTTCAAACAAGCCTTCTATCTGGGCCAGTTGCTCAGACCAAGCCTTGTTGCTCCACACGCCGATGAAACGCTGTTTGAGTTCCGGCCAGCTGCGAAAATCCGTACCAAAATAGCGGCCCAGCTCGCGATCCATGGCATCGAGTTGCGTCATCAACAGAGCATCTGGTTCAGGCTCGTGCCGCGCCAGTGCACCGGCCGACGCATCGCCTTCGGCGAAGGTTTGCATGGATTCTGTGGCGGGATAGAAGCGGCTGTAGTATTCATCGCTCAGGTTGACTTGCAACGCCACAAACTGCCGCATGACCCGGATACTGCTCTGCTGTTTTGCCAGCAAGCGCATATCGGCGTTAAGGCCGTCAATGTAGAGCACCACCACCACCACTAACGGCACCACCAGGGTTACCGCCGCAACCGCCAGACCCGCGCTGGCGCGACTGATGCTCTTCAGACTTGCAGGGACAGGGCTGGGAACGGTATTGCTCATTGATATCCGTACGCTTGGTTAATGGCCCGGTAATTGCCAATCACAGGGTCTACACTGAGAGATTAGTAGATACAGGCCAGATTTACCCCCATGACCCATGTATTCAGCGGGATATTTCCGCTCGCGCTGTTGGCGACCCTGACACCCACTTTGGCACTGGCTCAGGCCAGCAACGACCTGGACAGTTTGTCGCTCGAACAGCTGCTGAACCAGCGCACCAGCCTGCATATGGACAGCCTGACCGGCTCCGCTCAGCCCGAATCCGTGCGCGACCTGCCCGGCGCCATGGTTATCGTGGATGCGGACACTATCCGGCAGCGGGGCTACGACAGCCTGGATGACATCGTCCAGGATTTGCCGGGTTTCGACAATATTGTCACCAATGGTACCGAGCAGCTGGTGGCCTATCAGCGCGGCTATCGTACCCCCTGGACCCAGCGCACGCTGCTGTTGGTGAACGGACGGGTGGACAATAATTTGTGGAACCATACCGCCCACCTGTCGCGCCAGTACCCCATTACGCTGATTGAGCGGGTCGAAGTCCTGTACGGCCCCTCCGGTGCCGTGTATGGCCCGAACGCGTTTCTCGGCGTAATCAATATCATCACCCGGCAGGGTGCCGCGGTGGAAGACGGCACCACTAAGCTCAATGTGGAAGTCAGCCGGGGCAGTTACCAGACGCAGGCGCTGGACCTGACCCTGCTGGGGCGCCAGGGCGATCTCAGTTTCAGTCTGGGCGGCCGCGCCTTTACCAGCGACGAAGCCCCCATCGAAGACTACAGCGACTGGGGCTTTACCAACCCGGCGCTATTGCGCGACCCGGACATTTGGGGCGCCGGGATTGGCGCCGGCACAGATTCCATTACCGGTCGCCCGAGCCCCGCAGGTGACATCAATGTCGACGGACAGGTAACGAGCGATGAGCGGGTGAGGGGTCAGCCTCTGGGCGAATACCGCGACCCCTCGGAAAACTACAGCGTATTTGGCGAGCTGCACCACGGCAATTTGTCGGTGGGCGCCAACCATTGGAAAACCGACGAGGGTTATGGCCCCTACTACAGTTTTGCCGATGGCCAACCCAATGCACACTGGATTTCGGAGTCTACTCAGGGCTTTGCCCGCTACCTGCATCCGTTCAACGCACAAACCGCATTGCGCACCGATCTCACCTACCGCGAAAGCCGCGTGGGCGGCGACTGGGCTGAATCTTTTGCCGGCGCAGTCAGTCTCACCGAGTGGAACAGTTTCAGCACGGGCTGGCGGTTTGAGCAACTGTTGAGCCACCAATGGTCGGAGCAATTGAATCTTACCGGCGGGATAAAGTACGAGCGCAAACGCCTCTCCAAAATTTACATGATCTGTAATTATTTCGACGGACTGGGTGTCTGCCCTGCGCAGGGCCCCGATTCCATCGACGGCATCTCCTCCGATGGCAGCGGGGTGCGCCAGGCGGATGCGATCAATTCCGATAACTACACGCCGCTGTCGCCGTCCGTGCCCAAACGCGGGTTGCCCGAATACAACCGCATTGACACCACGGATACCGGCGCATTCATTCAGGCCATTTACGACTGGCAGGATCTGCGTTTTAACCTGGGCCTGCGCTGGGATCGCAACAGTGAATACGGCACCGACGTAAATCCGCGCCTGGCCACCATTTATCACTGGCGCCCGGATACCAGTTTTAAACTGGTGTACGGTGAAGCGTTTCAGGAGCCTTCACCCAAGGATCTGTATGGCGATTTCAGCGGTCGAGCAGCTAATATGTCGCTCCGACCGGAAAAGGCCCGCAATCTGGAATTTATCGCCATTCACCAAAGCGAGCTTTTCCTGCACGACATGTCGCTGTTCCGTGCGCAATACAAAGATGCTATCGCCGGCGCGCAGAACGTGGGTGGACGGGATGTATATGGGTTCGAATACCGCGGCAGCGCCACGGTTCAGAATCCACTGGCCGGGTTGCCGGCCATTACCGGCAATCTTTATTACACCTTCACCCGCGCCACGGCGGACCAACAATACAATAACGCCACCGGCGAATGGGACAGTCGCCGAGCCGAACAGGGCGACATAGCGCCACACAAGATCACGGCCATCATTAATTTACCGATCGCTGAAAACACCAGTGTTAACCTCCGCGGCAATTGGATAGCGGCACGCAATCTGTTTTCGGAAAACCCCTTGCGCGCAGATCAGAACCCCTTGCGCGAGCAGAACCGGCAGGCACCCAGTTATTTCAAGCTGGACGCTCATCTTTTGTACGACGCGGGTAACTTCCGTCTCGGGCTTAAGATCGAAAATCTGACCGGCAGCGACTACCTGCACCCGGGGGTCGAGGGTGCCGCCACCGGCGATGATTTCGCCGTGGATACCGACGGCTTCCAGAATTCCCTGATTCCTCAGGTGAAGAAGCCGGTGCTGACCTTTTACCTTGGTGCGGAGCTGTAATATGTTGCCGCATCTGAAACGCTTCGCACTGGCACTGTTTGCCCTGCTACTCGCCTCCGGCGTGCAGGCCAAGCCGCTACCCAGCCAACTCACTGCTGCCATCATCCTCAAACTGGCGTCGCTGGAAGCCCGCCTGCAAGACGAAAAGGACATCAGCATTTGGATCATCAATGATCCCGCGCTGGCCAGGGTACTGGAAAAACGTGTGGGCAAAACCATTGGCCGCAGCACACTGCGCGCGGTTCATACCGATCTGCCGGCGGGCACCAGACCCGATCTGGTTTACATTAACAGTCAAAACAAACTGCCAGAATTTGTTGCCCGGGCGAACCAGCTGGGTGCCATTTCCATGACGCCGTTTCACAACGGCAATGTGAAAGATGTCACGGTGCTGATCTACGATGATCAGGGCTTGCCCGCCATCACCATCAACATGCCTGCTTCGCGCCAACTCAACCTGCAGTGGGACCCGTCTGTACTCGAGATTTCAGATGTGATTTACTGAGCGCCGTCGGTACATACCGGTCTGGACATAACAACTCAACAAGGAGCTCGCATGAACGATTCTGCGCCCGTATCCACCAGTGGCGACGCTGGTAGCGTAAAGCTTATTTATATTCTGTACTTGGCCTCTATTCTGGTGGGCATCACCGGTATTGTTGGCGTCATCATGGCGTACGTGAACAAGAACGGCGACGAAGGTGTGCTCAATAACCACTACCGTTTTCAGATCCGGACCTTCTGGATCAGCCTGCTGTACGGCGTGATTGCGCTGGTTACCATGCCACTGATGGGACTGGGCGTATTGCTGATGCTGGCTTTGCTGGTGTGGTACATCATTCGCTGCGTCAAGGGCCTGAAGGCGATTGGCGAGAACCGCGAAATGGACAACGTGACCACCTGGCTGATCTGAACCGGCCACCTACATTGCAGGGCAATGTGGGACCACGCTATCAGGCCGGCACAGGCAGCCGGCCTTCCACTTCAAATTTGCCCCGCTCGAAACTGAATGACTCCCGCCCTTTGACGCCGGGCGCAGCCACATAGCGCACGCTTTCCCGCGTGGCGTAACAGGTCCAGTTCTGGAATTGCCCAGGCTGGCTCGCCTTCAGCACATCGGGACTGAAGATACCCACGTTAAGCGCATTGGGCCGTTGATCCCGGGCCGACAAATACACCACCAGCTCCACCGAAGCCGCACGCATGTCGGTGCCCAGAGCCTGGGTCCCACTGTAGTCCACCGGCGACCGCAACAGCGGTTCATGCTCACTGAACGGATGCAACGCCAGATTCACGCCCCGCTGACCGTGCCCACGCACCCTGAAGCTGGTGTGTTGCGACACCACCGCACGGCTGAATGGGTCGGCCATGCCATCGAGAAATACCAGCCGATAGAACGCACATTCCACCAATGCGGTTTCAATATTCAGGGACCCATAAAACAGGGAGGGCTCGTGCCGGCGTCCAAAGCGGCTGCCCCAGGCCAGCGGGGGATAGCGGAAGGGGCTTGAAAGCAGATAATGCAAACCTTGCGGCGCACCCGCCGGTTTGACCGCTTCCAACAATGACTCGAGCACCGCCTGCTCTTCCAGATTATCCACCAGGCTCAGGGTGGCAATCTGCTCCTGGGACTCGACCACCCGCACCAGTTCAACGGTCAGAGGCTGAATGCGATCCACGCCATTGAGCGCAGTCCATAGCGACATATCAATTCCTTATTATGGGTCTCGGGTGAGGCCAGCCGCCGGCTAGAGGCGCCCGCGCATGGCATCGAGGTAATTCACCACTTCCACCAGGCCCTGAACAGTGACTAACAAAGCCCGCGGCGTTTGCCCCAGATGCTGATTGGGCGTATTCAGCCAGTGCTGCATCTGACTCTGGCTGCCACCGAGCATGGCGTACAAACTGCGATAAAGGCGCACCAGCAACAACGCCAGCTCGCCTTCTTTTGTGTGCGGAGACAGCTGTCCGCGTTCAAATAACCGGCCCACGGTAGTGCGGTCTTTACCGATAATTTTGCCGGTTTCCTCCTGGGTTAAACCCAGCGACTCCTGGGTATTGTGCAATGCTTTACACAACACACTGGCCGGGTCCGGTTGATTCATCTGCAATGCCGACACAGATCACCTCGCTGTTGCAGGGGTTAAGGGCTGGTCAATCACTACCCAACCCATTAAACCCAGCCTACCACAGTGCATATGCACAGTAAACGCCAATTAATGTGCATTCGCACTATTCTGACGCTGCGACAGCCGGTACATGAGCAGTGCCGCGCGCTGGCTCTGGCTTCTGAGCGTTGCCATGTTGGCGATTTCATCCGGGGTATGGCCGCCCTCGCCCATCAGGCCCAGGCCGTCCAATGCCATTGCCACCCGGCCGGCGACAAAGGAAATATCTGCCGCACCGGCGCGACGCGGATCCACCGCCACCACCACACCGTGACCGAGATCTTCACTGGCCTGACTGTATAGTGCCAGCAACGCTTCGTTGCCGGGGGTTGGGGCCATTGGCGGATAGCGCTCCTGGTAAGTAAATACTGACTTGGTGTGCGGCAGGCTGGCACTGGCAATGGCCTGCATGCGCGCCCATGCGGCGGTCTGGCTGGCCGGTGATATGGCCCGTAAGTCCCCTTCTACCAGCGCCGTGGCCGCGATTACATTGGCTTTGCCGAATGCCCGCCCGCGGCTGGCGGCGGTTTCTTCCACGTCGGTGCCGGCCAGCACAAAGCCCGGGTTATAGGTCAGCAACGGCTGGTCACTCAATTCCGTGCGGAATGCGTTCAGTACCCGCGCCATTTCGTACACAGCGCCAAAGCCCACATCTTCGCGGAACACCTGTGAGGAGTGCGCCGGTTTACCGCTGACCTCCAGGCGCCAGCTGGCAGAACCCCGGCGGGCGATCACTGCGGTGGCCGGGTCTGAATCACCGTCTTCGAAACCCAGCGCTACATCGGCCCAATCACCCGCGGCCAGTAGCGGCGCCACAGCCAATTCGATGGGCTCCCCCCGGGCTTCTTCATCGCCGGTCAGCACCACCTGAATCTGCAATTGGTCCAACACCCCCGCATCCTGCAACGCGTGCAATGCCATCAGCATCACCACATTGCCGCCCTTCATGTCGGTAATGCCCGGCCCCTTGACCCGACCATCGGCCAACGGCTGCCAGCGCTGGAATTTGTCCTGTGGCGCAAACACGGTATCCAGATGGCCGATCAATAATATTTTCGGGCCTTGTTTGCCGCGCCGGGCCAACAGATGTCCGGCGCGGTTAAACGCACTGCCATCGTGCCATTGCGTGGTAAAGCCCAGGGCTTCAAAGGCGGGCACAAACTCATCGGCGACGGCTTTCACACCCGCGTGGTTGTGGGTGCCGCTGTTAATATTGACCACCCGTTCCAGCAGGGCGAGGTATTGCGGTTCAATCGCGTCCACCGATGCCTGCAATGTACGCTCCACCGCAGTGAGTCCCGCCTGTACCGCTAAACTGCACCCACACAGTGCGGCCAACCCCAGCCATTTCATGATTGCCATTGTGCTACTGCCTCCTCGCCTACGATAAACATGGCCAACGCCACCAGAATGCCACCGGACACCCGCTCCTGAATCAACGGCGCGCGCGGATGCGCGGCCAGCCAGCGGCGCACGCGGCTTGCGCCCAAGGCGACGATGATGTCACAGGGCACAGCGGACAGGGTGACAATCAATCCCAACACCAGCAACTGTGGCCCCAGCGGGCCGTAGCTCGCGTCGGCAAATTGCGGCAACAGTGCCAAAAAGAACAGTGCGGTCTTGGGGTTCGTGGCCTCGACCAGGAAACTCTCGCGGAAAATCCGGCCATTGCTGCGCTTTGCCGACTGCCCCACCGACAGGTCGGGCTGGCTGCGTAAATACTGCACGCCCAGATACAACAGATACGCGGCACCCACCAGCTTCACCGCTGTAAACAACACCGGCGCATATAAAAATACGGCAGCCAGGCCCACGCTCGCCGCCAACACATGCACCAAACTGCCCGCAGCTAAACCCGCAGCCGCCACGAAGCCGGCCTCAGGCCCCTGTGCCAGCGACCGCGCCATCACATACAGATTGCTCGGCCCGGGCGATAAATTCAGCAGCAGCGCAGCAAAGGTAAAACTCACAAGCACTTCTATCGGTGGCATGGGCATTCTCCTAGGATTGACGGCTCACTATGCGTGGGGATAAAACCATAAATCAAGCAGCAAACACGGCAGATACAAAAAAGCCGGCGTTTACGCCGGCTTTTGATAACGCAATCTGCGATCAGGTGTGATCAACGGCCACGCGATAATTCGGGTCTTCCAGCAGATTGACCTCCACCAGGTCGCCCGCGCGCCGCAATAGTGATACGCAGTCTTTCGACAAATGCCGCAAATGCAACGTTTTGCCCTGCGCGCGGTATTTGTCGGCCAGACTGTCGATGGCCTCCAGTGCAGAGTGGTCGGCCACACGCGAGCGCTGGAATTCAATCACCACGTGCTCCGGGTCATTGTGCGGGTCGAACAGCTCTTTGAAGTTGGCCACCGAGCCGAAGAAAATAGGACCGCGCAATTCGTAGACTTTGTAGCCCTGATCGTCCAGATAGGTGACCACATTGATGTGCTTGGCGTGCTGCCAGGCGAATACCAGTGCCGACACGATAACGCCCACAATCACCGCAATCGCCAGATCAAATGCCACGGTCACACCCGACACCAGAATCAGGATCAGTGCATCGGAACGCGGAATTTTTTTGATGATCCGGAAACTCGACCATTCAAACGTGCCCAGCACCACCATGAACATGATGCCCACCAACGCCGCCAGCGGAATCATTTCGATGTATTTGGCGCCGAACAGAATGAACGCCAGCAACACCACAGCTGCGGTGATACCGGACAAGCGCCCGCGCCCACCGGAATTAATATTGATCATGCTCTGGCCGATCATGGCGCAGCCGCCCATGCCGCCGAAGAAGCCATTAACGGTGTTGGCAATGCCCTGGCCCACGCACTCGCGGTTGCTGTTGCCACGGGTATCGGTGATTTCATCGATCAGCGACAGCGTCAGCAGGGATTCAATCAGACCGATGGCGGCAATGATGGCAGCGTAAGGGAAAATAATCGCCAGCGTCTCCCAGGTGAATGGCAC
The DNA here is from genome assembly GCF_000305785.2 of Simiduia agarivorans SA1 = DSM 21679. Taxonomy (NCBI): domain Bacteria; kingdom Pseudomonadati; phylum Pseudomonadota; class Gammaproteobacteria; order Cellvibrionales; family Cellvibrionaceae; genus Simiduia; species Simiduia agarivorans. Next base: position 4,145,248 of record NC_018868.3, on the reverse strand, counting down.
GGCGGGAATCGCAAAACTCGGCAACTCACCTTTGAGTGTGGCGGTGGCCGCTTGTTCCGGTGGCAGCATGTCGCGCACAAAATCAATGACCGTGCGCGCTTCCAGATCCAGTCCCAGTACCGCCAGGGTGACCGCAATAATGGCCACCAGACCGGCGGGTACGGCTTGGGTAATTTTGGGCAGGAAGTGCATGATCGCCATGGTGATCGCAATCAGGATGCCCATGGTGTAGAGCATCTCGCCCTGCAGCCAGTGCATCTCGCCATCGGCACCGCGCAACATGAATTGGCCCATTTGCGCCAGGAAAATCACAATGGCCAGGCCATTCACAAAACCCAGCATCACAGGGTACGGCACCATGCGGATAAACTTGCCCAGCCGGCAGACACCGGCGGTGATCTGCAGCACACCGGCCAACACCACCATGGCAAACAGGTATTGCACGCCGTGTTCGGCCACCAGGCTGATCATCACCACCGCGGTGGCGCCGGTCGCGCCTGAAATCATACCCGGCCGGCCGCCGAATACGGCGGTCAGCAGGCCCATCATAAAGGCCGCATAAAGCCCCACCATGGGTTCGACACCCGCCACAAATGCAAAGGCCACCGCCTCTGGCACCAAGGCCAGTGCCACGGTCGTGCCCGACAGAATGTCGTTTTTGACGTTGGACTCGGCCCCATTGATGAGATTAAACATGCGTACCCCAATGCGTTTAAAGGGCGCGCATACTAACAGATAGGTGTTATCAGACCAAGAATTGATCAGCTGATGGAACTGCGGGCCCCGACCCACTCAGTGTAGTCCTGATCGTGGCGCATGAGGCGGCGACTGACATCGCGGGAAAGATTGAGCAACAGGTGGGTGAACAGCGCGGGATTATCCCGGTTCAACTGTGCGAATGCTTGTACAGACAAGGCCAGCACTTCGCCGGCCTCCACACAAAAGGCCGCATCTGAATGGGGCTGAACACCCAACAACGCCACATCGCCAAAGCTAGAGCCCAGCGCCAATGATTCTTTCACCACCTGCCCGAAAGGCGACTCCAGGCGCAACTCAACGCGACCACTGAGCACCAGGTATATCGCTGCAGGCAAATCTCCCGTGCGGTATACCGCGTCGCCTGGGCGCAAGGTTCGCAGATAACAATAGCCCAGCAGGGCCGGCATGTCCGACTCGTCAATACCACCGAACAACGCCGCGTCCTTCACCCGGGGCTGGACATAGCCCGCCATATACCGTGTGTGGCCACGATGACCATCGGAGCGCCAATCGCGCAGGGTGCCAGCATCAAAACATGTCAACGGGTGATCCCCCTTGGCCGATTCAGTGTGGGTTGTGTTCAATCCGCAATCGCGCAGATGACACAACAACGTCATAGCTCAGACATAAAAAAAGCCGGTTGGTTCCCAACCGGCTTGCATCACACAATCGACTTACTTTTCCGACAGCAGTTCGAGCTTGTACCCATCCGGGTCCTCAACAAAGGCCAGAATGGTCGTACCGTGTTTCATGGGGCCCGGCTCGCGCACGATTTTGCCACCGGCGGCGCGGATTTTTTCACAGGCCGCGTAGACATCATCGACGGCGATAGCGAGGTGGCCGAAACCGTTACCCAATTCATAGCTGGCCGTATCCCAATTGTGGGTCAACTCCAGCACCGTGGTGTCGCTTTCTTCGCCGTAGCCCAGAAATGCCAGCGTGAATTTGCCGTCCGGGTAATCTTTCTGGCGCAGCAAACGCATTCCCATGACGTCGGTATAGAAACGGATGGATGCCTGCAGGTCGCCAACGCGTAACATGGTGTGAAGAAAGCGCATGGAAGTACTCCTTATTGAGCCGCTATCCGATCGAGATGGGGATGAATCGCTGCCAGCGCCTGCGCCGGCAACAAATCTTTCACGCAGCGATTATCAACACAATCGGTCTTGCGGTGATTGGCGGCACTGACGCAGGGAGAACACGCCAGCCCCAGGTAAAGCGCCGTGGAATTACCCAGTGAACTGTAGAGCGCCGGCGTTTCCGGTCCGAAAATGACAAAGGTACGCAGTGGCGTCACCGCCGAGAAATGCCCGGGGCCGGAATCGTTGGTGAGCATCATGTCGGCCACAAAATACAGCGGCACCAATTCTTTGAAGGCAAACTTGCCGGCACTGTTTACACAGCGCGGATGATCCACCGCGTTCTTCAATGCTTCTGCACCGGCAAATTCACCCGGCGCGCCGGTAATGACGATCAATATGTCGTCGTAGCGTGCCAGCAGGTTTTCGATCACTGCCTGGAAATGCTCGGCCGGCCAGCGGCGTTGTGGCAACAGGTCGCTGGCGTTCGGGTTGATCAGCACCACGCGCTGGCCCGGTTGATAATCCGGGCTCAGCGACTGCAAGGTCGCGTGGATGCGCGCGATGGCCTGTTCATCCCGTGGTGCCTGGGCCAGCACAATATCCTCGTCGCGAATCAGCGACTTGCAGAAAGGTAACTGCTCTTCCTGCATCATCGCGGTGTGCGACAGGGCCATGAAATTTTTGGCGATATGCTGATGCGCGTTGTAAACCACCGGCCGGGTGAGAAAATTACCCCGGTACAAGCCTTCGCTGTGATAGGCCACAAAACCAATCAGATTGACTGCGCCGGTCACCCGCGACAGCAAGGCCGACACACGGGAAAACATCTCCATATCAATCACGGTATCGATGTCGTTGCGACGGCACCACACCATGAAGCGCAGCGTATCCCACACCAGCGTGAATAAATTGTCCTCACGGAAGGTGAACAGATTTTTTTCCGGAATGGTATTCAACAGATGCAAGCTGCCCACGTTTTTCTTGAAGATAGCAAAAAACACCTGGGCGCCTGGCTGCTCTTTCACGTAGCGCAATGCCGGGTCTGCAATAATGGCACTGCCCATTTCGGACAGCTCAAGAAACAGGACATTTTTCGCCGCTTTTTTGGCCGGGCGAAATATCAGCTGCCACAGACTAAACCACACCGACAACACAAAGCACAATGGAATGCCCGCATAGCGGTCAATCTTGCGCATGGTATCCACTTTCATTTGTTACGCTCTCTTGTGTTGATCAGCAAATTAATCTTTGCCGTAAACTTTAAAAATCAAAAAACCGGCAACCACATAATTAAACAGCGCGCCCGCAATAACCCCTAGAATAAGCGCCAACTGGCTGTGTTCGGCGAAAAATGGCACGCTGGTCGTCAGCCCGTAGAATGTGCCCATACTGGGGACAAAGCTGATCAGACACATCAGCAGGTACTTGGCCCACTGCACGCGTTTGCGATCGTTATCCGCATCCTTGAAGGTAAACACCCGGTTCAGGTACCAGTTCCAGCTCGAGGTCAGCCAATAGGCGATGGAGCGCGCCACCAGTAAGTTCATGCCAAGCCAGCTGTAAAACAAGGCGTAAAGCGTCATATCCACCACAAAGCCGCTGCCACCCACCATGCCAAATTTGAATACCCGCGACAGCGCGCGACTGGCAGATTCCTTGAACAACCGCTGCGCCACCCATTCCGCCACAGGCCAAAGCAATTGCGCAAACAGAAACAATGCTGCGCCGGCCGCCAGACCGGACGCAATCCAACGAAACGCCGTCACCCCCTGGTACTGTTCGTAGCCGGTGTTGTGCAGAAATCCGTTCACGCTCACCAACAATAGCAATACCGCCAGCAGCCATTGCCCCCAGCGGGCAATTTCCACCGGCCGACCGGCAAACTGGCGATAAATGAACACCGCCACGAAAATACCAATGCTGCTGCCGGCCATCACATCGGCAGGCCAGTGCACGCCCACCATAATGCGCGACAACGCGCCCAGCGCCCCCAGACCCAACACGCCCAGCGTCACCAGACGCTGACGAATAGACAGCGCCACCAACGCCGCCGCTAACCAGGCGGTGCCACTGTGGCCGGAAGGAAAACTGTTGGATTTGTATGCCTTGCCCACCACATCAAACAGCGCCATATCCAAAACCGCCGGCGGCCGGGCAGCATCAAACCAGTGTTTGGGCACCTGAATCAGAATGCCGGCCAATACGGCCGCCAGGAAAATGTACGCCAATGCGCGCGGGTTGCGGATAAACACCCCGATGGCGAGACAGGCAGCCACCGAGCCATCGCCCAGCACCGTGAGCAGCGCGCGCTGATCAGGGGTCAACCCGCTGAAGGCCTGATTGATAGACAGAAACAATGCCTGATTCCAGCTCTCTACGCTGAACAGCGCAAAGCCGGCTGCCATGGCCACCACTGCCAGCGCCAACAGGCAGTTTTCCAACCCTGGCCGGTGCTCGGGCACACTGGGCGCAGACAAAAGCCCGAACAAGTTGCCCGGGTTGGGCTGGGCTTGGAGCATGGCCGTCATGGGTTCAATTCCTCATTGGCGGGTGCTGTGGCACACAAGTAATAAAGATAAACATTCACCGTCACCGCCTGCATTTTAAAATCCAGCGTATCGATCAGCCTGCAATCGAGGTGCTCCGGTATTTTCAGGGTGGTATCCCGCGGCATGCGTTTTTCCGCGCGCACCAGAATCGCTGGCGCCACAGGCTCGCCCCACCAGAGCGAGAACTGACTGGTTTTGTCCGACAAAACCCGCACGGGCATTTGGGTGTACCAGGCCATCCGGCTGCCTTCCGTCCAATTCCGTACCCACAGCTGGGCACCCGGCGCCCGACTGTCGCGCAAATCCAGCAGGCGCTGCGCCGCAGGCTCCCAGCCGTGCAAATCCCGCACTGCAGGCGCCAGTTTTGGTTCCGACGCCAGTGGCGGCGCAATCAGCAACAACCACAGTACGCCGTTGACCAGCACCAGGTAGACCGCACCCAATCCCACCAGCAGCTTTGCGCCAGCCGCTGACACAGACCGTAACCGGGCAGCGGCAAATGGCGCCAACAGGACCCAGGCCATGGCTGTCCAATGGGGCAGATCCTCGCCATTGCCAGCAGACCACAGCGCAGTGATCAGCAACAGCAATGCCGACACCCGTAAAAAACTGGCCGCGATGGCGCCGGTTGCAGGCAAGGTGCGGGCACCCGCTAACGCGGCAAATACCCACAGGGGTCCATAGGACAACAGTAAGATGACGGCATAGCGCAGACTCTTGGCGCCCTGCCACTCGCCTTTGGCACCGTGATTGAACTGGTATTCAAAAGACACCCAATCGTGCGTCCAGTTCCACCAAAATACCGGCGCAACCACAACCGCGGCAACGACCACCGCCAACCAGGGCCCGGGACTCGCCAGCCAGGCAAACCGCCGGTAGCTGGACAAGACCCACAACAATGCCAGCGCCGAAAATACCGCAGTGTATTTACTGAGACCGGCAAGGCCCAGCAAAACGCCCAACAGCAACCAGTGCGTAAGTCGTGCACCATTGCTCTGGTCGATGGCCAGCACCAGCCGCGCCAACAGCAACGCGCACAAAATGAGTGGCGTATCCGGCACCAGACCGAAGCCGAGCACCTGCACCAGGGGCGCGCTGGCGGCCAGCAACACGGCCAGATTGGCGGTGGCAACCGAGTGATACAGCGCCTGAGTGAGGTACTTCAGTTGCCAGAAGATACACAGCCACAGGACCAGTGCCGGCAGCCGGACCCAAAAAGCGGAGTCGCCGCCATGCAGGAACAGCCAATGAATCCAGCCCACCATGGGCGGATGATCAAAATAACTCCAATCCGGGAAGCGCCCATACAGCGCATAATGGGCCTCGTCCACACCCAGACCGGACAAGGGCGCCACCAAAAGATGAACCACCGCAAACAACGCCAGAATAACCGGCGTGGCAAGCGGCGAATGCAGGCAATGTCGCCAAGTAAAATTCATCAGAAAGTATGCCCCGGGCAAAAGGCGGCATTATCCCAATAGCGGCGGGATGGGGCAACTCGCCGTTGGTGCAAATGCCATCAATCGGGTTGTTGTACCAATGGCTTCAGGAAATGGTAGCTGCTGATGGTCATGCCCTGGGCAAAATAGAATTTATGGGCCTGCGCCCGCTGGGTGCCACTGTCGAGGTGCAGATAGGCACAGCCCTGAACGCGGGCATAGGCTTCCAGCCAGGCAAGTATTTCCTCGCCGTAGCCTTGCGAGCGCCTGGTCTGGTCTGTGACCAGATCATCCACATAAAGATAGCGCCCCAGGTGCAAATTGGTGGCAACCCGAAAGCCGGCCACTGCCGCCACGCCGCTGTCGGCTTGCAGCATCGCCAACAGGTAGCCCTCTTTCTGCATTTGCCGCACAGTTGCGAGAAAGCGGTTTGCCAGCAGGTGCGGGCGTAATTGCGCCATGACCGGGAAGCAACCCTGAATCTCACTGTCGGTTGTGGCTAACTTGATCACGTATCCATCCTTAGTAGTGTCTGAATCCGCGCCAGGCTGATTACCAGGCGCCTAAAATTGTTCCCATTACGGCAAAACTGCACAGGTTGTAACCGGCATTGATGGCCCACAGTTTAAACGGGCGCTGCTCGAACAGATAACCCACACCGAATGCAATGGCCACCCAGACGCCGGCCATCAAGCCCCAGTGCAATCCCAACAGCCAATGCGCATCGGGGCCCATGGCCTGCGCTAACATAAACGCGGCCGCCGCCTGCAACACAAATGTCGTGCCGTAGATTTTAGCCATATTGGCCTGCTGAATCGCCTGCTCCGAAATACCCACCAGCGCCATCCAGGCACGACCGAACAAGGGGCCGTACCAGATGCCACCCAACACAAAACAACTGAGCGTGGCCGCACCCCATGCCACCCAATTAATACCTGTCATTTGCACCCTCCTGTTATTGTTTCCGGCCTGCCAATCGTGGCGCCATTGCAACCGCAAATCAGCGTCTCGCGGCGCCCCATGCTGTACGACACACCGGCATTGGGCTAATCTAGCAGATTGCCCGACTACTTTAGTACTCATTCTCCCTGTCACCCAGCATGAAACCGCTAAAAACCAAAGCCCAGATCAGAGCTGAGATAGAAGCGCAGGTCGACGCCTATATCCACCAAGGTGGTGAGGTCAATGCCGTTCCCATGGGTGCATCGGGGCGCGAGCCCGGTGGCCATCAACCGCTCAGCGTGCTGTTTGACCGCAAGCAACAACCGCGCACGCAGGTACAAGATGTCATCCAGGCCATAGAAGCCCGCAAACAATCCAAATCCCCGGGCCCAACCCCACGCGCACCGCGCAAGCCCCGCAAACAAATTATCTATGACGATTTTGGCCAGCCCCTGCGCTGGCAGTGGGTTGAAGAGTAACAGGCCACTGGAATTGCCTGCTAAGTACCCAAAGTCATAAAGCCTGCTAGGCTCTAGGTAGGTATATAGACGCCAGACCTCAAACCAGTTAACTGCCCGGAGCACGGGATGTCGGACACTGTGTACATTATCATTATCGCTGAGCTGCTGTTCGTGTGCGGTTTTTGCGGATACCTGATAATCAAGCTGCGCCAACGACTGCAACGCTTAACCCAGCGGCTGAGCCCAGCAACCTCCGGTAACACAACGACTGAGCCCACAGACCCCTCGGTGATTGCGTACATCGTCAGCCAATTGAAGGCGACTCGCGGCCTGCCGGAAACCGACATGGGCAAAGCGCTGGATCTGAATCCGCTGATCACCACCGTGCGTTGCGCCTACCTGAATGCGGAAAGACGCGCACTCAAACAACCCGAAAACTCCAAAGAGTACTGGCTGACCTTGCGCGATGAAATCAACAAGGTCATTGGTATTCTGTCCACCGAAGCCAAACGCACGGGCGCCGAAAACACCCAACTAAAGGAAAAACTCAAACTCTTGCGAGATCGCCTGGAAAAGCTGGGCGACAACGATTGGGTCGCTGGCAACGCCAACCTGAGTACAGCCGAGAGCGACCAACCGGGTTATGTACTGAGATTCAATCGCGGTCTGGACACCAGCAGCCAAAGCGCCACCAAAGCCAGCCGGCACGGCTTATCGCTGTTCAATAAACTGGAGCAACAGAAACAACACACGCAAAAACTCACCCACATGCTCAAGCAGGAGCAGGATCAAAGCGACCTCGAAATGAAGGTAGCCCAGTACGAGCGCATGCTGTACAAAATGGAGCACGAGTCTGCGACTCTGCAAAAATCCCTGAACGATGCCAAGAAACAACTGGCCCATGTGGACAAGGCCTTTAATTCGCCCAACCCCACCGAGGAACAGACCCGCACCCTGCTCAGTGTCATCCGCGCTTCACGCGAGGGATCGGACAAGTCCGAAAACCCCTTTGAAGACCTGCTCAAAGACAGCCACGCGCTGAGTAACCAAAGCCGCAAAAACCTGGACGGCCTGCAAAAGACCATCGTTGACCAACGCAAGTCCATCTTGTCTATGGAGTCCACCATCGCCCAGCTGGAATCCGAACTGGCGGGCAATAAAGAGGGTAACGACGCCAAACGCTCCGAACTGGACAAACTCAAGCGCGCACTGATGGAATCGGAAACCTGCATACAGGTGCTGGAAAACGAAGTGGAGAATCTCTACAGCCACTTACAGGAATTACAGAAACAGCGGGAGGAGTTGCAGGCGCACTACAAAGACGTGGAAGACGACAAGCTTCTCGCCACCATTGAGTCCGAGCGCGAGCAAGGTCAACTCGAAAAACAAATGCAGCAGATGGTAAACAGCAGCCTGAATGCCGGCTTCCTCACCGAGTTCATGACCAATGCCATTGAGTCGGGCTCGCTGGAAGACCTGATCACCGTATTGCAACATGCGGTCACTGAAATGGGATTCCAGTCCATCATCCGGTTGCAGGTGGGCAATAGCAAAGTGGATATCGCGTCGTTGGGCAAGCTCAGCAAGGAAGACAAACTACTGATCGACCGGCTGGAGTTTGACCATAAATCACCCATCCAGAGTAAAGATAAACGCGTCACCCTGCACATGCGCAACGCCCGGGCCATACTCAAATTCAGCAAAGCCGGTGAAAAACTGGCCGACAACCAAAAACAGTACCTTGAGGCTTTGTTTAACTTCAGCTCCAACCTGGCCGACAAAGTCGCCGCGCAAAAAGACATCAATAAGCGGCTCGACAATTACGAATACTTTAACGAAATGCTGCAGACCATCAGTGCCAACATGGAAGCCCAGTACCGCTATCAGCGCGAAGAAACACAGTCCATCATCCAGTCGATTGTGGACCAGAGTCACATGTTGGTGGGCGAGAAGGCCACGCCCGGCCAACAATCCGTACTGCAGGCCATGGAAGATGAAGCCAAGCAACGCACCGACCTGCTGGACGCCAACCGCGCCATCGTGCGCAAGCAATTCATCAAAATGCTGGAAAAGCTGGAAGCCGGCAAAGCCTGACACCGGCGTTTGATGAAAAACCCGCGGCTAAGACCCGCTGCAATACCCTTCTGTCACCCCCCTATAACACCCCTATAACACCTCTATAACACCTCACCGACCTTGGCCGTAGAATTCACCCCCATCCGGAACCACCGTAACCCCTTGTTTTTATTGACTTAAATTCGTCGCACGACGAATTGAGTACGAAAAATCAACAAATTTATTGCGTTATACAATACTAGTGTTATAGTTACGTATAACACCAGGTCAGCAAGGAAAGCAGTTTGCTTATCCACCCAGTCACCGAATATGCAAGGAACAAGACAATGAACACCACCAACACTATCGCCGCCCTGATTCTGACTGCCAGCGCCGGATTGGCTAACGCAGGAAGCATCGACGCACCCGTACCGCAAATCGACACCACCTGGGCCCTGGCCAAGGTTGAAATGCCAGAGCCCACTTTTGCGGGCCAGGTGAAGGCACCGGTTTTACTCAGCCAGGCACAAGACCAGCGGGTCTGGACCTTCCGCAGCATGGTCGATGGCCAGTGGGTTGAAACCCAGGTCACGGAACTGGTCTCCGAAGCGGCGCGCAGCCTGGCCAACACAGCGTTTGACAGCGCCCGCGAAATGGCCGGCCTGTAATTAATCACTCATCAACAATAACCAGTACACAGCACAGGAACATATGATGAAAGCATTCCTCAACCTCAACCTTGCGGCCAGCTTGCTGGCCGGCCTTTTATTCTTTCCGTTGGCTCAGGCTGACGAACTGCTGAAAAAGACCGTGGATATCAGCGACATCGACGCGGTCGAAATTGCCGGCCCCGGCCTGCTGTCCATCAGCCAGGGGGACACCGAAGCGCTGGAAATCATTGCCAGCGCCAAAGCCATGGAGCGTGTTGAAGTCGATGCCCGCGGTTCAACGCTGCGCCTGCGACTGAAAGATGGCAGCAGCTGGGGCTGGTTCAAAATGGATAACAATATCCACTACAAACTTTCCCTTAAGACCCTCAACAAGTTGCGTTCCGCCGGCTCTGTCGATACAGAGTTTCTCACCCACCTCACCGGTGACGCGCTGAAATTGGATCGCGCAGGCTCCGGCGATTTACGCGCAAAAGCCATCATTGTTAAAAAATTCTCACTGTCCAGTGCCGGGTCGGGCGACTTTTCCGCCGATGTAATCCAGGCCGATGAGATTGAGTTGAGCAGCGCCGGCTCGGGTGATCTGCGGGCCAACAGCATGAAGGCAACCGACCTGATTGAAGTCAGTTCCGCCGGTTCGGGTGACACCCGCATCGACCAACTGAACACCAGCCGGTTTGAAATCACCATGGGCGGTTCCGGCGATGCGCAAATTAACGGTGGAGAAGTCGACAGCCAGCGCGTGAGCGTGAGCGGTTCAGGCAACTACACCGCGCCAAAAATGAAAAGCCGCGATGCGCAGGTGGATTTAAGCGGATCGGCCGACGCGAAAGTATGGGCGACTGATTCATTGGAAGTTGACGCCAGCGGCGCTTCGGATGTGCATTACTACGGACAACCCAGTATCAAGGTCGATACCAGTGGTGCCAGCAGCGTTAAATCGCTCGGCATGTCACCTCACTGATCCCTGACTTCATAAAGGTATCACCTATGACACAGTGGAATGACGATCAACCCATCTACCGGCAGCTTAAAGACCGCATGGTGGGGCTGATTATGGAAGGCGCCTACGCCGAAGGGGACGCGATCCCCTCGGTCCGGGCAGTATCCGCCGAATATCAAATCAATCACCTGACCGTGTCCAAGGCCTACCAGGAACTGGTGGACGAGGGACTGGTAGAAAAACGCCGGGGGCTAGGCATGTTTGTTATCGAAGGTGCAAGAGGAACAATCTTGAAAGCAGAAAGGGAAAAATTCCTGACCGTGGATTTACCGCAATTATTGCAACGTATTGCGCAATTGGGCATCACCAAGGACGAGTTGATCGAACACATCAACCAGGCGTTGGAGACACAGCAATGAACAGCATCATTCAAGCCCGCGGCCTCAGCAAACGCTATGGCGGCAAAGTGGCGCTGAATAACGTGAGTTTTGATGTGGCGCCGGGCCGGATTGTCGGATTAATTGGTCCCAACGGCGCCGGTAAAACCACCGCGCTGAAAGGCATCCTGGGCCTGGCCCAGGTAGAAGGCACACTGCAGGTGCTGGGCATGGACCCACTCAGGCAGCGCAAGGCTTTGCTTGAACAAGTGAGCTTTATTGCCGACACGGCCATTCTGCCGCGCTGGATCAAAGTGTCTCAGGCCATCGCCTACGTGGCAGGCGTGCACCCGCGATTCAACATCGCCAAAGCACACAGCTTTTTGGAGAAAACCCAGATTCCTCTTGGCGCCAAAGTCAGCAGTTTGTCGAAAGGCATGATCACGCAATTGCATCTCGCGCTGATCATGGCGATCGATTCGCGTCTGCTGGTGCTGGACGAGCCCACACTGGGCCTGGATATTCTCTACCGGAAGCAGTTTTACACCACATTGCTGAACGATTACTTCGATGAGGAAAAAACCATTCTGGTCACGACTCATCAGGTGGAAGAGATCGAAACCATTCTTACCGATCTGATGTTCATCAATAACGGCGAACTGGTATTGAACGCCGAGATGGAAAGCCTGGCCGACGATTTTATCGAAGTGGACATTAAAGCCAATCAGAAGGATCAGGCCGCCGCGCTGCAACCGATACACATTACCCCGCGCCTGGGAGGGTTCCGGGTCATGTACGAGCGCGCTGACCGGACGCAACTGGCGGAACTGGGCAGCCTGCACACGCCGAGCATCACAGATTTGTTCGTTGCGAAAATTCAACCGAACCTGAGTTGGGGTCAAGCATAATGAACCGCTTTATCACACCGTTCAAACGCGAGTTCTGGGAACACAAAGGCAGCTTTGCCTGGTTGCCGGCCGCATTGGGTTTACTCATCTGCCTGTTAATGGCGGGCGCACTTGTTGCAGTGAGCTCAGGTGCATTCAATATCCACAGCGATATTGAATTCAACTTCAGCAATACCGAAGAAGGCGCGCACCAGGACCACCGGGAGGCGCATCAGGTGCGCATGGTTGAAGCCCTCACCCTCGCACGCGAGGAGCTGGTGCGCAGCCGCGACGCACTCAAAAACCATGAGTCTGACCAACGCGCTATCGATATCGAACGCCATGTAGCCGAAACACACGCTAAATTGGCGGAGAAACAACGGGAGCTGGCCGAAGACGGCATTCACATCGATCTGTCGGTCATGATGGCGGATATCGATGAAGACATGATCCGGCACCAGGTCACCCGCGAGCTGGATCGCGAAATCGCCAAACTCGATGCACAACTGGCGCGCGAGACTGCGCGAGGCAATGCCCTGCCGCCTGTTCCGCCTGTTCCGCCGGTTCCGCCCGTGCCTGGATTTGATGGCCAGAGTTCTGATGCCACAGGTCCGGTGCGCACCTTCCCTTCAGAAATCATCGTGATCGAGAAGGACGAAGACACCCGGCAGAATTTCAGCGACGAAAACGTTGCGGACATGAACAAGGTGATCAAGGTTTTCTTTGCCCTGTTCAGCGGCCTGATGATTGTGGTGAGCGTGTTCTACTTGCTGGGCAGCCTGTACAGCGACCGCAAAGACCAGAGCATTCTGTTCTGGAAATCCATGCCGGTTTCAGAAACCCAGCAGGTACTCACCAAACTCGCCACCGGGCTGGTATTGCTGCCCACCATTGCGGTGGTGACGGCGACGGTCGTGGCACTGGTATTCCAGTGGTTGGCAATGATCTTTGTGGGCCTGCACAGCCCGACCACCACCGCCATGGAACTCTGGTCCGGCACTCACCCGATCAGCATTGCCATCAATCACTGGTTCATCGCCATGGGCGTCAGCCTCTGGAGCCTGCCATTCTTTGCCTGGTTGCTGCTGGCTTCCGCCGGTGCCCGCCGCTCGCCCCTTATGCTGGCGATCATTCCACCGGCAGTCATCATGCTGTTCGAGGAATTGGTGTTTGACTCCAACAACTTCCTGGATCTGATCGACGGTCGTCTGCCTGCGCTGGTAATCGACGAAGGCGCCAATTCCGGCTTCATCATGTTCGAACGTGCCGGCCTGGCGGATTTCGGAAACTTTATAGTCAGCCCGGGACTTTGGGCAGGCGCTGCCATCGCCGCTCTCATGCTCGCTGGCTGTGTGTGGCTGCGCAATAACCGCTACGAAATCTAGTGACGAGGATCGATGCGATGAAATGGACCAGTCTATGCCTTGGAACCGCCTGCGCAGTCAGTGTTTGGGTGTGCGGTTCGGAACATTTCCAACAGCGCTATGAGCTGGAGCCTGTAACCCAGGTGCAAATGGATGCCTTCGGTACCGTGGACGTGGCACAGGCGGACTACAACCGCCTGTTGGTCACGGCCGAAGAAGACCTGAGCGAGTACATTCAACTGGATATCCAGCGCAATAAACTCACGGTAACGGATACCCGGACCGACTCGGTCTGGTTTCAGACCCGCAGGCTCTGGCAGCAAATGACCGGCGACACGGCACCGATGGCACAGGTCCATTACGCGCTGTACTTGCAAAACCCCGAGTCGATCCAGCTCAACGGTTTTTTTGATGCCCGGTTGAACGGCATTGAAGGCAAGGACCTGAACGTGATTTACAACGGCATGGGCGATCTGAGTGGCGGCGGCCTGAAGCTTGAGCAACTGACACTTGAACTCAATGGCAAGGTCACCACCGAGCTGAAGCACAGCAGCGTGGGTGCCATTGCCGTTCAGTTCAATGGCCTGGGCCACCTGCAATCGAAAGGCCTGGTCAGCGATACGCTGCAGGCCAGCCTGCACGGTAACATCAGCTGCCAGCTCAATGGCCACACCCAGGTGCTCAACTGGAAAATGCAGGGCGCCGGCGACTGCGAAGCGTCCGGCCTTGCCTCCCAATCTGCACGGGTAGACCTGCAGGGTGCCAGCGACATGGTGGTGAAGGTGGCAAAGTCACTGGAAGCCAGTACTCAGCAAGGCGCGAGCCTGCACTATTACGGCTCGCCCAAAGTGACCGCCAAAGGCAGCAATATCAAACGCATTGCTGGCGGTTACCAGGCGCGAACGTATTATTGACGGGCAAGCTTGAGCCAACGAGAAAAATACATTTCCCTCTGTATTCAGCGAGACTAAGACCGCACTCCGGATGGCGGGAGTGCACCAATTGCAGGCGCAAATGGGTGCCATGGGTCCTTTCGGCATAAAAAAAGCCGGGGGATACCCGGCTTAAGCAAACATCAATGAGGAGACATATGAAAAACACACGTTGCAATTCATATGTCTCTTAGAGGCCCTGCACCACCGTTAGTTCCCCCTTTTTTGTGATTTCTTCAATAAATAGCGCGTACCGCCTTGATTACTGTGCAACATACAGTATTATATTAACTGTGTGACACACAGTATGCGTCACACAGCAAGCATGCTGCGGCAGTGTCCGCAGCCATGGACAACCCAAGGTATCGCACACACGTCATGAACCCGTCACCCGAACAGACTGAGCAGGATGCTCTGCTACAGAAAATGACCCAGGAACTGCGTCGGGGGTCGTTGGTGCTCGCCGTCCTGTTGGCGCTCAAGCAACCGCACCACGGCTACTCCCTTCGCCGCCATCTGGCCGATCTGGGTCTGCAAGTGGATGAAGGCACACTCTACCCCCTGATCCGCCGACTGGAGAAAGACGGGCTGCTCGAAAGCGAGTGGCAAGCGGATACCGGCCGCAAACGCCGGGTTTACCGATTGTCAGCGCTGGGACACAGCCTGACGCCACGACTGATACACGAATGGAATCAACTCGGCCAGGTCATCGGCCAACTTTGCTCACCACAGGAGACAGCACCATGCAATGGATAGAGCGCTACCTAGAAGCCGCCCGGCCTTATTTGCCCAGCGACCACCGCGACGAGCTTTTGAGCGAACTGGATGCCAATTTGCGCGACCAGCTGGACGAAATGGATAGCTCCGATCCGGACGCCGAAAAACGCCTGGTGACAGCGCTGGGGCACCCGGCAATCTGGGCCCAGAAATTCAACCCGCAGCCGGCATTGATCGGGGCCGAACTGATGCCGGTTTACCGCTTGGCCATCCAGTGGATGATGGCCATCCTGCTGGTGTGGTTCGCCTCCATGGAGGTGCTCAATACCCTTGCCAGCACCAGCCTCCAGCCCATTGCCAGCCTGTTCCGCGTGGCCGCAAACAGCCTGGAAGCGTTTGTCTGGTGGTTTACCGGCATTACGCTGGGCTTTTATCTGATGGAAAAACCCATCCGGCAATTGAATTTGCTGGAAAACTGGCAAGCCGACGCCCTGCCCCCCATCGCGCCACATTGGGCGACGGTGTCGCGCTCCGAAGCGGCCTTTGGCATGGTGGCCAACCTGATTTTTGCTGGTCTGGTGTTGGGGCTTGTGCCCTTCGAGAGCGCCATCAGTGCGCAGTGGGCGCCCGGCACCGAAACACTGGCAGAAGGTCTTTGCCTCGTCATCGGCGGACTGGCGCTGATCTGGTCCGGGCTGCATTTCTGGCACTGCATCCGACCACAATGGAGCCGCTATACACTCACCACCAATATGGCGCTAAACACAGCCTGTGTGCTGCTGGTGGCGATATTGCTGTGGGTGCCGGAAACGTTTTTACCCTTATTCAGCGCCCAACGCATCGCACTCGAACCCCTGGTGCAGCATATCCAACAGGCCCTGATGTCTGTGGTCCTGATCGTGGGCGCCGTGTCGGTTTACGAGCTGGTGCGGGATTGGCGCCGGAATCAGCAATTGAACAGCCCCCGATAATGTCCTCAGGCAGCAGACGCCACCATAAAAAAAGCCGGGCAACGCCCGGCTAAAGATCATCATTGGGGAGAGATATGCAAAGCACATTGCCTTTACATGTCTGTTTGAGTGCAGCGGTGCGTTAAAGTTCCCGGAAATACCGTCTTTGCACTCCATTGCCCGGCCTCACACTTCTTTACACAACGGCTGCACAAAGGCCTGCGCCAGTCTTATATTCTGGCCGACTATACTCATCGCACAAACCGCTCACCTGGCCTCATTATTGATACATTGGTATGAATAAGTGCGTAAAAGGCCCAAAACCCCAGAATGGAACTTCCATGCGTACCCTACTCCTCGCCCTCGCCTGCCTTTACACCGTTACTGCGACCGCCGCCACGGGCGTGTACGTACAGAAACTCACCTATGCCGACTTTGCCGATCGCCTGGAAGCGCTGGGCACGTTGCGCGCCAATGAATCAGTGGAAATTACCGCCACGGTCACCGAGCGCCTGCTGGCGGTGCACTTCCGCGACGGGCAACGGGTCAAGCGCGGTGCGCTGCTGGCCGAAATGGACGCGGCAGAAGAACAAGCCCTTCGCCAGGAACAGTTTCTGGTAGCGGATGAAGCCGCCCGGCAATACGAGCGAGTGAAAAAACTCGCTGCCGACGGGCTTGCCCCCCAATCTCAACTGGATGAAAAACGGCGCGAATACCTGGCCGCGCAAGCGCGTCTGGATGGTATCGATGCCCGGCTTCGCCAGCTCAAACTCACCGCCCCTTTCGATGGTGTGCTGGGCATTCGCACGGTCAGCCCCGGCACTTTAGTGAAACCCGGTGATGTGATCACCACACTCGATGACGATCAGGTGATGAAACTGGACTTTTCCGTGCCGTCTACTTACCTGCCGGCACTGACCGTGGGCCTGAAAATCAAAGCCGTTGCCCGCGCGCTGGACAACGCCGCATTTGATGGCGAAATTGCCAGCATCGACTCCCGCGTAGACCCGGTCACCCGCGCAATCCGCGTGCGCGCCCTGGTGCCAAACCCCAATGCGCGTCTGCGCCCGGGCTTGCTGATGAGCATCGACCTTTACAAAAGTCCGCGCCAGGCGCTGATGTTGCGCGAGGAAGCCCTGATTCTGGAAGGCCGCAATCACTACGTGTTCCGCGTCAACGCAGACAACAAAATTGAAAAGGTCAACGTGGTACCCGGCAGTCGCGCTCCCGGCTGGGTTGAAATTTTGCAGGGCCTGAACGAAAACGACTTATTGGTGACCCAGGGCACGGTTAAATTGCGGCCGGGCGCCGAGGTCGACGTCCTGGGTGAAATTGAACCCGGGCAACGGCTTCCCGACCTGATGAAAGGAGCGCACAGCTCATGATGCTGTCAGACCTGTCCGTGCGCCGCCCGGTGTTGGCGGTGGTTATCTCGCTGTTGCTGGTTGCATTCGGGCTGGTGGCGTTTGACCGCCTGCCCCTGCGCGAATACCCCGACATCGATGCACCGATCGTATCCATCGATACACGTTACACTGGCGCCAGTGCCAACGTCGTGGAAACCCGCATCACCAAGGTCATCGAAGACCGCATCTCCGGCGTGGAAGGCATTAAATACGTCCAATCCAGTTCTGAGGACGGCCGCTCCAACATTACCGTTGAATTCGATGTATCGCGCGATATCGACGCCGCGGCTAACGATATTCGCGACCGCGTGTCGCGGGTACTCGACTCGCTCCCGCGCGAAGCCGACGCGCCGGATATCCAGAAACAGGACGCCGATGACTCACCCATCATGTGGTTTAACCTGGTGAGCGATCGCATGACGCTGCCGGAACTGACCGACTACGCCGAGCGTTACCTGGTCGACCGGTTGTCTGTGCTGCCCGGGGTCGCGCGCGTGCGCGTTGGGGGTGCTCAGAGTTACGCTATGCGGGTGTGGATCAACCGCCAGTCGCTCGCCGCGCAAGGCCTCACCGTTGACGACGTGGAGTCGGCGCTGCGCTCAGAAAACGTAGAGCTGCCCGCGGGCACGGTGGAATCCCTTGAACGTCAGTTCACTGTCCGGGTACAGCGCACGTTCCGCACTGCAGAAGATTTCGGCAAGCTGGTGTTGCGTCAGGGCGACGATGGCTACCTGGTGCGACTGGGCGATGTGGCGCGGATTGAAAAAGGCACGGTGGAAGACCGGACACTGTTCCGCGGCAATGGCGAGCCGATGGTGGGCCTGGGCATTTCCAAACAAAGTAAGGCCAACATTATCGAAGTGGCGCGCGCCGCGCGCGCAGAAGTTGACCGGCTCAATACCACCTTGCCGGAAGGCATGGCGATCAAACCCAGTTATGACTCATCAGTGTTTATCGAAGCCTCGGTCAACGAAGTTTATAAAACGCTGTTTATCGCCATCAGCCTGGTCATTCTCGTGATTTACCTGTTCCTCGGCAGTGTGCGCGCAATGCTCATTCCCGCCGTCACGGTACCCGTGTCACTGATTGCGACCTTCATACTGCTTTACGCGTTCGGCTTTACCATCAACCTGTTGACCCTGTTGGCACTGGTACTGGCCATTGGCCTGGTAGTGGACGATTCAATTGTGGTGTTGGAAAACATTCATCGCCGCATCGATACCAAATCCGAACCGCCCTTGGTTGCTGCCTTCAAAGGCACCCGCCAGGTGGGCTTTGCAGTGATTGCCACAACCTTGCTGTTGATTGCCGTGTTCGTTCCTATCACCTTCCTCGAAGGCGATCTGGGCCGTTTGTTTACCGAATTCGCGTTGACCTTATCAGCCGCGGTGGTGTTTTCCAGCCTGGTGGCGTTGACCCTCTCGCCGGTAATGGCGTCACACCTGCTTCATGCCAATGAAAAACCCACCGCACTGGTGCGCTGGATGGACCAAGGGTTTGCCAGTTTGAGCAAGGGCTATGCCCGCCAGCTGCAATGGTTATCCCCCAGGCCCTGGCTGGCGTTGCTGGTGGTGGTGGTGATGGGCGGCATCGCCGGGCTGCTGTTTACCCAGACGCCCAGCGAATACACGCCCAAAGAAGACCGGGGCTCTTTCTTTATTGTGGTCAACGGTCCTGAAGGTGCGAGCTACCAGTACACCGTCGATTACATGAATGAAATTGAAGCCCGACTGCAGCCGTTCATTGAAAATGGCGAAGCCCAACGGGTGTTGGTCCGGGCGCCCCGCAGCTTTGGTAACCTGACCGATTTTTCCGGCGGCATGGTGATTGTGTCCCTGCAGGATTGGAGCGAACGGCGCTCGGCCTGGGCCATCATGGATGACATGCGCCAACGTCTGAGCGATTTGCCGGGCGTGCGTGCGTTTCCGATCATGCGCCAGGGCATCCGCGGCGGGAACAATAAACCGGTCCAATTCGTCCTGGGTGGTTCTACTTATGACGAGCTGGCCCAATGGCGTGAAATTCTGGTGGCAAAAATCGAACAGGAAAAACCCGGTCTGGTAGATGTAGACTGGGACTACAAAGAGACCTACCCGCAATTCCAGGTCAATATTGATTACACCCGCGCGGCTGAACTCGGCGTAACCGTCACCACCATTGGCCGCACACTGGAAAGTCTGATGGGCTCGCGGCGCGTGACCACGTATATTGACCAGGGCGAGGAATACGACGTCATTATTGAGGGTGAGCGCAGCGAAAAACGCTCACTGACCGACCTGCAGAACATCTACGTGCGCAGTGCACGCAGCGGCCAGCTGATTCCGTTATCGAACCTGGTTCAGCTGGAAGAGTTTGCCGATGCCGGTCGACTCAACCGCTATAACCGCATCCGCGCACTGACGCTGGAAGCCAACCTGGATGGCATCACGCTGGGCGAGGGCCTGAGCTGGTTGGAGCAGGCTGTCGCCACCGAATTACCGGAACACGCGCAGGTGGATTACAAAGGCGACTCGCTGGATTTCAAATCCTCGGGACAAAGCATTGCGTTTATTTTCATTCTGGGTCTGGTGGTGGTTTTTCTGGTACTCGCCGCCCAGTTTGAGAGTTTTGTGCACCCGGCCATCATCATGCTCACCGTGCCGCTGGCCATGGCCGGTGGACTGTTTGGGCTGTGGGTAACCGGCAATTCACTCAATATTTACAGCCAGATTGCGCTCCTGATTCTGATCGGGCTGGCCGCCAAAAACGGCATCCTGATTGTGGAATTCGCCAACCAGTTGCGCGCGGCCGGGCGTTCCATGACTGATGCAATCAACGAAGCGGCCAGCATCCGTTTGCGCCCTATCGTCATGACCAGTATCACCACCATGGCGGGCGCCGTGCCATTGATCATGTCTTTTGGTGCCGGTGCAGAAACCCGTATTATGATCGGTATCACCTTGTTCAGCGGCGTGTTGGCGGCGACCTTGTTTACCCTTTACGTGATCCCCGCGGCCTACCAACTGCTGGCGCCTTTCGCCAATGAACCGGGTGCGCACGAACAAAAACTTCAGCGGGCACTCGACTCATGAGCAAACGCGTTTCTCTGGTACTGGGCAGCGGCGGTGCGCGCGGGCTCGCGCACATCGGCGTGATCCGTTGGCTGGAAAAAAACGGCTATGAGATCCGATCCATTTCGGGCTGTTCCATGGGCGCGCTGATCGGCGGTATCTATGCGTGCGGCAAACTGGAAGACTACAGCCACTGGGTCAGCACGCTCGACAAAATGGACATTGTCACGCTGCTGGATTTTTCATGGCGCAAAAGCGGACTGGTGAAAGGCGACAAGATTATCAACGCTCTGGTAGAACTGGTGGGCAACCACCAGATAGAGTCCCTGCCAATCCGCTACACCGCGGTGGCAGCTGATATTTTTGCCGAAAAGGAAGTCTGGATTCAGCAAGGCCGCTTGTTTGATGCGATCCGTGCCTCGATTTCACTGCCGCTATTTTTCACACCCCACCGCCTCAATGGCGTCGACCTGATCGATGGTGGCGTGCTGAATCCCGTGCCCATCGCACCGACCTTTGGCGATGGCAACGACCTCACCATTGCGGTGAATCTGTGCGGCAAACCGGAAGGAAAACCGCTCGCCAACCAGGACATCAAAGCCCACGACAACAAGGGGTTACACGACAAGGTACGGCACTGGATTGCCACACTGACGGAAGGCAGTACGCCTATCCATCAGGATCTTGGGCCTTACGAAATTGCCAACCAGGCCTTTGATGCCATGCAAAGCACCATTGCCCGTCAGAAACTGGCGGCCTACCCGCCGGATATTACCCTCACCTTACCCCGCGACGCCTGCGGGATATTGGATTTTCACAAAGCCGACGCGATGATCGCACGTGGCCTTGCGCTTGCCGAGCAACACCTCAAACCCGCCTAGCAGGCTGTTGAAAAACCCCTTACATGCTCAGCGAGACCTGAAGCGTGCAGATGTTGCGGTTTGTCTCGACGCACAGGGTGGCTCCCTTTGCGAGAGTCAAAGCGCAGCAAATGTGCGCTTCAGGCCTCGCCCTCCGGGGCTTTCAGGCTGGCCCGTACTTGTCGTTGCCTTTTTTCGGTGGGTGGACACACACCTTCAAAACGGCGCCTAAATTACGAACCAGCCTGATAGCCTGGGCATGCAAGGGGTTTTCAACAACCTGCTAGTGATTCCATTGCGATAAAACCGGGCTGCGTGCGCACCCGTTGCATCCACGCATTGATGTGAGGAAAACCACTCAGATCAAAGCCGCCCTCGTGTGCCACCGGGGTGTAACCGAACAGGGCGATATCCGCTGTAGTCAGACTGTCACCCACCAGAAACGGCGTCTGAGCGAGCTGCTGCTCCATGACCGCAAGGGCCTTGTAACCCCCTTGTTGCTTGGCCTCGTATTCCGCCCGCCGGTCATCGGGCAGACCCAGGTACTTATTGATAAAGCGCGCGACCGCAATATAGGGCTCGTGGCTGTATTGTTCGAAAAACTGCCACTGCTGCACTTTGGCCATCTGAAAACTGTCTGCGGGCAACAGTGGACTGCCAGCCGACAGGTAATTGATGATGGCGTTGGATTCCCACAAACTCCTGCCGTCGTCCAGCACCAGTGTGGGTATCTTGCCGTTGGGATTCAGTGCCAGAAATTCGGCCGTTTTAGTACCGCCCTGTAAAATATCCACGGCCACAAATTCATGCTCGCGCTGCAACAGCGCCAGCGTCAGTTGAACCTTGTAACAATTGCCTGACCGGCTATCACCATAGAGCTTCACTAATCACCCCGCTTTTGATCCGTAACGTGCACAAGCACTTTTAATGTGACTCCCACCAGCAGACTCAATAAGGCCAGCAAGGTAATTTCACGCGATTCCATTTTGCCAGCAGGCTCGATGCAGAAAGCTGCCAACAATACCGCAGCGCCCGTGAGGATCAGTGTGTCGCTCATGATGTGGCGCAACTTCAACCCGGAACTGGGTTGGGCGCTGGTGCTGCAGGCCAGCAATACAAACGCGGCCAGCAGCAGATAGATATGGCTGGCGCGGTACATGTACCGCACCACCTGATCACCCGCATGCAAATGGCTGAAATCATCTTGCATGTAGATACCGGTGATGAAAAAGATCACCAGCAACAGACTTCCACTCCAACGGAAAACAACGGGCTTCATAACTGTGCTCCCTGCACAGACACCGCTTGATCAGAATTTGCCGATAACCGACACGGAGAACTGATCAATATCTTTGTCGACATATTGGTATTCGGCTTCGAGCAGGACACGACCGAAATCATAGCCGCCGCCAATACCACCCCCAAAGGCAGATTTGGTTACCGCTTTGGCGGCTGAATCCAGTCGCTTCCACACCAGGCCGCCGCGCACTTTAAAATACAGGGTGGTGTTGGAACGGTAAACCCCGTACAACCCGGCCGTATCAATGGTGTAATCGTTGACGATATCCAGCAGGTTTACATCCGACTTGCTGCGGGTAACCTCCGCCTCCATGCCAAAGCCATTGGCATAATGGTCGGCCACCACAATCCCGGCGCCGCCCGAGTTGTCCGCACCGTCGATTTTCAGTTGTGTGTAGATGCCTTTAACGCCGAGATAGAGCCCGGCTTTATTCACCGCGGACTTTTCGGCAAAGGCCAATGCAGGCATGCACAGTAACAGGGCACTGACTAACGTGAGTTTCATATCAATTCCTTTGGCTCAGGGTGCAGGGATAGTATAGCGCCTGTGAATTGCCTCAATTTCTGCCAACAGGGTATCGTCCAGAGTGACCGACATACTGGCAATATTGTCGGCCAGCTGTTGGGTACTGGTTGCGCCAATGATCGTACTGGTGATCCACGGTTGTTGGCGCAAAAAGGCCAACGCCATGTGTGTGAGCGACAGTTTATGCTTGTTCGCCAGATCCACGTAGGCCTGCGTGGCCAGGGTGGATTGTTCGCCCAGATAGCGGGCAAACCGGCTGAACCGGGTAAGCCGGGCGCCTTCGGGTTTGGCACCGTTCAGGTATTTGCCCGTCAGCACCCCGAATGCCAGCGGTGAATAGGCTAAAAACGCAATCTGCTCACGCATGCAGATTTCCGCCAGGCCGACCTCCGCACTGCGATTGAGCAGGTTGTAGGGGTTTTGAAGCGATTGCACCAGAGGCAGATTGTGTTCCTTGGCGAGCCGTGAAAAGGCCATCAGACCCCAGGGAGTTTCATTCGACACCCCCACGTGCCGGATCATGCCCCACTCCACCAATTCCTGCAGGGCAGCGAGGGTGTCCTCAATGGCCACGCCATCGTCATCCACATGCTTGTAGCCCAGCTGGCCAAAAAAATTGGTGCGTCGCTCGGGCCAATGCAATTGGTACAGGTCGATATAATCTGTCTGCAAGCGCTCAAGCGACGCTTCCACCGCCTGACGGATCTGGTCGCCATCCAGGCGCGGGCCGCCGCGAATATGGCTCACGCCGGAATTGGCATCGCCCCTGCCGGTGACCTTGGTGGCCAGGATCACCTTGTCGCGATTGCCGTGGACCTTGAACCAGTTGCCGATGATGGTTTCGGTCAGGCCCTGGGTTTCCGGCCTGGGCGGAATCGGATACAACTCGGCGGCATCAAAAAAGTTGATGCCCGCCTCCAACGCCAGGTTCATCTGGGCGAAGGCTTCCTGCTCGCTATTTTGCTCACCAAAAGTCATGGTACCCAGGCACAGTGCGGATACTTCAATGCCGGTGTTACCCAAGGGTTTGTAACGCATCGTCATGTCGGGGAGTCCTTGTCTTGTGTCACCAATGACCAGCGGGCCTTGTCGTATAACCAATGCCCTTCGCAATATTCTTCAACCCGCTGATCCTCCTGCAATTTGCGCAAGTGCGCCCACAGGGAAAATGCCGCCACCGGGTACAGACTTTCATCTACATCGTCATAGGCCATCGGCGTCAGCTGTTCGAGGGTTGCAGGCGCAGGGCAGGCAGCCAGCGCGTCGATAACTTTCGATTCCCGTGCCAACCGATGGGTCACCAGACGATCGAGATAATTATTCACATCGGCCATCAGGTGACCATGACCTGGCGCAAGGTAGCGCACGGGAAATGCTTTCAGCTTTTGTACACTGCGAATGTAGGCGCCCATATCGCCACTGGGGGGAATGATCACCACGGTTGCGCCCTGCATCACATGATCACCCGTGAACATCAGGCCCGATTCAGGGTGCCAGAAACAATAGTGGTTTCCCACATGCCCCGGCGTGTGCACCGCCTGAACCGGCGATTCACCGCCGTCAATCCACAGGCCGTCTTCCAACGCCTGGTGCGGCTGACAGAACTTGTCCTGATGCCCATCGTCGTCAATCAACGCGCCTAACACCGGCGCCCCGGTGCGGGCCGATAAGGCCATGGCGGCGGGCGAGTGATCTCTGTGCGTGTGGGTCACCAGTATTTGTGCCACCCGGCCAGCCGACTGGATTGCATCCAACAGACGCTCATCAACCGGCCCGGGATCGATGACCGTCAGTGATTGCTGGCCGAGAATATAACAATTGGTGCCGGGCCCGGTCATCGGACCCGCATTGTGCGCCACCAGCCGTCGAACGCCGGGGACAAGAGTGACGAGCGCCCCCTGGGTCAGAGGGAATTCAACTAACTGCTGAGCCAGTTGCGCCATGCAGGTTTCCTCTGCCGGTTAACGCACTGCAATAGACAGCGACAGCGCCAGAGCACCATCGCCGCGTGGAGTTAACCAACGAACGGTGCAGGCACCATCGGGTCGGTTTCTGCATCGTAATCGATCGCGTCAAACCCGAAACCGAACAAACGCAGAAAATCGTCGTTGTAGCCTTTGTAATCGGTAATATCGAACAGGTTTTCTTCGGTCACCTGTGGCCACAGCGCCTCGATTTTTTGCTGGGTTTCCGGTTTGAGTTCCAGGTTATCCATGCGCAAACGATTGGTGTCGTCAAGGCGTGGCGAGCCGGTATAGAGCCCTTCGGTAAACAGGCGATAAAGCTGCTCGATACACCCTTCGTGGGTGCCCTCTTCCTTCATTACCTTGTACACCAGCGAAATGTACAACGGCATAATCGGAATTGCCGACGATGACTGGGTCACCAGTGCTTTCAGTACCGCCACATTGGCCTTGCCCTGCACCGACGCCATGCGCTCATTGAGTGCTTTGGCAGCGCGATCCAGATCTTCTTTGGCTTTACCGATGGTGGCGTGCCCGTAAATGGGCCAGGTGAGCTTTTCGCCCAGGTAGGTGTAAGCCACCGTGCGGCAGTTATCGGCCAGGAGGCCTTCTTGCTGCAACGCGTCAATCCACAGTTCCCAATCTTCGCCACCCATGACCTTCACGGTATTGGCGATTTCTTCTTCGCTCGCAGGCTCTACGGTGATATCGGCAATTTTCAGTGTGTCGGTATTGAGGTTTTTGGCGGTGTAGCCTTTGCCAATGGGCTTCAACACTGAAGAATAAAGCGTACCGGTTTTGGGATCGGTGCGACGGGGCGACGCCAGCGAGTAAACCACCAGATCCACCTTGCCCATGTGCTCTTTGACCGCGGCCAGGGTCTGGGCTTTGATTTCATCGCTGAACGCATCGCCGTTGATACTGAGTGCAAACAGGCCGGCCTGTTTTGCGGCCGCGTGAAAAGCGGCGGTATTGTAGTAACCCGCACTGGCCGTTTTACGGTCGGTGGGGGCTTTTTCAAAGGCCACGCCGATGGTCTTGGCGCCACTGCCAAAAGCGGCGGTGATGCGCGACGCCAAACCGTAGCCGGTTGAGCAACCAATAACTAACACATTTTTCGGACCACCTTCGATGGCACCCTGGGCCTTGATGAAATCAATTTGCTCCTGCACATGGGCAGCGCAACCCTGCGGGTGCGCGTTGGTGCAAATAAATCCACGGACTTTGGGTTTAATGATCATGGCTTTTATCCTGTATACGCCAAAGGGCTGGGCCCCAGTCACGCCAGGCAACAGCGGCCCGGCGACGTCAATCAGCCCGCTATTATAATGACCGACCAGCCATAAAACAGCGCTTTGTCGCGGATTCCGCAAGATAGACTAAATTTTAATCAATAAGCCGAAATTATCCCGTAATCCACTCACCTGATCCCGCTCAGTGTCTGGGCCTCAGGGCCCCGGCCGTCTACACTCATGCACTTGGCCAAAATAACATCAAGAGAGAAGCATCATGATCCGCATTCTTCAGAGACTGGGCTTTGCAGCCGGCCTCGCCGTCGCTGCCCATGCATCCGCCGACACCCTGATCCACGCCGGTAAACTGATCGACACGGAAGAAGGCACCGTCCTCACCGAACAAACCCTTCGCATCGCCAATGGTCTGGTGGTCAAACTGGAGAGCGGCTACACACAAGCCGGCCCGGCCGATCAGGTCATCGATTTACGGGCGCACACGGTCATGCCCGGATTCATGGACATGCACACGCACCTGAGCGACCAGATGAATCCCAAAGCCTACTCCGAAGGCTTCCAGTTGAACGCCGCCGACTACGCCTACCGATCAGTGGGCTTTGCTGAAAAAACCTTACTGGCCGGTTTTACCACCGTGCGCGACCTGGGCGATACAGACCGGGTTACCGTGTCACTGCGCAACGCCATTAAACAGGGCATTATCACCGGCCCGCGCATTTACACCGCCGGCAAATCCATCGCCACCACGGGCGGCCACGCAGACCCCACCAACGGCCACAGTCACAAGCTGATGGGCCACCCCGGCCCCAAGGAAGGCGTGATCAATGGCATTGCCGATGCCCGTGAAGCCGTGCGCCAGCGTTACAAAGAAGGCTCGGACCTGATCAAAATTACCGCCACGGGTGGCGTCCTGAGCATGGCAAAAAACGGCCAGAACCCGCAGTTTTTTGAGGATGAAGTAGAAGCCATTGTTAAAACCGCCAAAGACTATGGCATGACCGTGGCCGTGCATGCCCACGGTGCCGAAGGCATGAAGCGCGCGATTCGCGCGGGCGTAGACTCTATTGAACACGGCACCTACATGGACCGGGAAACCATCAAGCTGTTCAAAAAACACGGCACCTGGTATGTACCCACTATCAGCGCCGGCAAATTCGTTGCCGATAAAGCCGCCATCGATGGCTACTTCCCGCCGGTGGTCGTACCCAAGGCCAAAGCCATTGGCCCACAAATCCAGGGTACCTTTGCCAAGGCTTACAAAGCCGGCGTAAAAATCGCCTTTGGCACCGATGCGGGCGTATTTCCTCACGGTGAAAATGCCAAGGAATTCGGCTACATGGTAGAAGCCGGTATGCCGCCGATGGCCGCCATTCAATCAGCCACATGGTCCACGGCCCAGCTGCTTGGCATCACTGACGAAGCCGGCAGCCTGAGCCCGGGAAAGTGGGCCGATGTTGTGGCTGTTAAGGGCGATCCGCTGAAGGATATTGCGCTGCTGCAGAACATAGACTTTGTGATGAAAAGCGGCATAGTTTACAAACAGGGTGGCAAAGCACGGTAAACTACCGCTTGCATTAACCTATGGCCGTCGGCCCGCGTCCTGACTCAGGATGCGGGCCGACGGTTTTTTATTCTGGAGAAGGGATGACCCGCTATACCCATACTAAGAGCGCGCTGGCCGCGGTAATGCTGGTGTCGTTTATCGGTACCGTGGGTATCGCCTTGCCCTACCCGATTCTCGCCCCTTACTTTCTCGATCCCGCCAGCAGCCCGGCGCTGACACAGTACGCCGGCATACACCCCAAAATCCTGCTCGGTATCATTTTGGCGCTCTATCCTCTGGGGCTGCTGATCGGCGGCTCGTTCATTGGCGCTTTGTCGGATTTATACGGCCGCAAGCGCGTACTCAGTATCACCCTCGCCATCGCGGCCATCGCCTACCTGGGTACCGTGTGGGCGTTGATCGAAGAAAGCTTTATGGCCTTTGCGCTGATGCGCCTGGTGACCGGCATCTGCGAGGGCAACATCTCCATCGCCCGCGCCATCGCCGTTGATCTGCACCCCGCCATCGATCGCAAACGCAGCTTGTCGCTGGTATTTGCTGCCACCTACGCCGGCTGGCTGGTGGGGCCCATTGCAGGCGGCTACCTGATGCCTTTTGGCGTTCATGCCGCTTTTGAAGCCGCCGCCATTACTGTGCTGGTCTGCCTGCTGGTGGTGTGGTGGGGACTGGATGCCGATACCACCGCGCCACAGCCGGGGCATTGGCTGAAAAGTCTGAAGGAAAACAACTCCATCGGCTTGTTAAAAGACCCCAGTATCCGGCCGCTGATTGTGTTCCATTTTATTTTTTCGCTGGCACTCAACACCTTCTACGAATATTTTCCCTTGTGGCTGGTGGAGGCCTTCGGCTATGGCCCGCAGGCAATCGCCTGGCTGTCGGTCAGCCTGTCGCTCACCATGATTATTACCAGTGCGTTCTGGGTCGGCTGGCTGTCGCGCTTTGGTACCGAACGGCAAATCATCCTGGCCTGCGTGGTCATTCTGGGCATTGCCACCGGCCTGCTGCCCCTGTCGGCCGCCTGGCTGTGTTTACTCCTGTTTATGCTGATGGGCGCCACCATTGCATTGGAGAACGGGATTTTTCCGGCGTTCATGTCCACCCATTTTGGCCACTATGGCCAAGGCCGGATCATGGGGTTGCTCACCACCAATTTTTGCCTGGCCAATGTGATCATGGCGGTGGTGGGGGCATTACTGGCATTGCTGGGCGGAACCTGGGTCATGTTCTGTGCCGCGGGCTTATTTTTGCTTGCCGGATTGTGGTTGGTATTGAGAACGCAATAAAGAAAGTCCCGGGCCTTTTGCCACCGCTCCCATGCTGTATACTCAGGTCACTGTTCCCCTAGGATGACCCATGCCCAACACCCGGCTTTTTAGTCTGGCTACCAAGGCTCAGCTTTTGCTTACCGCATTTCTGGCGCTGTCGCTGCTGGCACTGCTGTATTTCCATTGGCAGGAACAAAACCGCCTGCGCGAAACCGAGCTGACCGAAACCAAACTGAAGCTGGCCAACCAGCTCAACGCCTCTCTCGTCAAACGCTTTCAGAGCGATACCAGCCTGTTGCAGCAGTGGGTCAGCCGGCTGCCCGCAGCCCAGCAACCCAACCTAGTGGCCAGCCTGTTGAACGACTGGGCACTGCTGCGCACGGCAGGGGGCTTTGATGGCCTGCAGCTGTACAACCGGGATGGCAGCGCAGAAATTGTCCCCGGCCCGGAGTGGCCTGCGGCCATCAACGCCGATTGGATCAACGCCGTTTACCGCAGCAATACACCCCAGTTTTTACTCGCATGCAGCAGCTATTGCTCCCAGTTCGTGGGTATCCCTATCCGGCTGCCTCAACAGCCTTCGCGCATCATGGTGTCTGAAACCCGGCTGGACGCAATCTCCGGCCATCTGTTGCGGGAACAGGAACTGACCATTTACCTGATCTCAACTAACGCCGGTAACAAATGGACCCAGGTATTCCCGCTCTTGGGCGACACCCAGGGTTCCGATGCCGGCGACCTGCAAACCCTGCTGGAAACGGAATCCGGCCCGTTTAACACCCGCCGTTTCCACCACAAGCTACTGCCGATTCCCGGCACACCGGATATTCACTGGCTACTGGCAACGGATGAAGAGGCCTACCTGACGCGGCGGCTGGATTTGCTGAAGTTGCAATTGGTGGTTGGGCTGATGGTGCTGGTGAGTGTGATTTGTGCCAGCTGGTTGGTGAGCCGCCATCACCTGCGGCGCCTGTACCGGCAAATCAATACCCTGCGCCTGCTGGCCGATCAGCAATTCGATCAGGCCCGTGCGCGATTGGGCAGTCGCAACCGTAAGCGCATCGACGAACTGGATTTGTTGGGCGAAGTAGCGGCAGACCTTACCTATCAACTGGAAGCCACCGCGCGCTCAGCAGATTCCCGCTCGCGCGAAATGGAACGGCTGGCGCTGTACGACCCTTTGACCAATTTGCCCAACCGCAACCTGTTTGTGTACGAAGTGCAACAGCTGCTCGATTCCGGTCAGGACATTAACCGCGCAGCCATTCTGGTCATCGATGTGGATAAGTTCCAGCGCATCAATGACAGTCTCGGCCATCAGAGTGGCGACCTGTTGCTCTCGAAAGTAGCCGACAGAATTCGAGCGGCAATTGGCAACAAAGATTTCTGCGCCCGTTTGTCCGGCAATATTTTTGGCGTACTGATTCCCAACCTCGCCAACACCGACCTGAAAATCCGCATCAATAAAATTTCCGAAATGGTGCGCCAGCCACTGATCATCAAACAACAAAAGCTGATCATCACCGTGAGCATGGGCATGGCGCCACTGGAGCACGGCACCAGCGCCATGGAATTGTTGCGCAATGCGGAAATTGCCATGTACCGCGCTAAGCAACAAGGTGGCAACAGCTTTTTGCAGTTCACGCCCGAGTTCAAATCCATTTCCCGCTCGAAAGTCTCTCTGGAAGCAGAGATTCACCGCGCGCTGGAACAAAAAGAATTCCGGTTGTACCTGCAATCAAAAGTGGATATGTCATCCACCATCCGGGGATTTGAGGCGCTGTGCCGATGGGATCATCCCGATAAGGGCGTACTGGCGCCACAGGACTTTGTACCAGTCATGACCGATCTCGGCCTGCAATCCCAGCTCGACAAATGGATGCTGGAAGCGGCCTGCCGGCAATTGAAAACCTGGCAGAACCTGTACCCGGACGTGATGATTTCTGTGAATGTGGCGAGCGATCACTTTTCGCACCCCAGCTTCCTGACCTACTTGCAACAGACCATCAATCGCTATGGTATCAAACCGGGTCAACTGGAGCTGGAAATCACCGAAACCCTGCTGATGGAAAACATCACGCTGGCCTTGCAAACCATCGAGAAGGTCAAAGCCCTCGGCGTATCCATTGCCATCGATGATTTCGGCACCGGTTATTCCTCGCTCAGTTACCTGAAAAACCTGCCGGTGGACACACTGAAGATAGATCGCGAATTCATCAAAGATATTCCTTACGATGAAAGCGATATGCACATCTCGGCGGTGATAATTTTCCTCGCCCGGCAACTGGGCTTCAAAGTGGTGGCTGAAGGTGTGGAAACCAGCGAACAGCTGGTGTTTCTGAAAGCCAATCATTGCGACCTGGCGCAAGGCTATCTGTTCAGCAAACCGATTCCGGCGCACAAAGCGATGATTGTGCTGGAAAGTCAGCGGGGCTCTTCGGGGCAGGCATTCAGGGCGTAATTTAAAAAAACGGGGTCAGACCCTGTGCCACTTTAGCACCTGGGGCCGAGGCCCGTGGTACTAAAGTGGCGCAGGGTCTGACCCCTGGTTGTTAGCCGCGCCAAGGGCTCAGCGGGGCTGCATCCGGATGGCACCGTCCAGACGAATCACTTCGCCATTGATGTAACTGTTGGACGCCAGGTGCACTACCAGATCGCCGTATTCTTTCGGCAAACCCATGCGTTTGGGGAACTGGATATTCGCCACCAGCGACTCCTGCACGTTGTCGGGCATGGCCAGCAACATGGGAGTACCCATGATACCGGGCGCAATCGCATTCACGCGGATGCCAAGCTTGGCCAGATCGCGCGCCATGGGCAGTGTCATCCCCACAATGCCACCCTTACTGGCGGAATAGGCGCACTGGCCCAGCTGGCCTTCAAACGCCGCCACGGATGCCGTGTTGATGATAATGCCGCGCTCACCTGCCTCGCCCATGGGCTCGTTGGCTGCCATCAGCTCCGCCGCAACGCGCGCCACGTTAAAACTGCCCACCAGATTAACGTTGATGGTTTTACTGAATTCGGCCAAGGGCAGCGCCTTGTTTTCGCGATCCAGAATTTTTCCGGCGGTGGCAATGCCTGCGCAGTTGACACAGATATTCAGTTTGCCGAATTTTGCTTTCAGCGCTTCGAAGCCTGCCAGTACTGAGGCTTCATCCGACACGTTGACTTGCGCAAAACCGGCCCGGTCTTCACCCAGGTCTTTTACTGTGGCCGCTGCGGCCTCGGCGTTCATGTCAAAAATAAAGACCTTGGCGCCGGCCGCGGCCAATTGTTCACAGGTGGCTTTACCCAGCCCAGAGCCACCACCGGTGACCAGCGCAACAGTTTGTTTAACGTCCATTATCCGCTCTCGCTATTGGTTAAGTTCTTTGATTAATTCGCGCGCAATGACAATACGCTGCACTTCGCTGGTGCCCTCGTAAATGGTGGTGATGCGCACATCGCGCGCCATGCGCTCCACCGGGTATTCTTTCAGATAACCCGCACCGCCCAGCATTTGCAGTGCGGTGTAACAGGCCTCATTGGCTTTTTCTGAGGCAAACAGTTTAGCCATGGAGGCGGCCTTGGAAAAAGGTGCGCCCTGCTCTTTCAACCAGGCCGCCTGCATCACTAACAAGCGCGCGGCCTCGAGTTCGGTGGCGCGATCGGCCAGCATCCATTGCAGGCCCTGGAAATTGATCAGTGGCTGGCCGAACTGTTCGCGCTCGGCGATGTAGCGGCCGGCGTAGTCCATGGCCGCCAGACCAACGCCCAAGGCCAGCGAGCCGATACCAATGCGGCCCCCGGCAAGTTCGGCCACCGCAATGCGGAAACCATCGTTCTCTGCGCCCAACATGGCGCTGGCCGGCACCCGGCACTGGTCAAAATGCACTTCATTGGTGGCCGACGCCTTCTGGCCCATTTTGTGTTCGGCCTTACCGATGGTGAGGCCGGGCGTGCCGGCATCCACCAGAAAACAGCTGATGCCTTTACCTTTTTTTGCGGCCGGATCCGTCACCGCCCACACCACAAACACGCCGGCATACTCGGCGCTGGTGATATAGAGTTTGGCGCCACTCAGCACATAATGATCGCCGTCTTTCACCGCCCGGGTTTTCATGCCGGCGGGGTCCGAACCGGCACCACTTTCGGTCAGACAAAAACCGCCGGCGTAAAATTCACCGCCACATAATCTGGGCAGGTAATGTTGCTTCTGCGCCTCGGTGCCCATGGCCTGAATCACTTCCGCCACCATATTGCTCACCGACACAGTCACTGCGGTTGACGCGCAGGCCTTGGCCAGCTCGGTAATGGCCAGGCTGAAAGCCACCACACCGGCTTCGGTACCGCCGTATTCGGCTTTGATATTCAGGCCCATGAAACCCAACGCGGCCAGCTGCTTCAGGTTAGCGAGCAGCTGCTCGCGGCCGCCGGTTTCATCCAGCATGGCCGCCACCGGCGCCAGCTCGGTGGTGGCAAAATTCCGCGCCGTTTCGGCGATCATTTGTTGTTCTTCAGTCAGCGCAAAATGCATGGCTCGCTCCCGGTGGTATCAGCGCTATAACATATCGCAATAACGCCAAAGCAGACTTGCCTTTTTGATCAAGCATGGCGCTTTTTATAGCAGGGTTCACTCAATTATCACAATTTCGGCACAGAAATGGCGGTTTCGGACTTCACTTCCTGAATCACCACATAGGTGTGGGTTTCCCGCACCCCCGGCAGGCCCGAAAGCTTTTCACCCAGAAACCGGCGGAAGTGATTCATACCCGACACCCGGATCTTGATCATGTAATCAAACCCACCCGCCACCATGTGGCATTCCTGCACCTCCGCCAGCCGGCGGGCTTCATTGTTGAAGTTGTCCAGGTCACGGGTCGAGGTGTTTTCCAGCGTTACCTGAATATAGGCCACCAGTGTGAGATCCAGCTTATCCGCATCCAGTAACGCTGTGTATTGACGGATATAACCTTCCCGCTCCAGCCGCTTAACCCGCTCCAGACAGGGTGTGGGGCTTAAATTCACCTGTTTGGCCAGATCTACATTGGCCATGCGGCCGTCTTCCTGCAGCAGGCTCAGTATTTTCCGGTCAATCCGATCCAAACCCAGTTTCGCCGACTTACCCGCCACAGAACAAACCTCCATTAATGATAACTATAAAAGAATTATATACTGACAATATCGAAAATACGGAGACTTATTCTCTAAATACGCATAGATAATCCGCCTTTCATGCTACAGACATTTTCAACTAAACTCACCCCACAAAGGGTTAATCGGGAGCCCATGACAATGACCCACCAACTCGACATCCTGCGTGACCGCGCGCGCCTTTACACCTACGCCGATGAAGACCAGTGCGTACGTGAATTGCTGAATCAGGCCGAGCTGCCGGCCGACCAGCGGGAGGCCATCCTGAGCGTGGGCCGGGACCTGGTGATCAACTCCCGCAACCAACGCAGCAAACGCGGTACCCTGGACGCGTTTCTGGAAGAGTTCGGCCTGTCCAATCGCGAAGGCATTGCGCTCATGTGCCTGGCCGAGGCCCTGCTGCGCATTCCCGACGGCGAAACCGCCGACAACCTGATTGCCGAAAAAGTGGCAAGCGGCGACTGGAAAACCCATCAGGGCCAATCGGACTCCCTGTTTGTGAACGCCTCCACCTGGGGCCTGATGCTCACCGGCAAGATCATCCGCCTGGACCGCGAAATCACCAGCCATACCAGCAACTGGTTCAAAGGCCTGGTAAACCGCATGGGCGAACCCATGGTGCGCACAGCCATGCTGCAAGCCATGCGCATTATGGGCGGCCAGTACGTTTTGGGGCGCACCATCAAAGAAGGCATCAAGCGCGGCGCCACCCAGACCGCCGCCACCCGTTTCTCATTCGACATGCTGGGCGAAGGCGCCCGCACCCAGGCCGATGCCGACCGCTATTTCGCGGATTACCAGCAGGCCATCAAAAACATTGCGGCGCACAACAAAGCCGACAATGTGATCGATGCCGACGGTATCTCCATCAAGATTTCTGCGCTGCACGCCCGCTACCAGTATTCGCAAAGCGAGCGGGTCATGAATGAATTGCTGCCGCGCGTCCGCGAGCTGGCACTGCAAGCCAAAGCCGCCAACATGGGCTTTAACATCGACGCCGAAGAAGCCGAGCGCCTGGACTTGTCGCTGGACTTGTTTGCTGCACTCGCCCACGACCCCGAACTGGCTGGCTGGGACGGCCTCGGGTTTGTATTGCAGGCCTATCAGAAGCGCGCACCGCATATCGCCCATTGGCTGATCCAATTGGCACGCGATACCGACCGTCGTTTCATGGTGCGACTGGTGAAAGGGGCCTACTGGGATACCGAAATCAAACACGCCCAGGAACTCGGCCTGACCGATTACCCGGTATTCACCCGCAAGGCCAACTCTGACCTGAGTTATCAGGTGTGCGCCCAGATTCTGCTGGCGGCAGAAGATGCCATTTTCCCGCAGTTCGCCACCCACAACGCCCATTCCATTGCCAGCGTCATGGCACTGGTCAAGCCCGGCCAGGCGTTTGAATTTCAACGCCTGCACGGCATGGGTCAGTTGTTGTACGAGCAGGCCCAGACGCACAACCCCGATATCGCCGTGCGCGTGTATGCACCCATTGGCGCGCACGAGGACCTGTTGCCCTACCTGGTGCGTCGCCTGTTGGAGAACGGTGCCAACTCGTCCTTCGTCAACCGCTTCATGGATGACGACACCCCGGCAGAATGGCTGGTACCCGACATTACGTTGAAGGTGGCAAGCTTCAACCCTTACCGCCATCCGGCCATCCCGGTGCCCGAACAACTCTATGTGCAGTCCGAAATGCCGCGCGCCAACGCGCCGGGCTTTAACCTGGAACACATTGAACACAGCAACTGGTTGCTGGCCAAAACGGATGCATTGGTCGACAAACAATACGAAGGTGGCGCCATCGTCAATGGCGAGCTCAGCACGGGCGAGCGCACGCAACTGCAAAGCCCGGCCAACCTGGAAATCACTGTCGGCGAATTTACCGAAGCCACCGAAGAACAAATCGACCGCGCGATCAGTGCCGCCTGCATGGCGCAACCGGCGTGGAATGCATTGGGCGGCGAGCGCCGTGCCCTGATTCTGGAAAAAGTGGGCGAAGCACTGGAAAACAATTACGCCGAACTCATCAGCCTGATTTCCCGCGAAGCCGGCCGCACGTTAAACGATGGCATCAGCGAAGTGCGCGAGGCGATCGATTTCTGTCACTACTATGCCGCCAGCGCACGCCAGCATTTTATTGCACCCATGCCGCTCACCGGTCCAACCGGTGAAGTGAATGAGATCAGTCTGCACGGCCGTGGTGTGTTTGTGTGCATCAGCCCGTGGAATTTCCCGCTGGCAATTTTTGTGGGCCAGATTGCCGCCGCACTGGTAGCCGGTAACAGCGTGATTGCCAAGCCAGCCGAACAAACGCCGCTGGTGGCCACGCTCGCCATTCAATTGATGCACAACGCCGGCGTGCCCACCGATATTCTGCACCTGCTGGTGGGCGACGGTGCCCGCATCGGCAAACGCCTGCTTTCCGACCCGCGCATCGGCGGCGTGGCCTTTACCGGCTCCACCGAAACCGCGCGCATTATCAATCGCCAGCTGGCCGAAAAGCCGGGGCCGATCGTGCCGTTTATCGCCGAAACCGGCGGCCTGAATGCCATGATCGCCTGCTCATCCGCACTGCCGGAGCAACTGGTGGACGATGTCATCACCTCCGCATTCCTGAGTGCCGGCCAACGCTGCTCTGCATTGCGCGTGCTGTTCCTGCAACACGACATTGCCGACCGGGTGATCGAATTACTGAAAGGTGCTTGTGATGAACTGGCGCTGGGCGAGCCCTGGAATCTGGCGACTGACATGGGTCCGGTGATCGACCAGGATGCGCGCGCCATGCTCGTTGCGCACATGGAAAAAATGCAAGCCGACGCCAAAGTGTTGTACCGCTACCCGGAACAAAAAGTGCCAACCACTGGCCATTTCTTCGGTCCACAGATTGTGGAATTGAACAGCCTGGCGCAACTGGAGCGCGAAGTGTTTGGCCCGATCCTGCACATCGTGCGCTACAAGACCAAAGACCTGGACAGTGTGATCAACCAGATCAACGCCTCCGGTTACGGCCTGACCCTGGGTGTGCACACGCGCATTGAATCCATGGCCAAACGCGTGTTCCGCGACGCGCGGGTGGGCAATACCTACATCAACCGCAACATGGTGGGCGCCGTGGTGGGCGTGAACCCCTTCGGCGGTCAGGGGCTGTCTGGCACCGGCCCCAAAGCCGGCGGCCCCTTGTACGTGCGCCGCTTCGCCACTGAAAAAACCTTCACCAACAATGTGTCGGCCACCGGTGGCAACATTGCCCTGTTCAGCGTTGCCGGTTCGGACGAACCGCCATTGCGGCAGATTTGATGGCACTAGGCTGGCGGCTTCCAGCCTTTACTTATCTAGTGAGAAGCTGAATAGGTGGGTGCCCGGTAGCGGGCAATAGAATGGATATGGCGGGGCGTCGGCGGCATGGACGCCGCCGTCGAGCTACAAGGATGTATTTACGCGTCCCCGCAATATCTATCCTATTGCGCGCCGATTGCCAGAAACGTGCGGCGTGTTCTTGAATATACCAAGGGCTAGCTCACACAAGCCCCTTATTTTATA
Source organism: Simiduia agarivorans SA1 = DSM 21679 (assembly GCF_000305785.2). Lineage (NCBI taxonomy): Bacteria > Pseudomonadati > Pseudomonadota > Gammaproteobacteria > Cellvibrionales > Cellvibrionaceae > Simiduia > Simiduia agarivorans. The sequence continues at coordinate 4,107,260 of NC_018868.3, read as the reverse complement.
GTCGGATAAACCCACAAACAGTGATCAACACAATGCCCGACGGCTGGACCTTAAAAGCCTTTCACGAATTTTCCTTAGACGAACTCTACAGTGTGCTGCAGGCGCGCAGTCGCGTGTTTGTGGTGGAGCAGGATTGCGCCTACCTGGATCTGGACGACGCCGATCAACAAGCACTGCACCTGTGTTACTGGGAACACAATCAGCTACTGGGCTATTTACGCATTCTGCCCGCCGGCGCCACCTTTGATGAATGCTCTATCGGCCGGGTACTCACCAGTGAAACGGCGCGCGCACGGGGACTGGGCAAACAGATCATGCAGCGCGCGATTGACGAATGCCGCAAACGTTTTCCAAAACAGCGCTTGCGCATCGGCGCGCAGAACTATTTGCGCGCTTTTTATGCAAGCCTGGGCTTTGTTGCCGACTCCGACGTCTATGACGAGGACGGCATTCCGCACGTGGAGATGGTACTGCAACTGTAGCCGATCAATAACCTCTCGCCAGATCCACTTCACCCAATAACGGTTTTCCGCACAGCCAGCGCGCCAGATTATCCCCGTAAAAATCGGCCAGATCCTGCTCAAACGTCAGTGCCGCCACATGCGGTGTCACCGTAACCCCGGCATGCGACCAGAACGGATGGTCTGCCGGCAGTGGTTCCTGTTGGAATACATCCAGCCAGGCGTGCGCCACAATGCCTGCATCCAGCGCCTGCAACAACGCGGGATCATCCACCAGCACCCCTCGCCCCACATTGAACAGCAAGGCGCCGGGCTTGAGTGCAGACAACGCGGCCGCATCCATCAGCTTACGCGAATCCGCCGTGGCGGGCAGCGCCAGCACCACCACATCCGCCTGCGCCAGCGCCCGCTGCAGCGCGCTCACCGGATAGATCGCATCGGCATCAACGTCCGACACGCCCGTCCGGCAAACACCCAGGGTGCGCATGCCGAAATGCCGTGCCGTGGTTAACAGATGACGCCCGATGCCGCCCAGCCCGACCACCAGCAATGTTTCGCCGGCAATAGACCGGTAGCTGTGCTGCCGCCAAAGCTTGTCGGCCTGTTGCTGACGGTACACCAAAAAATCCCGCCGGTAAGACAGGAGGTGGCCAAACACGTATTCGCTGATGAGCGGCCCGAAGGCCGCCTTCATGGCCGTGAGCTTGCAGGACGACGGCAAGGCCAGCCCAGCCAGCGCATCCACACCGGCAAAGCTCGACTGAATCCAGCGCAGCCGGTGCAGGGCTTCGGGGTACTTCTGCAGGTAATGCAGAATGTGTGCGGGCTCACCCAGCAACAACTCGCTTTCGCCACACGTCTCTGCGGCGGGCCGGAGACAAAGAGTACGCGCTGGCACCGGCCAGCCCTGGTCACGCCAGTGCGCCAACCGGCGATCCAATCGCGCTACAAAGTCATCGCCATAACTGACCAGGCAGTCAATATTCAGGGTTTCCATCGTTATATCGTCTGGGTAAGAGGTTCGAATCATCCAACCATAAACGGGCCGCACAATCACTACGCCTGCCGGGCCGGGAAAGAGACTGACCAAACAAGCATTTATTGCAGGCAGACTGGATATTTAGTGTATTTATACTAAATTTTTAATGAAATCGCTTTATTTCGTCCAAGAAAAGCCCTAAAGTGGCCGGCATTGTGCACCCAGAAGCCAGCCTGTGCCGCACAACGGCAAGGCTAACCAGAGCGCCACTATCTGCGGCGCGATGGAAGGTTCCAAGGGCGTGGCCTTATCACGGGGCATTGTCATAAACCAACTCGATCAAAAGTCGCACTATGGCCAACTATATTCCTGATGCAACAGACCGCAAGATTCTGGAAATTCTGCAAACCAACGCCACAATTCCCAATATTGAACTTGCCGATAAGGTATGTCTTTCGCCTTCCCCCTGCTCCCGCCGGGTAAAGAACCTGCGCGATGAAGGCTTTCTGCGTCAGGCCGTAACCCTGCTGGAACCCGCCAAAATTGGCTTGCCCGTGAGCGTGTTTATTCAGGTTACCCTCAATCACCAGGTCAAAAGCGACCTGGAAATGTTTGAGAACACGGTTAATGAATGGCCGGAAGTCATGGAATGCTACCTGATGACCGGTGACTTCGATTACCTGATCCGCGTAGTGGTACCGGACCTGCAAACTTATCAGCGTTTCCTCGATGACAAACTTACCCAGGTGCCAGGCATCGACCATATCAAATCCAGTTTTTCCATCAAGCAAGTCCGGTATAAAACCGAGCTGCCACTGGACTTTATGCCGCGCTGATGCGCGCGCAATAGGCAACACCGCGATAACCGCACACCTGATTGCCTGGCTGGCAGCGTTTACGCTGCTGGCCATGCCCTCCCTGTCAGCCGCCGATACGGTATTGCGCTGCGAGGACCCCAAAGGCCGGCCAATTTTCACCGACGATCCCAGGCGTTGCCGGAACAAACCCACCGAGTCTGTGGCCGTTGAAGTGCACAACAGCCACGGCCAGTATGGACTGACTGCCTCGAAGGAATACTACAACTACGCCAATCGCGCTCTGATCCAGCTCGACGATTACCGCCTGAATATCTGGGTCGAACGCGAAATGCTCGAGCGCGATCCGCAAATGACACATGCCGCAGCCAAGCGCCTGCAAGCGGCCGTGAACACTGCCCTGCTACGTATTCCCGCCAGCCACCGCAGCGATTTCGACGGCATTCGCTACTACTTATTCGGCGGCACCCATTCGAGTTACGGCGGTAAAGATCGGGGACTTTGGTATTTTCCCGTCAATAATCGCATTTCGGCCCGCTTCGACAACGCCATCGTGATCAATTCGGCCGCCAATTACCTGGCCATCAGTGATCAATGGGCGCTGGCCGGCGCCATTCACGAACTCGCCCACGCCTTCAACCACTATCATTGGCGCCGCCTGAGCCGCGCCCAGAAAGCCGCGTTTGAAAACACCTTGGCCAACAAGCGCTACCTCGATCTGGCTGCAGAGGGCGGCCGGCGGGTCGCCAAGGCCTATGCCCTGACCAACCAAAAAGAATACTTTGCAGAACTGTCCGTTTTGTTTTTCGCCCATCACCACGCGTTTCCCTACGACCGACCGGGATTAGAGCGCTACGACCCGGAAGGCTACGCCCTGATGGAGCGCGCCTGGCTGACCAAAGAAACTGAACAAACTGTTTCTACCCGCCAGAATAGATGGTAGAGTTTAGGACGCTTATCTCAGCTACCAGCCATTTGTAGGACAACCACCATGCTCGATGATTTTGACCGCAAAATCCTTCGCACCTTGCAGGAAAATGCTGACTATTCAATGGCCGAGCTGGGCGACAAAGTGGGCCTTTCCCACACCCCCTGCTGGCGCCGGATCAAGAAGCTTGAGGCCGACGGCATCATCAAGCAGAAAGTGACGCTACTGGATCCCAAGCAATTGGGCCTGGCGGTGACGGTGTATGCCTACATCACCATCAAAAGCCATGACGAAGACAGCCTCAACGCCTTTGAAAACGAGGTACAGGATGTGCCGGAGATTGTGGAGTGTTACTCCACCAGCGGCGAAAAAGACTACGTACTGCGCGTGGTCGTCGACAGCGTTGAACACTATGAACAACTGCTCAAAAAGACGCTGGTGCACTTGCCCAATGTGGCGTCGGTGAATTCAACTTTTGCGCTCAAGCAAGTGAAATACACCACATCATTGCCACTGTAAATTCCGTGCTACTTAACGTAGCGCTGCAATAGCCTGATAATTTCATCCAGCTCTTCGGCACGCTGCTGGGGCTTACCTTCAAGCAGATGTTCACGCATGTGGGCTTCCAGCACCTCCATCAACAATCCGTGACTGGCCCCGCGCACTGCGGCAATCTGCTGCAAGGTTGCCATGCAGTCAGCCCCCTCTTCCAGCTTGCGCTCCACTGCTTTTAATTGCCCTTGAATCCGACGCACCCGCGCCAGTAACTTGTCCGTGTTTTTTGCCAGATGTGCCATACGCCCTGCCTGTTCCACCCGAATCGTTAATAGTATACTGGGGTATAGTATATTGATTGCAGGGAAATCACACCATGTCCGCCACGCCAACCAAACGGGTGCTTTGGGTTTTAGTGTTGACATTGCTCACCATGGTGGGCGAAATTCTGGTCGGACTCTGGTCCGGCTCCATGGCGCTGCTGGCCGATGGTTGGCACATGGGCACACACGCTGCCGCCTTTGGTGTCACCCTGTTTGCCTACCATTATGCGGCCAAACACGCCGACAACCCGACGTTTGTTTTTGGCACCGGGAAGGTCAATGATCTGGGCGGTTTTGCCAGCGCGGTTGCACTGGCCACGGTCGCTCTGATGATGGTGATTGAATCCATTGAGCGCCTGTTCAATCAAACGCCCATACACTACGAACACGCCATGATTGCCGCAGCGATAGGCCTTGTGGTCAACCTGATTTCAGTGGCCCTGTTGCACCAACACGACAATGGACACGACAAGGGACATCACGACCACCACGGACATCATCACGACCAGAATTTAAGAGCAGCTTTTTTTCACGTGCTGGCCGACACCCTCACATCTATCCTGGCCATCGCCGCACTGCTCACTGGCAAGCTGGTGGGCTGGTGGTGGCTGGACCCGCTTATGGGCATTGTGGGCGCCATCGTCATTGCGATCTGGGCCCGCAGCCTGATTCGCGCCACCGCATCGGTATTGCTCGACCGGGAAATCGAAAACGCCCATCACACCAGTCAGGAATGGTCTGTTGGCGGGGGTAAAACTGCGCGATTAATTACTCTGGAGCAGTGGCCGGCCCCAGACGCCAATGCCTTTGCAGAACAACATCGATCCGGCTTTACGCTGTTCAATGTTAAGGAGCCGCGCGGCTGAGCCTACCCGCCCTTGTTAAACCAAGGCGCTCAATCTGCCCATCTGCCCGACTACCGCTGTGTCGCCATAAAAAAAGCCCGCCTTTTGGGCGGGCTGATTATCTTGAGCCGGAGCGCTTATGGGCGACCGGGGGGGTCATCCTCGGCCTGACACTGCCGTTCAATTCATCACTAAAACCAAGTCCATCATTAGGAGACACATGACTAGCATTAGCCGCTTGCAGCAAAGCAATCGCGCTAACCTGTTAATAGTTATAGCAAATTCTGAATGACTATCCAGTCATAAAATCAAATCCAGATAAAAGTGTGATCTGTTCGGGAAAATACCCGTTGTAACCTACTTACTAGTAGGTTAATTTGGCGCTAACTTACCAACTAGAAGGTTAGCACCATGGTGCAGACCCGGTCCCGCAACCGGAAGGCAGAGATTCTTGAGCTGGCCATTCAGCTATTGCAAACCAAAGGTTTCGAGAACTTCAGCTACCAGGACATCTCCAGCGCACTGGGCATAACCAAAGCCAGCGTGCACCACCACTTTCCCAAAAAAGAAGACCTGGGTGTCGCTTTGTGCGAGTGGATCAAAGCGTGGCACCAAGAGAAGTTTTCCGGCGCCGAACAGCGCTACCCGGACCCTTGGGATCGGCTCAACGCGTATCTGGATTGGTCTCTCCAATATGCACAAGGCGAAAACAAAATTTGCCCGCTGAGCTCACTGCAAACTGATATCAATTTGTTGCCGCCCTCCATGTGCCAGGCCATTGCCCGGCTCGACGAGCATGAAATCCAGTTCATTGCCCGCACCCTGGAGCAAGGCCGCAACGCCGACACCATGCACTTTACCGGCGACGCCCGCTCACAGGCCTTGCTACTGGTACTCGCCTGCAAAGGCGCACTGCAATATTCCCGCATCCACGGCCTGGCACTGTTCAACCAGGTTATGGAGCAATACAAACAAACTCTGCGATAACCCGGATGCATACTGAGAGGTAGTAATGACTGCGTTAGATAAACTGTTTTCCCCATTCGCTCTTGGGCCATTGGCACTGAGCAACCGCATCGTCATGGCGCCGATGACGCGCCAGTTTTCGCCGGGCAATGTGCCCAACGATCTGGTGATGGAATACTACCGTCGCCGCGCCGAAGGCGGCGTGGGCCTGATCATTACCGAAGGTACCTGCATTGGCCACAAAGCCGCCAATGGCTACGAGAACGTGCCCTACTTTTATGGCGACAAAGCACTCGCAGGCTGGAAGAAAGTGGTGGATGCCGTGCATGCCGCCGGCGGCAAAATCATGCCGCAACTCTGGCATGTAGGTGCGGTGCGTCGCGAGGGCATGGAGCCCGACCCGTCGGTACCCGGTTTCGGCCCCTCCGGCATGGTGGCACCGGGCAAAAAGAAATGCCATGAAATGACCCAAGACGATATCGCCGAAGTGATCGCCGCCTACGCACAAGCCGCCAAAGACGCCATGACCCTCGGTTTTGATGGGGTAGAAATTCACGGCGCCCACGGCTACCTGATCGATCAGTTTTTCTGGGCCGGCCTGAATGAGCGCACCGATGAATACGGCGGCGATCTGGTGGGCCGGACCCGTTTTGCAGCCGAGGTGATTAAAGCCGTGCGCGCCGCCACTGCACCGGATTTCCCCATCGTATTCCGGTTCTCCCAGTGGAAAATGCAGGACTACACCGCGCGCCTGTGCGAAACACCGGATGAACTGGCAACATTCCTGAAGCCCTTGTCTGATGCCGGCGTGGACATCTTCCACTGCTCTACCCGCCGGTTCTGGGAAACCGAATTCGAAGGCAGTGAATTGAACCTGGCCGGCTGGACCAAAGAACTCACCGGCAAGCCCACCATCACCGTGGGTAGCGTGGGGCTGGACCAGGCCTTTATCGATGAAGGTGCCAAAGGCTTTGCCGGTGGCCAGCCGGCGTCCATCGATACGCTGCTGGAAAAACTGGGCCGCGATGAGTTTGACCTGGTGGCCGTGGGCCGGGCGTTGATTTCAAACCCCGACTGGCCCAACCGCCTGCGTGACGGCGGCGAAATGGTGGCTTACGATCTGGCGCAGTTAAAGCAGCTGGTGTAAGTCCAGCAAGCACTTGAAGCCCCGGCTGGTCCGGGGCTTTTTTGTTGTTGGTGGATTGCGCAGTGCTTATCCCACTTTACCGATAGATCTCCGCTGTTGGTCCAATGGGCGCCGGGACTTTGGTTTTTTGGTGGAATGCGCTTCGCTTATTCCACCCTACACATTGTCGGTGGAGTGGTGCGATGGCCATCACCCTCCAGCTGCGACCGAGCGGATTGCGCGAGCGCAGCCTTAGGCAAAAGAACATGCACGTTGCTGCTGCACTGCTATGCGCTCGTGGCATACGCCGACATTCCAGATTCGGCTTAGCCACCGCTCCGAATGTTATCGCGGTGATATGCAGCACGCAGACCGATGAGTCGGACCGCGGTTTTTGCACCTGCTTCGAATGTAAATGCAGTGGCCTGCAGCGCGCCGACCGAAGCGTCGGACCGTCGCCATCCCTGGCTCCTTTCGGCATACGACCGCCAAGGATGGCGGAAGTGCCAAAAATGCAGGAGCAATTTTTAGCCACTCCATCCATGGACCGCCGGCTTTTGCTCCTGCAAAACCGGCATTCCAACCATCCCTGGCGGTCATAAAAAAAGCCCGGCCTTTGGGGCCGGGCTTGAAGTTCCCATACAAAATGCAAGGGAGAGTCACAGGAGGAAAAACCTAAAACGAGTGAGCGTGACAACCCCTCAACCGTTTGGCTTTGAAATGTGAATTGCGCAACTCAAGCGCGATTAAAACGTTCTTCGGCAATTTTATTTGCCACAAGCCCGGTCGGTTGTTGGTTTTCTGCCGCGCGGGTGAAAATTTCGGTCAGGGTGTCGCCAATGCCTTCCACGTGGGCCTTGAGCTTGTCGGCCGACTCGCCGGTGCGCTGGTAATACACATCGACAATGCCGCCGGCGTTGATCACATAATCGGGCGCGTACAGAATTTCGCGGGCGCGCAACAGCTCACCGTGGCGTTCCTCTGCCAGCTGGTTGTTGGCCGCACCGGCCACCACGCAGGCTTTGAGTCTATCGATGGTGTTGTCGTTGATAATCGCGCCCAGGGCGCAAGGGGCGAAGATGTCCACGTCCTGGTCGAAAATGGCATCGCCCTCAACCACGCGGGCGCCCAGCTCGCGCACTGCGCGCTCGGTATTTTCAGAAAAAATATCGGATACCACTAACTCGGCGCCGTCGTCATGCAGGTGCTTCGCAAGACGGTAGCCCACATTCCCAACACCCTGTACGGCAACTCTGATGCCCTTGAGCGAATCCACACCCAAACGGAATTTAGCCGCCGCTTTCAGGCCAACGTAAGTGCCGTACGCCGTAGTCGGGCTGGGATCGCCGCCGTGCTCACTGCCCTCAACTACGCCACCGGCGAAGCGGGTGCGCTCGCCAATCACTTTCATGTCGGCCACCGAGGTGCCGGAATCTTCGGCAGTGATGTACCGGCCACCCAGGGACTCCACAAAGTCGCCCATGGCCAGCAGCAGGTCGCGGGTTTTCTCGGTGCGGTGGTTGCCCAGAATGACGGCCTTGCCACCACCCAGTTTGATATTGGCCACGGCGGACTTGTAGGTCATGCCTTTGGACAGGCGCAGGACATCGCGCAGTGCTTCTTCATCCGTAGCATAGGGCCACATGCGGCAGCCGCCCAGGGCCGGTCCCAGATTGGTGTTATGGATGGCAATAATGGCCTTCAGGCCCGATTTGCGATCGTGATAAAACGCCACGTGCTCGTGACCGTCAAACTCCGGGTGGGAAAACACCGACATAACTGCACCTTACTTCTGGTTGGCGGGCTTTTTGGGCCGCTCTCATTTCAGCGGGCTCTGGTGGCAGAGCGGGCCGCTATACGTCTCGTCTGTAAGCTCGCCTTATGGGCGATCTGATGCAGATTCTAGCCTTGCTACAGAAATTTTGAATTGCAAAGAATATCGGAGGGGGTCGCTCGCGCGACACGCCCCACCAATAAATACGAACTATTTGATACTTTTCGCTAATGACTGACTATTCATTAGCGAATGAGTCCTGCTGATCAATACTTCGATCAGATCGTGGAATACTTCACCCCGGGCAGTACACACAACATTTCGTACAAGAGATTTGCGCCCACCACCGAGGTGTTTTTGCTCACATCATAAGGCGGAGACACCTCCACCAGATCGCACCCGATAATGTCCAGGCCCTTGCACCCGCGGACGATCTCGAGGCCCTGATGCACCGTCAGCCCACCCACTTCAGCGGTGCCTGTGCCGGGGGCAAAGGCGGGATCGAGGCCATCGATATCAAAGCTCAGGTATACCGGCCCGCCGCCCACCTTTTCACGCACTTCGGCCATCAGCGGGGCCAGGGATTTGTACCAGCACTCTTCTGCCTGCACCACGCGGAAACCCTGATCCTTGGACCATTGATACTCATCGGGCGAATACCCGGTGCCGCGCAAGCCGATCTGCACCACCCGGTTGCCGTCCAGCAACCCTTCCTCCACCGCGCGACGGAATGGCGTGCCGTGGGCAATTTTTTCGCCGAACATGTGGTCGTTCACATCGGCATGGGCGTCAATGTGCACCAGGCCCACCGGGCCATACTTCTTTTTCAGCGCCCGCAGGATCGGCAGCACAATGGTGTGGTCTCCGCCAATCGACACGGGAGTAACGCCAGCTGCGACCACCTGATCGTAATGATCCTCAATAATCTGCACGCTTTTCAGCAGGTTAAAGGTGTTTATCGCCACGTCGCCGATATCGGCAATGGCGAGACTGTTAAAGGGGTCAGCGCCGGTAGACACGTTGAACGGGCGCAGCATGCGCGATTCATCGCGGATTTCACGCGGGCCAAATCGCGCACCGGGGCGATTGGATGCGCCAATATCCATAGGCACACCAATGATGCCCACGTCCAACGGATCGGCCAGGGTTTTGGCGGGTAAACGCATGAAGGTGGCCGGGCCGCCGAAACGCGGCATTTCATTGCCACCCAGAGGTTGGTAAAAGGTTTTTTCAGTGCTCATAAGCCCTCCCGCGATTGAGCACTGAGTATGGCTGATTTCCGGCGGGCAGGAAGGCGGCGGGCGCCGACTCAAGGTTCGGCGCAGCCGAATCTGGTCCGAATGAGCCCTCCCTGCGGAGACTACATTACGCCGCGTCGAGCGCCTGCATCACCGCGCCGATCACCTGGGCCTGGTCTCGGCCATCGCAGTCCACCACGATATCGGCATAATGCCGGTACAGCTTGTTGCGCTCGTCGAAAACCTCCTGGAAGGACTGGTCCGGCCGACGGGCAATGCCGCGGGATTCATAGTTATGGATGCGTCGGGTCAGCTCGGCCAACGACACATTCAGGAAAACCACCGGCCCGTAGCGCTTCATGTGCTGCATACCGGCATCGCCATACACCACGCTGCCGCCGGTGGCGATCACGTGGTTGGGCAAGTCCGTTTCCAGCAGCACCTCCTCTTCTATCCTGCGTAAATTCAGGTAATCCGACTCATCCATAATCTCTTGCAGGGTTTTGCCTTCGCGCACCTGAATCAACACATCTGTGTCAATAAAATCCTTGGCGAGCTCTTTCGCTAACATCACGCCGATGGTGCTTTTACCGGCGCCGGGCATGCCGATGAGGATTACGCTTTTGGGGGTCATACTGGGATACCTGTGACTTCTGCTTTTTTCGGTGGCCGTAGGAAGCCGGCCTTTTTCGTTGTGCCGGCATTAAACCCCAGCCCGACACTGCTCACAAGCATCAACTTAAGTTAACATTAAACCAACCTTATCCCGTTCAGGTTGGATATTATGAAACAAGCGGACCTTCAAGACCCCCGCCTTCTCAGACTGTTTCTGACCGTGGCCGACGCCGGCGGCATCAGCGCTGCCGAGCGCCGGCTGAACCTGTCGCGCTCCACCATCAGCACCAACCTGGCCGAGCTGGAATCCCGCCTGGGGCTGACGCTGTGCAAACGCGGCCCCGGTGGCTTTGCCCTCACCGAGGCAGGCCAGGCCGTGTATGAGGCCGCCAGCAGCTGGCTCGCTGCCGGCGATGAGCTGAGTGCACAGTTGGCCAACCTGCAGCACCAGAAACTGGCGGGCGAATTGCGCATCGGCTTTTGTGACAGCAGCCTGACTCACCCGGCCTTCTGTTTCGCGGACGTATTGCGGGATTTCCGCCGCAAGGCCCCCGACGCCCGGCTGTCCGTTACCAGCCTGAATGCCAGCGCCGTGTCCGATGCGCTGGCAGCCGGCGAAATTCATCTGGGCATCGCGCCAGACGCCGTCGGCCAGGCCCGTTTTTACAGCAAGCCGCTGTACCAGGAGCACTACCAGCTTTATTGCGCCCGCAATCATCCGCTTTTTGATGCAACGGAAGTCGGGCGCTCACACCTCGTCGATTGCGAATTTGTGGGTACCGGTCAGGTCTGGAGTGAGCAACAAGCCACATTGATCGAGCAGCTGACCCTCACCGCCATCGCCCCCGAACTGGAAGCCCGTGCAGCCCTGATTTTGTCCGGTACCTACGTGGGCTTTCTGCCCGATCACGCCGCCGCCCCCTGGTGCCAGCAGCAACGACTCAAACCACTTGCACCCGAACAGTTCGGCTACCACGTGGTCATGGCCGTGCATTGCCTGGCCAGCCAGAAATCCAACCCGCTGGTTCAACAGCTGTTTTCACAACTGAATGACGGTCACTATGTCCAAGCTGCAAAAAATTAACGATGTGGATCTGAAGCTGCTGCGGGTGTTCCAGAGCGTGGTCAACTGCGGCGGTTTCAGCGCGGCCGAATCACAACTCAACATTGCCCGCTCGACCATCTCCACCCACATGGCCGATCTGGAGTCCCGCCTGGGCTTGAGCCTGTGCCACCGGGGCCGGGGCGGCTTTGCCCTCACCGACGACGGCAAGGTGGTATTCGATGCGGTGGATCAGTTATTTGGCGATCTGGACCAATTCCGGGCCAAGGTGAATGGCTTGCACGACCAGCTGACCGGCGAACTGAATATCATCTGTTCGGATGCCATCGTGGCCGACCCTCGTTTTCGCCTGACCTCCATGCTGGAAGAATTCAGCCAGCATGCGCCCGAGGTGGTGATCCATATATCCACCAACAGCCTGCCGGAAATGGAACAGGCGCTACTCGATGGCCGTGCCGATCTGTGTTTTGCCCCTAAACACCGGGAACTCTCCACACTGCAATACCAGTCCCTGTACAGCGAAGACTACTTTCTCTATTGCCACAGGTCGCACCCCCTGTTTGCCGTGCCAGCAGACGATCTGACCAACGCCGATCTGGAAGCCTGCCGGTTTGTCCATCCTGGCATACAGACGGCAGGCCAGGCGTCGCTGGCCATGGAGGGCCTTAAACGCGCAGCCAATGCGTATATTTATGAGGTGAGGATGGCGCTGGTGAATACCGGTCGGTTCATCGGCTACTTTCCGTCTCACTATGTGCAACCCCAGCTCACCGAAGGCAGCTTGCGCGCCCTGATGCCGGACAACAGGCATTACACTGTGGACATTGCCGCCTTGACGCGACGCACGGCCACGCCCACCAAACTGGTAAAGCAATGGCTGACGCTGATCGACAAGGTGTATCGCTGAACCGGGACGCTTAGGGACAGGCTGTACCCGCTATGCACTGCGCGCAGCGACAACCGGTCTGGCGGGCTGATCGCCCAACAAATGCGCACTGTTGGATACGCCGGCATCGGCCATCAGCTGGATATAGGCACGGCGCAGGTCGCGGGAAACCCCCAGACTGGCCTTGGCCTGCAATTGCTCAAGGAAGTCCGGGTCAGACATTTTCAGGGTTTCGTCAAAGTCTTTTTTGATAATGGCGATGCATTCACGGGCATGTCGTATTGCCAACGGATTCAGCATCCAGGATTTGTCAGTCATTTCCCTACCTCAGATAGTGAAGCGATCAAAAATCGACCACCTGACACTAAGACTAGGCAGGGCTGCCGGCGCAGGCAAAGATAAATTGCTGCACGTAACCAATTATTCCGAGCAGGTCACACGTCCCCCTGAATTGGCTATAAAAACGCGGTTCGGGCGTACCGAGTGGATAGGATCGCACTTTTTAATAACTATTAGAAATATAAGGGAGCAAGGAGATCACCTGTAACAGGCTTGTCATCAAGAAACCGCGATACTCAGAGCGGTATCGGTAAAAAGTGGTCAAAAGGGTGAAAATATATCCTTTACCTACTAATAAGTTCGAAAAATATTCTGTATTATACCGCGCAATTTTCGCCCTGGCTTATGAGTAACGTAATGACAGACTTATCTAAATACAGAAATATTGGCATCTTCGCCCACGTTGACGCGGGCAAGACCACTACCACCGAACGTATCCTGAAGCTGACCGGACGTATCCACAAGCTGGGTGAAGTACACGACGGCGCCTCCACCATGGACTTCATGGATCAGGAAGCTGAGCGCGGTATCACCATTCAGTCCGCTGCGACCACCTGCTTCTGGGACGATCACCGTTTCAACATCATCGACACCCCCGGCCACGTGGACTTCACCATTGAGGTGTACCGTTCACTGAAAGTACTGGACGGCGGTATCGGCGTATTCTGTGGTTCCGGCGGCGTTGAGCCCCAGTCCGAAACCAACTGGCGCTATGCCAACGAATCCGAAGTTGCCCGTGTAATCTTCGTGAACAAGCTGGACCGTCTGGGTGCAGACTTCTACCGCGTAGTTGAGCAGATCAAGAAAGTACTGGGCGCGCGCCCGCTGATCATGACCCTGCCCATCGGCACCGAAGACGACTTCAAAGGTGTGGTAGACGTTCTGACCAAGAAAGCCTACATCTGGGATGACTCTGGCCTGCCAGAAAACTACAGCGTAGAAGACGTACCGGCCGACATGGCGGACGACGTGGAAATGTACCACCAGGAACTGCTGGAAACCGCTCTGGAACAGGACGACGACCTGCTGATGGCTTACATGGATGGCGAAATGCCTTCTCTGGAAGACGTCAAGCGCTGCATCCGTCAGGGCACCATCAAGCTGGACTGGTTCCCCACTTTCTGTGGTTCCGCGTTCAAGAACAAAGGTATCCAGCTGGTACTGAACGGCGTGGTTGATTACCTGCCAGACCCGACTGAAGCGACCAAGCAGCCGCTGACCGACGAAGAAGGTAACGAAACCGGCGAATACGCACTGGTATCTGTTGACGAGCCCTTCAAGGCACTGGCATTCAAGATCATGGACGACCGTTTCGGCGCCCTGACCTTTATCCGCATTTACTCCGGTAAGCTGAACAAGGGCGACACCGTCCTGAACTCCGCCACCGGCAAAACCGAGCGTATCGGCCGTATGGTTGAGATGCACGCCAACGACCGTAAAGAAATTGAATCCGCGCAAGCGGGTGACATTCTTGCCGTTGTGGGCATGAAGAACGTACAGACCGGTCACACTCTGTGTGACGTGAAGCACCCGTGCACCCTGGAAGCGATGGTGTTCCCGGATCCCGTAATCTCTATCGCCGTTGCGCCGAAAGACAAGGCCGGCATGGAAAAGCTGGGTATCGCACTGGGCAAAATGGTTTCTGAAGACCCGTCTTTCCGCGTGGAAACCGACGAAGATTCAGGCGAAACCATTCTGAAAGGTATGGGTGAACTGCACCTGGACATTAAAGTAGACATCCTCAAGCGTACCCACGGCATCGAACTGACCGTTGGTAAGCCACAGGTTGCCTACCGCGAAACCATTACCCGTGAAGTTGAAGACAGCTACACCCACAAAAAGCAGTCAGGTGGTTCTGGTCAGTACGGTAAGATCGATTACCGCATCCGTCCGGGCGAAGTGGGCACCGGCTACAAGTTCACCTCCACTGTTGTGGGTGGTAACGTACCGAAGGAATTCTTCCCGGCTATTGAAAAGGGCTTCAAGTCCATGATGGAAACCGGCCCGATGGCAGGCTTCCCTGTGCTGGACGTTGAAGTTGAGCTGTTCGACGGTGGTTTCCACGCGGTTGACTCCTCGGCCATCGCGTTCGAAATCGCTGCCAAAGCCGCTTTCCGTCAGTCCATGCCTAAGGCTGGCCCACAGCTGCTGGAGCCAATCATGAAGGTTGACGTGTTCACCCCGGACGATCACGTTGGTGACGTTATCGGTGACCTGAACCGTCGTCGCGGCATGATCAAGGATCAGGAAAAAGGCGTAACCGGCGTACGCGTGAAGGCAGATGTACCCCTGTCTGAAATGTTCGGTTACATCGGCACCCTGCGCACCATGACCTCTGGCCGCGGCCAGTTCTCCATGGAGTTCAGCCACTACCTGCCATGTCCACAAAACGTAGCAGACGAAGTGATCGCCGAAGAAAAGGCCAAGAAAGAGAAGAAGTAATTCTTATCTTTGTGTCACAAAAAAGCCCGGCAAATGCCGGGCTTTTTTGTTTTTGGGATATCGGTGCGGCAACTTTGATTTTTTGCTCCTGTGGGAGCGGCTTCCCAGCCGCGAATGCTCTCAGGTTCTGCGAAATTTGTGGCTGGGAAAAATTGGGGTCAGATAAGCATTTCCGAGACCTGCAGGTTAAACGTTAACCGGTCTCAAACGGAAATGCTTATCTGACCCCAATTTTTATTTTTACAGCTCGCCGCTGTGATACACGTTCTGCACGTCGTCCACGTCATTCAGCATGTCCAACAGCTTTTCAAACATTTCCCGGTCCTCTTCCGGCACCGGGGTGGTTTCCTTGGGCAGGAACTGGATTTCATCCATATCAAATTCCACGCCTTCAAAGGCTGCTTCCAGCGCAGTTTTGGCTTTGTAGTAATCCGTGTGGGCAGTCACCGCGGTGACCTTGCCGTCGGATTCCTCGATATCGATTAATTCGACATCCGCCTCCATCAGCGCTTCCATGGCAGCTTCTTCATCGCCCGAGAAGACAAACAATGCGCCGTGATCGAACATGTGGGCCACCGTGCCCTGCGTGCCCAGTTTACTCTTGGTTTTATTGAAGCAAATGCGCATCTCGGAAAAGGTGCGATTGGGATTATCGGTGAGGCACTCCACTATCACCATGATGTTGCCAGGGCCGAAACCTTCATAGCGCGCTGGCGAGTAATCTTCGCCACCACCACCAGCTGCTTTATCCAATGCCTTCTGGATTACGTGCGCAGGTACCTGCTCTTTCTTGGCCTTATCGATCAGGTTGCGCAGTGCCAGGTTGCCCTCGGGCTCTACGCCGCCCGACTTTGCGCAGACATAGATCTCACGACCATAGCGGCTGTAGATCTTAGATTTCATGTCGGCCGTTTTGGCCATGGATTCTTTGCGGTTCTGGTAAGCGCGACCCATTGGGTTTTCCTTCAGATAAGGTGACGATCAATTGCCGTAATTCTACCGAGCTAACCTGCGCGGCTCAAATCACCGCTGCGGCATACGCTTGGCCACCAGCCGGAACACGAGCGTTGGGAGCAGCCGTTTCAGCCAAAGGGCCTGCATTTCCTTGCCCTCACCCACCGGAATTTCGGGCCGCCGCTTGTCCCAGCCGGCCACAATCTGCCGGGCCGCCTTATCCACATCCATGCCGTTGGCAATATCGTCATCCACAGCGCCAAAGGCGGTTCCATCGCCATTGAGGGCAGCCACCGAGATATTGGTGCGGATAAAACCCGGCACCACGGTAGACACCCGAATCCCCTGATGCGCCACCTCGGCCCGCAGTGCATCAAAAAAACCCATCACGGCGTGCTTGGCCGCGCAATAACCCGTGCGGTATGGCACACCGATTTTGCCCGCCACCGACGCCGTCACCGACACATGACCACGACCTGCCGACAGCATATAGGGCAGCACTGCCTGGGTAAGCGCTATCTGGCCCAGCACATCCACTTCAAACAATTGCCGGTAAGTGCTGAGCTGGGTATCCATACACAGCGAGCGCTGGGACAAGCCGGCATTGTTAAACAGATGATCAATCTGGCCGAAGCAGTCCATCGCTTGCTTGGCTTTTACTGGCAGTTGATCGGTGGCGGTCACATCCAGAGGCAATACAATAATATTGTTAGCTTCCGCGCCGGCGTCGATGCAGGCAAGTCTGACCCTTTCCAACTCGGATTCGCGTCGGGCGGATAAGATGATTCTGTCTCCCCGACCCGCCAACAGCATGGACACGGCTTCGCCAATGCCCGACGAGGCGCCGGTAATCCAGTAAACCTCAGACATATTTCTCCCCTCTCACACTGCTATGCAAACTGCCCGGCACAAAAACCGCTGGCCCAGGCCCATTGAAAATTGTAACCGCCCAACCAACCGGTAACGTCCAGTACTTCGCCAATAAAGTAGAGCCCTTGCACCTTATTGCTCTCAAAGGTTTTGGAGCTGACCTCCCGGGTATCGATGCCACCCAGCGTGACTTCCGCCGTGCGGTAGCCTTCGGTACCCGATGGCGTGACCTGAAACCGGTGCAGTGCATCTGCCAGGCTTTCCACATCACTGACGGTCAGTTGATGTACCGGCTTGTTGACGCCGGTGTGATCGAGCCATTGCTGCACGAATCGCTTCGGCAACAGGCTCGCCAACTGGTTTTTCAGCTCGGCCTTTACGCCCGCCTGTTGCCAGTCTTTTATCAGCGCCTCAACGGATTGCCCGGGCAGAAAGTCCAGGGTGAGCGCATCGCCCAATTGCCAATAGTTGGAAATCTGGAGCATTGCCGGCCCGCTCAACCCGCGATGGGTAAATAACAACGGGTCATGGAATCGCGTGCCATTACAGGTGACTTGCACATCCACAGACAGGCCTGACAATTCGGCAAACACCGGTTGCCAACGATCTGAAAAGGTAAAGGGGACCAGTGACGCCCATCGGGGTAAACAGTGGTGACCAAACTGTTCGGCAATCTGAAAGCCCCAACCGGTAGCACCCAGGGTGGGAATGGACAGACCACCGGTAGCCACCACCAGGGAAGCGCATTGGACCTCGCCTTCAGCGGTTTGGAGAACGAAACCTTCGCCGGTTTTTTTTACCGAATCGATGCCGCAGTTTACCTTCACCGTTGCGCCGGCCCATTCACATTCCGTGAGCAGCAGATTCAGAATGTCGCTGGCTTTGTTATCACAAAATAACTGGCCCTTGGTTTTCTCGTGGTAGGGCACACCATGGCGCTCCACCAACTCGATAAAGTCCTGCGGCTTGTAACGGGCCAATGCCGATTTGCAGAAATGAGGATTGGCCGACAGATAGTGACGGGGCTCGACCACCAGATTGGTGAAGTTGCAGCGCCCGCCGCCGGACATGAGTATTTTCTTGCCGGGCTTGTTGGCATGGTCCAGTACCAGCACCGAACGCCCGCGGTAACCCGCTTGCGCTGCACACATCAGACCGGCGGCCCCCGCGCCCACCACTACCACATCTGTTTTCAAGGATTTGGCCACTTTGGTGAAAAGTGGCCATTATGGCAAAAAAGCCGCCTCAGGGCGTGGCTTTGTAGTTAAGGGTCATACCACTGGCGGCAGAATAGCCCCGGATGCCGATATGCCAGGTGCCGGCTGCCGGCGCGTTAAAGCTGCAGCTTTCGTTATTGCCGTTTTTGTAGGGCCGGCAATCGTAGCTGCTGGTGGTGGGCTCACTGCCGGCCCGGACATAGAGATCACCATCGCCGCTGCCACCGGATAACGTCACATCCAATCGGGTATATCCGGCCGGCAACGTGAGGGAATAGCGTACCCAACCACCCCGGCTGACCGACACATTGGTATAGGTTTCTTCGATCACCTCACCCGGGCCACCACCACCGTCGGCGCTGAAACTGCCCGTTAAGGTCACACCGGAAAAAGCGCTGTAACCTTTGATACGCACATAGTATTTACCGCTGGCGCTGAGGCTGCAGCTTTCCGCATTACCGTTTTTATAGGGCCGGCAGTCGTAGCTGCTGTCGCTTGGCTGGCTGCCCAGCTTCACGTACAGATCGGCATCGCCAGAGCCGCCCGACATAGCGACCTGGATGGCCGAGCTACCCGCGGGCACATCAAAGGTGAAATCCAGCCATTCGCCTTGTGCGCCGGCAAGGCCGGCTTTCGGCACGCCATTCTCAAGCGCGTTATCCGGTGGCGGAATCACCACACCGGCGGGCTTGGCCAGCTCGACGGCGTAAGCGGCGGCCAACTGTGCAAATTTAAACGAATGCCCCACGTCGTAGGTATTGTCGTAGGCGGTGTGGATATTCGGGTTACTTTGATTCAGATTGGATTCAAATGGCATGGACGCCGCATAACCCTGGCCGTGCCAGGACGCATGATCGGAGCAGCCGTAACCACACTGACCAAAACCGTAGGTAACGCCGGTGAGGTAGGTATCGATCAGCTGCGCCATAAAATTATTCTGCGCACTGTTGGTGTAATCGGTCATAAAGACAATGTCCTTATTGGCCGTGCCTTTGTAGCCACTCATATCAAATTGGGCCACGCCCACCACCTGTGCGCCGGCATTTTTATGCGCCTGGGCAATGGCCTGTGATCCCTTGAGGCCCACTTCTTCAGCGGCATAGCCCATGAGTTTAATGGTGCGCGCGGGCTTGAAGTTGGTCGAAACAATGGCGCGCAGCACTTCCGTCACCACCGCAATTCCCGAGGCATTGTCGTCGCTGCCTGGCGCCCGTCCCGTGGATGGGCTGCTCTGGTTTATGGAATCCAGATGACCGCCAAGCACCACGATTTCTTCAGGCAAATCCTGACCTGTGATCGTCAATACCACAGAGGGTTGCGCCCAGGTGTGGGACACCAATTCGACCTGAATATCTGACCGGCCATTGGCAATGGCGGCCCATTGATTGCGAATCCAGGTAGCCGCATCCACGCCCGTTTGCTGCGTGTAATAGCGATTGTGGTAATTACTGAGATTGGTCACCATGCTGCTCATGTTATTGCTGTTCAGGGCGCTCAGCATGGCATTGACCTGCACGGGGCTATCGATGCTATAGGCCACCAGATTCTGACTGGGCAACGCCATGGCCTTAGCCGCAGCAACCGCTTCGGCTTCTGACGCATGCGCAATGAAACCACCGCAACGATGGAACTGGTCGTGCATGTATTCGCTTAAGCGCAATACATCTGCATTATCAAGCGCCGCCACCTGCACTGGCGACTGAGCCCATTGTTCTTTTGCAACCAGGCCAATCGTCGCACGGTTTGTGCGCAATGACTGCACCGCATCGGCGCCAATCGTAATCCAGGTTTTTCCTGTGTCCTGCGCCACCGACGGTAGCGCCATTATGAATAAACAAACTCCAACCAAAAGCCGGGACATAACGACCCCCTTGCCGCTAGGGCAAAATAATTGAAAGAAAAAAAGGGCAGGCGTTTGCCTGCCCCAGGGTGCACAGATTTGTGCGAGAGATTATTGCGGTGTTGCGGTGTAGTTCAGTGTTACACCCGATGCGGCGCGATAACCGCGGATACCGATGTGCCAGGTACCGCTCTGCGGGTTATTGAACGTGCAGGTTTCATTATTACCATTCAGGTAGGGACGGCAGTCATAAGATGACGTGGTGGGTTGGTTGCCAGCACGCACATACAGATCTGCATCGCCACTGCCACCACTGATGGTGACTTTCAGTTCGCTGTAAGCGCCATCAAGAGTGACGGTGTAGTACTTCCAGGCGCTGCGTGAAACCGAAATATTGGATACCGTTTCATTGATCGGATCCGCACCACCACCGCCGCCACCTTCGGTAAAGCTACCGGTAAGCGTCACGCCGGAGAAGCTGGAATAGGCCTTCACGCGAACATAGTAAGTGCCGCCGGTTGCCGTGCCGGTACAGGTTTCATTGTTGCCGCTCAGGTAGGGACGGCAATCATAGCTGCTGTCGGTAGGCGCAGAACCGAATTTCATGTACATATCCGCATCACCAGAACCGCCGCTCATGTTAAAGCTGATGTTGGTTGCGCCGGCGGGCACTTGCATGGTGTAGACAATGTCATTGCCTGTCGTAGCGGATAAGCCAGTGACCGGTACACCATTGGTCAGCACGTTATCACCGGGTGGTGGTGGCGGGGTACCGCCGCAATCCGGGTTGCTCGCGCTGGAACTGATGCCCACAGCCACCAGTGAAGCCTGGACATCATCTGTGTTAAATCCAAGGTCACAGGCAGCATCCAGCACGCCATTACCCGCCACATCCCAGTTGGTATTGGCGGTCCAATACAACTGGTTAGCACGGGCGTAAACCTGGAACGCTTTCTGGGTATTCCAACCGCTGGTGGTAGCCAGCAAATAGAACGCCTTGTTGTACACGCCCGAGCTGTAATGCACATCCATACCCGAGGTGTAATCCGATTGATGACCAATGGATTTGCCATCCTGAGGCGGATTATTCATGTAACGTAAAGCACCGGAGGATTTGAAAATGTCGGCACCCACCAACCAATCGTTGGTGCCCTTCATGAAATATTCCGCCGCCTCACCGGCCATATCTGAAAACGCCTCGTTCAGACCACCGGATTTACCCGAATAAACCAGATTGGAATTCTGCTCGGTAAACCCGTGGCTCACCTCATGCGCGGAGACATCCAAACTGACCAGCGGATAGAAATAGCTGGCGCCGTCACCAAAGGTCATGGCACTGCCATTCCAGAAGGCGTTTTCATAATTGTTCGAATAATGAACCCGCATTTGCAACTGGAACGTCAACGGTGCCGTACCCACATAGGCCTGGTACATATCAAACACCACACCACCAAAGTAGTGGGCATCGTTCAACGGCGAGTAAGCGCCGTTGATGGATTTAACCGTATTTTCAGGGCAGGTAAAACTGAACGCAGAACTGCCCGACGTGCCGTGATTGAGGTTCACGGTTTTCACGTTGGTATTGTTCATGGTACAGGTAGAACCGGATTGGCTGACATTCAGGTAGCCGAAGTCGGTGCCGTAATAATATTGGCCGGTCTTGGTGTTGCCGCCGGGGCCCTGGGCATTGGCAAATTGCAGATTATCGCGTTCTTCCAACACCGCGCCGGTAAGGGCATCCATGATGATGTAGGGGCGGCTAGGCTCGTCGCCGTATTGCACATAGGTCAGCTCGTACACCAGACGCGCACGGCCAGCGGCATCTTGCCATATGGCTAAACGGGACGATTCGTTTTCATAACTGACCGGTGCCCGGTTAGCCATGACAGTCGCGCCAGCCATGGTACGTGCCTTGGCTTTTGACATAGCCGCATCGGCTGTCATGCGCGGCGTAAGCATGCTCACGTCGCTGGCAATGCCTTGCAGTACCGCGCCGTGTGCGCGTTTGAACATACCGGTACTGTGCCGGCTGATGACCACGTCATCGCCTATCACGGGCAAACCCTGATACGTTTGCTGATAGCGAATCGTCACCGAGCCGTCGGCATCGGTGTAAGTTCGACGTACCTGAAGATCGTCACCGGTGGTCAATCCCAGCGCCTGCTGGCTGGAAGCTTGTGACATGAGTGCGGGCGCGCCCAGTAAATTGGCAACGATATCCGGCCGCTCCTGCAGTGCTACCCGCTCTGCTGCCTGTGCGCCCACAACAGTGGCAACACCCAGAACCAAGGCAGACAACTGCCCCTTTTTTTGATTGTCATTATTAAATCCCTGTATTGATTATTGACGGGAAGTGACAGCCCCCTACTTCCGCATGACCTGCAGCTCAGCACCCGCGTCAACAGATGTCGACCCACAAGCAACGAGGCTAGCGCAGTTGAAAATCGCCAACCGGTCATCGATGACAAAATGATTGAATAAACAAAAAGAAAATGAAAAAAGAAATAAAACGCCAAGAAATGTAAAAAAATGTAAGAAACATTGACGCCATACTGGTACGTCAGCTCAAGGAAAAACGCGCCAGCAGAACAATTATTGCGACACAGCTATTTAGCGACAATATTTATTGCAAAGGGTGATCTTGCATTAGCACAAAAGCGGGGCAACATTGGAAAATAATGGGGCAGTTTTTTTGATAAAAAAACATTACCCCTAACAACTGAATTTAATGATAAAGCCTGAACACGCGAGAAATTTTTCAACCGCCTGCCCTATTTTTCCGCCCACAATCCGGACGGAGAATTTTCAGCAATGGACAAAACCTTCCTGATCCAGGCTGGCCGCGAAATCGAGGCCCAGCCAATCCTGTCCTTGCTCATGCTCTACCCTATAACCTTCCTGTGCCAGCTGGCGGCCTCTGGCCGGGCTGACCGCCACAGCCAGCGCAGCGCCTGCGTTTGACTCAACGAGCCGCAAACTCTGCCCCGGCAACGGCAGTCCTGCGCTACCGGCGCAATACCCGCGTTGAATACGCCAATAAGCGGTATCCAATGCATCGGGCACATTGACGGCCACAACCGCTACCGCAGGCATTGCCGATAAACCAAAGTAAACCGGCTGATTGAATCGGGCTTCGAAGGATTCAGCCAGTGCGTTTAATTCAGCGCGTTCAGCCCCTGCATATTCCACGATGACCATGCGCACAGACTCGAACATCAACGGCTCAACGCTTTCGTCGGCGAGCATCGCCAACAATTGCTGGCGGGAAAGCGACAACAATGTCACTTTACAACGTGCAACACGTTTTGCGATGGCCAGGGTCTGGTCGGGTGCTTCGCTTACCAGTGGCATGCCTTCAAGCAACGGCATCAGCTCTGCCATCAACCAGGCAAATGCCGAATCTTTGGGGGCAAAAGAACCAACCACATCGTCTTCTTTCGTATTCAGCATATCGCTGACCTGTTTGCTATTCAGCAAAAGATCCCTGCCGGAAAAACTGATCCAGCGGCCGTTGTGTTGATGCCAACTCACCGGCGCATCGTTGCCAACGCTTCGCCCAAACAGGAACAGCATCAGGTTCAATGGCAAAAAGCGCGCGCACAGCCGATGGATCAAGCTGACATTGCCATCGTAGACAGGCACTTCCGGCAGTTCAGTCCCAGCCGTATTTACAGCGTTTTTCTGACCAACAAGGGTAGCAACGGCGGTCGATTCCGCGCCGTTATCACCAGCGGTTACAATGACGGATGCGCCAGAAAGTATCGCTGCCATATGGGCGACCAGGCGCTCAGCCGGATCATCGACCGCGAGACTCAACACCTTGCCAGACAAATCCCGTCGCTTGATCTCACCCGCCAAGGCCAGCGCACGACCAAACAGGGCGCCGTAACGCTCACCATCACCGCGAGGGCCCACCACGGCGAGCTGCCGCCAATGGCGCCGCATTTGCTGCACCAGTGTTTCCGCCAGGTTACCGAAATTTTCGCTGTGGAATTGCCACACACTGGCCGACAGCTCAAACACTTTCTGCTTTAGTTCGCTCGCCTTGGTATCGATGGGCAGGGGTGCGCCAAACGCCACAATCAGATCTCGTCGGGTGCCTTCGGGCGCGCGCTGCTCACGCAAACGCTCACTGGAGCGGGAGAACTTGCTACCCCATAAACCATGCAAATAAAACGGTACTATCACACCCTCTTCAAGGCCGGCAGCAGCCCGTTCAAAACCGGTGTGAAATTTCCCCAGTTGGCCATTGCGGCTGATGGCGCCCTCGGGAAACAGGCACACCACTTCACCCTGGCGCAACAGCTGATTGATATCCTGCAAGGCCTCTTCACTGTGGCCCTTGGCAATGGGGATAACGCCGAAGATTTTCAGGAACGGTTTTAACAACGGCTGGTTGTATATTTCCCGTTGCATCACAAAACGCACCGGCCGCGGACAGGCAATTTGTACCAGTGCCCAGTCGATCCAGCTGATGTGATTCCCCAGCAACAATACCGGGCCTTCCGACGGCAGGTTTTCAAACCCGGCCACCGCGATCCTGTAACGCCCGCGAAACAAAAAACCCACCAGCAGTCGGGTAAAGGCATGAGGCAACTTCCACAGGGTGTAACCTGCACCCAGCAACGCAACGATACCCAAGGCACCAAGCAGCCAGGCCGCACTGAATTGCAAGGCGGCAAAGACGACAGTCACCACCAGAAAGCTCAGCATGGCAATGTTCTGGATCCAGTTATTGCCGGCCAGAATGGTACCCAACTGGCCGGGGCCCGCATGAAACTGGATCAGGGCGTTGAGTGGCACAATAAACAAGCCGCCCATGGTGCCCAGAATCAGGAAGCACAAGGCCAACGCCATACTGCTGGACAGACCCGGCATGACAAACAGCGCCAGCGTCAGACCCAGCGCCCCCACGGGAATCAATCCGGTTTCGATGTAATTGCGCGACAAACGCCCTGCCAGCACGGAGCCCAACATAATGCCCAAGCCGGTGCAGGCGAGAATGCCCTGAATCACCAGTGTATTGGTCTCCCCCAAAGACTCCTTGGCAAAGGCCGGAAACGCCGCCAGCACCACCTGGGAAATGGCCCAGAAAGTCGCCAGGCCGATAATCGATAACCAGATCGCCGGCCGGGATTGCAACAGCCGCAGGTTTTTGCGCAGATAGATAAACTTTGCGTAACGAGACAGGCGGAATACTTTCTCCGGCCGCGGCTCTGAGCGATCTTCCAGTTTGTGGGCCAACCACAATTCGAGTGAGGCCAAGGCCACCAGAACCCATCCCAGCGGCGCCAGAAAGGTCAGCAAGGCATCGGGGTCCTTCGGCAGGTCAGCGGGCAGGAGCAATTCGAACAGAGCGGAAAACACAAAGGTGCCCATCAGAATGCCAAGGATACTGGTGGCATTCACCACGCCATTGGCGCGCGCTAACGGCTCTTTGCCCACCAGCTCCTTGATATAGCCATATTTGGCCGGGCTGTACACAGCGCTCTGTATTGCCAACAGCAAGGTCATGGCAAACGCCGCCCAGAACCAGCCCTGGTAGTAACAGAGGGTGATTAACAGGGTCACCGCCACCACGGCCCAGGCGCTGACCCGCATAATCTGGTGTTTGGGGTACTTATCGGAGAGAAAACCGGAGGGCGAAAAGAGCAATATGAAGGGCAGCAGAATCAGGCTGTTCACAATCGCCGTGAGGACGATTTGCAGGTTGCCGTCATACACCTTGAACACGGTGTTCTGAATGATGATCTTGTGGCCCAGGTCCACAAACGCATTGAGAAACACTACCGCAATATAGGGTACAAAGCCCCGGAAGTCCGTCAATTTGGGCATGCTGCCTCTCCTTGGAAACCGATTGGATGCCCGGCAAGATGCCCCAACAGCCAAAATAACACCACCTTTTATACAAAAGTTGTGTAAAACTTGCTATAAAGTATCGAATAACGATACCTTTTAACGCTTTACCTCCCCAGGCAACATCATGGCACAGGCCGACGCGCTGCTCGATACCCTCAAAGCCCAGCTCCGGGCGCACAAGATCCGCTACCGGGAGGTGGCGCAAGCCTTGTCGCTGTCGGAAGCCAGCATCAAACGGCTATTCAGTACCCGCGGCTTCGATCTGCCGCAACTGGAATGCATTTGCCGGCTGATGGGGCTGGAAATTTCCGATCTGTTTCAGGCCATGCACGGCCAAACCGCGTTAAAGCAGCTGACACTGGAGCAGGAACAAACCATTGCCAGTGATGCCACCATGTTATTGGTGACCGTGTGCGTATTGAATCGCTGGCGGCTGGAAGACCTGACCCAACACTATCAGCTGACCGAAGCTCAATGCATACAGCTGTTGGCTAAACTCGATCGCATGCAGGTCATCGACCTGTTACCCAAAAACCGCATCAAATTGAAAATTTCACCCAATTTCCGCTGGCGCCCAGGTGGCCCTATTGAACGCTTTTTTATGGAACGGCTGCAACGGGAATTATTTCAGGCTGACTTTTCCAAACCTGAAAACAAATTGCATGTACTGAACGGGATGTTGTCGACCTCCGGCCAACAGGAACTTCAACGCAAACTGGACCAATTGATTATTGATTTTGAGCGCCTGAATCAGGCCGATGCAAGACTCGATGTGGCCGAGCGACACGGCACCACACTGGTACTGGCCATGCGCGACTGGCAATACCAGGCCTTCCGTACGCTCAACCGGTAACCGCACGTGCACGCGAGGCTTTTTGTGCCAGCGGCAGGGAGCTGAGTAAGCTGGCAATTTCCACGTTGATTTCCTGCTGGTCCCGCGCCTGCTGACCGGTAGTGCGCGATGCCATCAAATGCCACACAGGTTTGCCGGCGGACGTGGTTGCCTGCACCACCAGAATGCCGCGACCCGCGCCCTGCTCAGCAACTTGCAGCTCGCTTGATTCATCGGGTGCCACCCATTCTGGCGCCTGCCCCACACCAAACCCAAAGCGCACCAGAAGATCCGGTTTTTCGTGCGATAACGCATAACCCCGGTCACGAAAACCGGATTCGATAGCCTGCTTCAGAATCGCTTCCAGGTCTGGCCGTCGTGACAAACCCGCACCTGCTGGCTGCACTGCAAACGTTCTGAAGCGGGAAAAATCCACGGATTTTGAAAGCCAATGCTTTTGTGGCGTCAGGTAACGGCTGCCACTCTCGGCTTTGCCCATTTTGAAACGCAACGCCAGATTAATGCGCGAATCTGCCAACCGCATGCCCTCCTCTTCGCTGATGCGGCCGGCAGTAATCAGATGATAGAGCGAATCATCGAAGGTCTGGCAATTGGGGTTATCGCCGGAGGCCATGGCGTCTTTGATTTTTTCATGCTTGCCGCTATCGATCAGTTCGGCGATGTAGGGCGAGTTCAGCAACAACTCCACCGGCGTCACCCGCCGGCCATCCACGCCGGTGGCGCGACGCTGGCTGACAATGCCCAACAGGTACTGCGCCAGGTCCTGACGCACGCGCACTTGTTCATCGTGCGGGAAAAAATTGAGCATCCGGTCGATGGCCTGGTGCGCATTATTGGCATGCATGGTGGACAAACACAGGTGCCCGGTTTCAGCGTAGCGCAGCGCCTGGCGGGCAGTTTCCGGATCGCGGATTTCGCCAATCATGATCACATCCGGCGCTTCGCGCAAACCGAAACGCAGGGCATCGGCATAGCTATGAGTATCGATACCAATTTCACGCTGACTGATCAGCGATTGTTTGTGCTGGTGGGTGTATTCGATGGGGTCTTCCACCGTGAGAATATGGCCGGGCCTGTGAGTATTGCGGAAGTCGATCATCGACGCCAGCGTGGTGGATTTACCGGTACCTGTGGCCCCCACCACCAACACCAGCCCCCGGCTTTCCAGCGCCAGGTCGTGCAACACATCGGGTAATCCCAGTTCACTGAGTGCCGGTATGCGATCCTTGATATAACGCACCACCATGGCCAGACTGCCTTTCTGGAAGTAAACGTTCACCCGGAAACGCCCGACGCCATCAAAGCCCATGCCAAAATCCAGGCCTTTATCGGCCTGCAGTTGCTGGCGTTGTTCATCGGTGAGCAGGTCATTGATCAGCGCATCCACCTGCGCACGCGGCAACGCCGGACCGGCGAGCGCGTGAAATTGATTGTCGATTTTCAAGGTGGGCCTGGCCTCTGCATTGACGTACAAATCAGATGCAGAGCGCGCCACCATAACAGACAGCAATCCTTTGAGCTCGTTCATACCTGCCTCCTTTCATGGTTGATACACCGGGCCAGAGAAGCCTCAGTCTAGCACCAAGGTACAGGAAAACTAAACCGGATTACCCTGCTAGAGGGCTGTGCCCGCCGCTTGCGCCGCTTTCTGCCTGATTAGCTGCACCATCTTCTCACGCGCGGGCACGCCCACTACCGGCGCCGTCCCGCGGTTGGTCACCCGGAAAGCTACGGCATCGGCCTCTGGCATGACTTCGACGATCAGACGCTCCCGGTCGATTACAAAGTGCAGCATAATTTCATAGCCCAGCGTTTCCTGAGCCAGGGGCTCAGGCGTTTTATCGGGCCAACCGTCACGGAAGGCAGAGAGTACCACCGTTCGCGCCTGAGCCTCTGTAAGCGCATACGCAGGCGTCATTTCAACACCCTGCTCGATATCTGCCACGGCCTCTTCGGCGCGGTGAATGGCAGAGCAGCCAGCAACGGCGAAAGACAGTAGAAAAAAGACAGTCCCAATTAATCGACCCATAACATCACCTCGTTCAACCTACGGAAGCTACGTGACCGTCAGTTGATCAGACCAACGGATGAGCATCTGACGTGCGCGCAAGCCACAGAAGAGAAGCACTCTTGCATAGGACTGCTGGCCATGCATTATTCTGATTGCGCTTCGCACGGATCAATAAATGCCAGCGAGCGATTAACGTGTTGTTGTTTGTCTTCCTCGCTGAAAAACAGCAATCGGCGCTGACATAAATCAGCCTTGTCCAGCGCCGACTGAAAGTATTGCCTGAACATGGCATTCAATTCACCACTTTGCAGCATGCGATTCAAACCCAATGTCAGTCTCTCGGCGATGCGCGGCGATGCGGGAGATACATAGGTATAAGTGCTCAAGGGCATGTAGAGTGCAATGTCTGGCGCGACCACCAATGACGCGTGAACATCTGCCCGATGCTCGAGTTCTTGATAAACTTCATGAACACCCCGTAGCAGGTAATCAAAGCGTTTCTCAGCCAGCATGACAAATAACCCTTTGTAACTTTCTCCAGCTACCGTTGGCATACCATAGCGCTCAAGAAATCCCTTGGTTGACCAATCACTTTGCACGCCAGCGGTGAAGCGCCGCAGATCCTGCACAGAGTTTGCACTGCCAATCACGTTGGCATTATCGCGGTGCACCAGTAACAACCGATAATTCACAATACCCCTTCGTATGGGGACATCAATGCGAATAGCGTTTTCTTCCCACTCAGGACTCTCAACCGAAAAATACGTATTGATCAATTCGCCGGTACGGATGGCTGACAGGGCCCGAAGGCGTTTCATTTTCGGGCCATTCAAGTTCAGCTCAAAATCGCCAAATTCGGGACGTGTAAGCTCCAACGCACGCAACAGCACAGCGTTTTTATATTCATTTCTCGCGTCAGTGGCCACTTGAGGCGAGGGCAATACCAGTACATCCATAGCCACTGCCACTGCGGGCATAAGCACGCTAAATGCGGAAACGACATATCGAATAGTCCGAAACATGACTTAATGGTTCCCTCCAATCGGCCCCTGTAACCAACATTTATTTTTCTGGACTGGTGTCAGTATAGTGAAGATAACACTAGGGGGATCCCCCTTGTTTGTTCATCATTGGGACGTTTTGGGGATGACATGGATACAAGGCCTATGGGCAATGCCACGCATGCCCCACTTAAAATCGGTGAAGGTAAAAAAAACCGGCACAAGGCCGGTTTAAACAGAACGGTTGGGGTTAAACAACCGAAGAAGCAACTGACTACTGAGTGCTTATTTCAAGCGCTCGATGACGGTGGTGATACCCTGGCCCAGACCCACGCACATGGTAGACACACCGAAGGTAGCGTCTTTGTCGGCCATGACGTTCAACAGCGTGGTGGTGATACGGGTACCAGAGCAACCAAAGGGGTGACCCAGTGCGATGGCGCCGCCGTGCAGGTTAACCTTGTCATCCATTTTGTCGAGGATGCCCAGGTCTTTCAGTACCGGCAGGGCTTGCGCGGCAAAGGCTTCGTTCAGTTCGACGATTTCAATGTCGTCCATGCTGAGGCCGGCACGCTTGAGCGCTTTTTGGGTGGAAGGCACAGGGCCGTAACCCATAATGGACGGATCAACACCGGCAACGGCCATGGCGCGGATCACCGCAATGGGCTGAATGCCCAGGGCTTCGGCGCGCTCGGCACTCATCACAATCATACAGCTGGCGCCGTCGGAAATCTGTGAGGAGGTACCGGCGGTCACGGTGCCACCTTTGGGATTGAACGCCGGTGGCAGTTTTGCCAGACCTTCCACGGTGGTTTCCGGACGAATGGTTTCGTCGGTGCTCACCATGATTTTGAAGCCATTGGCATCGTGGCCTTCGCGGGCCAGGATTTCGCGGGCGAATTTACCCTCCAATGTGGCTTTGTGGGCCAGACGATGGGAGCGCTCACCGAAGGCGTCCTGCTGCTCGCGGCTCATGCCGTGCATCAGGGCCAGGAATTCGGCGGTCAGGCCCATCATGCCCGCCGCCTTGGCGGCGTGCTTGGACAAACGCGGGTTGGGATCTACACCGTGATCCATGGGCAGGTGGCCCATGTGCTCCACACCACCCACGATGAATACATCACCATTGTTGGTCTGAATGGCCTGCGCCGCCGTGTGCAGTGCACTCATGGAAGAACCGCACAAACGGCTCACAGTCTGGCCGGCTGCAGTGTGTGGAATTTTGGTCATCAGCGACATCATGCGCGCGATGTTCCAGCCTTGTTCTTTGGTCTGGTTCACACAGCCCCAGATCACATCTTCCACTTCTGCCGGATCAACCTTGGGGTTACGTTCCAGCAGTGAGTTCACCAGATCGGCCGACAGATCTTCGGCACGGGTGAAACGGAATACGCCGCCTTTGGAACGCCCCATGGCCGTACGACCGCAATCGACAATAACGGCATCTCTTGGATTTAAGCTCATG
Organism: Simiduia agarivorans SA1 = DSM 21679; assembly: GCF_000305785.2. Taxonomy (NCBI): domain Bacteria; kingdom Pseudomonadati; phylum Pseudomonadota; class Gammaproteobacteria; order Cellvibrionales; family Cellvibrionaceae; genus Simiduia; species Simiduia agarivorans. The sequence continues at coordinate 4,075,895 of NC_018868.3, read as the reverse complement.
TTCATTTCTCCTTAGGCGAAGTAGCTCTGGCCGGCTTCCGCCTTGGCGCGCAGTTGATCGGTCACCTTGTACAAGCCGCCAAGGTGCGCGTATTTGTCGGCGATGGCCACAAAGTTAGCCAGGCCCATGGACTCCATATAACGGATGGCGCCGCCCAGGAAGGGTGGGAAACCAATGCCGTATATGAGTGCCATATCCAGTTCGGTGGCAGAATCCACAATGCCGTCTTCCAGGCAGCGAACCGCTTCCAGACACAGGGAGACCATCAGGCGCTCGGTGATTTCCTCATCAGACACGTCCTTGCGCGGTGCCACATGATCTTTCAACAGCGCCCACACAGACTCGTCGGCCACTTTTTTCTGGCGACCTTTTTTGTCCAGCTCGTAAGCGTAATAGCCTTTGCCGTTCTTCTGACCAAAACGCTTGGCCTCGTACAGCACTTCGCTGGCAGTTTTGAAGTCGTACTTCATGCGATCGGGGAAGCCTTCGCTCATGGTTTCGCCGGCGTGTACACCGGTGTCGATACCCACCACGTCACACAGGTAAGCGGGGCCCATGGGCCAGCCGAATTTTTCCATGACCTTGTCGATCTGCACGAAGTCGGCGCCTTCGTTAACCATCTGCATAAAGCAGCCCATGTAGGGCGACAGGATGCGGTTCACCAAAAAGCCGGGGCAGTCGCGGACTACAACGGGCTTTTTGCCCATGGCCAGTGCGTAACCCACGGTCGCCGCCACGGCGGTGTCGGAGGTTTTGGCACCGCGGATCACTTCCACCAATGGCATCTTGTGCACCGGGTTAAAGAAGTGCATGCCGCAGAAATTTTCCGGGCGCTTGAGTGGCTGCGCCAGATAATCGATAGAAATGGTGGAGGTGTTTGATGACAGAATGGCATCCGCGCGCATTTTGCCTTCCACTTCTGCCAACACGGCGTGTTTGACCTTGGGGTTTTCCACCACGGCTTCCACCACCACATCGGCTTTGTCGATGCCTTCGTAACTGAGCGTCGGCGTAATGGCGGTCAGTACTTTAGCCATTTTGTCGGTGGTCATGCGACCGCGCTCAACCAGTTTGGACAACAGCTTGGCGGCTTCGCCCATGCCCAGATCCAGACCCGCCTGGGCGATGTCTTTCATCATGATGGGCGTGCCTTTGTAGGCCGACTGGTAAGCAATACCGCCACCCATGATACCGGCACCCAGCACAGCACCTTGCTCGATTTTCTTCGCGCCGGCGGCTTGCTTCTTGCCTTTTTTCATCAGCATCTGGTCACCCAGGAACAGGCTTACCAGGCTTGCAGCAGCGCCGGTTTTTGCCAGCTTACCAATGCTGGCAGCTTCTACTTTAAGTGCGTCGTCGCGACCCAGGGTGGAGTTTTTCTGCATGGATTTTACGGCGGTTACCGGCGCAGGGTAATGCTTGCCCGCTTTACCGGCTACGAAGCCCTTGGCGGTTTCAAACACCATCAGGGATTCGATGTCGTTGATCTTGAGCTTTTCCAGTTTTTCCTGGCGCTTGGCTTTGTAATCCAGCTCGCCGCTGATGGCACGATTCAGCAAATCGATCGCTGCATCGCGCAGCAATGCCGGTGCAACCAGCGCATCGACAGCGCCGTCGGCAAAGGCTTTTTCCGCACGGTTCTCGCTACCGCCGGCAATCCACTCGATGGCGTTATCCGCACCGATGATGCGCGGCAGACGAACAGAACCACCAAAGCCCGGCATGATGCCCAGCTTCACTTCCGGCAGGCCGATTTTCACGCCTTCGGCCAGCACGCGGTAGTCGGTGGCCAGGGCCATTTCCAGACCGCCACCCAGCGCCACGCCGTTGATGGCAGTCACGGTGGGAATAGGCAGGTCTTCCACCGCATTAAAGATCTTGTTGGTTTCAAACACCTCGGCGGCGATGTCTTCTTCGGACTTGGAGAAGTTGGCGCCAAATTCAGTGATGTCGGCCCCCACGATAAAGCAATCTTTGCCACTGGTAACCAGCAGGCCCTTGATGCTTTTGTCAGCCGCCACAGCCGCCGTGGCATCTTTCAGCTCGGCCAGCGTCAGTTGGTTGAATTTATTGACGGAGTCGTCAGCCAGATCAAAACACAGCTCCGCTATGCCATTGTCCAGCGCGCGTACAGTGATCGCCTTGCCTGAATAAATCATGGAGGTTCCTCGTTATAGCCACGGTTGCGTGGGTTTTATTCCGGGTTGCACCCAGCCCTGCCCTGCACGCCATGCGCACAGAGGCGGAGAGCCTAAGTACTATAGACTCCCGCAATGGCGCTCGCGGCTCAATGGCAAAAGAAACCAGCTTGGGTTGCAAAATTGACCAGAGTGGTCGGAACGGTCAGCAAAACCGGCCTTCAGTCGGCCTGGTACTCCATGACCAGAATGTCGACACCGTGAGCCTGTTCACGGTCGACAGTCCGGAATTTGAGGGCGGAATAAAGACTTTGGGCCGGTTTGTTTGCGACGGCGGTCTTTACCCGGAGTGCAACACCCTTTTTATGGTAGGTATTGATTACGGCACCCAATACGCGTTTGGCCAGGCCCTTGCCCTGATGATTGCGCTCAACCGCCAAGCCCTGAATCAGGCAATAAGACTGCGCGCTGCTGGGTTCGATCAGTTCGGCTACGGCAATCACTTCACCGCCCTGCTCCACCCCCACCATGCGTGAGGGTGCAAGCCGGATCGCTGCCGCATCGCGTTGCAAAGGGGCAAAATAGGCGCTGGCACCCACACCAATCAAGCGCGCCTCCTGACGATAAGCGCCCTGAAACAGAAAATACAACTGTTCCGCGGTTCGGCTGGCCCGGTGATTCAGGACCTTGGGGCGCGAGGGGCTCGTTGTCATGGGCTTACTGGCAATAGTGGTGCTTTGCATGGATTGGTTGTGCTGGTTGAAACGCGGCGCAGTTTAACCAGTTGACCCCGTATTTTAAAACACCTACCTCACAGATTCCCAATTTCGGCGTAGGAAACGGTAAAATGGGGCGCTAACTCAGTCATTTTTACCGCTTTAGTATGCCTATCAGTCCACGCGCATTTTCGCTCGCCCCCATGATGGAGTGGTCCGATCGCCATTGCCGTTACTTCTGGCGCCTGTTGAGCAAGCAGGCGTTTTTGTACACCGAAATGGTCACCACCGGCGCACTGATCCACGGCGACCGCGAACGCTTTCTCAACTACAACCCGGAAGAACATCCGGTTGCATTGCAGCTGGGCGGCAGCAACCCGCAGGAACTGGCCGCCTGTGCGCAAATGGCCGAAAGCTGGGGGTATGACGAAGTGAACCTGAATTGCGGCTGCCCGTCAGACCGGGTCCAAAACGGCATGATTGGCGCCTGCCTGATGGCACAGCCACAGTTGGTGGCCGACTGCATCAAAGCCATGCAGGATGCGGTACAGATTCCGGTGACGGTCAAACACCGCATTGGCATCGATGATATGGACGATGATCAGGGCTTGCTGGACTTTGTTGCACCCATCGCCGCCACCGGGTGCGTCACCTTTATCGTGCATGCGCGCAAGGCCTGGCTGAAGGGCCTCAGTCCGAAAGAAAACCGGGAAATTCCGCCGCTCAATTACGATCGGGTACACAAACTGAAACAGGAATTCCCGGATCTGGAGATCATTATCAATGGCGGGCTCAAAACCCTGGCCGATTGCCAGGCCCAATTGGCGCATGTGGATGGCGTGATGGTCGGGCGCGAGGCCTACCACAATCCCTGGCTGCTGAGCGAGGTGGACGCCGCCATTTACGGCCAGCCCCCGGTAACCATCGATCGCCTGGCCGTGATTGACCAGATGATGGGCTACATCGACAAGCAACTGAGCGCCGGTATGCGATTGCACCACATCACCCGTCACCTGTTGGGCCTGTTTCATGGCCAGCCCGGCGGCAAGCAATTCCGTCGGATTATCAGCGCCGAGGCCCACAAGCCCGGCGCCGATGCGGAATTGGTTTACCGCGCGCTCGAACCTATCCGGAGCCGACTGTGATTGTTGACCTGCTGAAACAATTATTCGACACCCCCGCCATCGAAGCCAAACCCTGTCATCAGCTGGCGGCGATTGCGCTGCTGGTGGAAGTGGGCATGGCCGACGGCCATCTGGATGAGGCTGAAACCGCCAGCCTGTGCCGGGCCATCGAGCGCACATTCGGGCTGAGCCCGGCGGAAACCAAGGCCATGATCGAACGGGCCCGGCAGGCGCAATCCGATGCGGTCTCGCACTTTGAATTTACCCGGGTCATCAACGCGGAATTCGAGCCAGAGCAGAAGTTTGAACTGGTGCTGGCCATGTGGCAGCTGGCCTATGCCGATGGCAATCTGGATCGTTACGAAGAACACACTATCCGGAAACTGGCCGAATTAATGTACCTGCCGCACAGCGAGTTTATCCGCGCCAAGGTTCTGGCCCGGGAATAATCAGTCGTCTTCGAGACTGGCAATCAGGTCTTTGAAGGCTTCCTGATTGGTGGCATTGAGGCCCACCAGAATTTTGTGCGCCTCCAGCACCCGTTGTTTCACCTCACCTTCATCGGCGCAATCTGCACACAGGGCTTCCGCGCCCCGGATATCCGCATCGCCTTCTTTGACGATGCAGAAAATCTCGGAAAATCCCATGGTTTGAAGAATGCGATCGATAGAGGGATTGTTGCTGACCAGGGTAGGCACCAGCCGGAAACGCTCCTGCGCCATCAGGGAGATTTTGGCCATCAGGCCCAAGGTGGTGGAATCAATGGCCTGCGCTTCGATCAGATCGAAGACCACTGACACAAATGACGGATCGCCGAACATGCGCTCGATAAAGGCATCAAACGAGATACACAGGGTCAGGCGCACATCGCCCGTGAGTTTGATTACATAGACACCCTGGTGGTCAGCCACCAGGATCTGGCCTTCACGCACTCTCCAGTCCTCGAGACAGGGACAACACGGCTATGTCGTCGGGAGCTTCCTGCAGCGAGCCAACCCCCAGGGTCTGGCACACTGCGTCAACAGTGCGCGGCATGTTACTCAGCCGGCGCAACAATTCAACTTCTTTTTGCGCCAGATCGCCCTCGGGCAGGACTTCCAGAATGCCATCGGACAGCGCGATCAGCGCAAATTGAGGCGGCAGGCTCAGCGAAAAAACCGCCCATTCGGCATCTTTGAAAATCCCCACTGCTTTGCCTTCGCCCGGTAAAAAGTCGGCACCATCCGGCGTCACCATCACCGGCATCGGCAGGTGCCCTGCAATGGCATAACGCATTTCGTGGGTATGGGTATCGATAACACCGGTAAACAGGGTGAGATGGTGGCCAAGACTGGTTTCCAACAGCTCGCGATTGATCACTTCCAGCAAATAGCCCGGGCCCTGCTCAAAACTGCTGGCGTCGTTGTACAGCTCCTCTTCGCGCACCAGGCGGGTCACCAGATGCTTCAGCCATACGGTCACGAACGCCGAACTGGCGCCATGACCCGACACATCTGCCAGGTAGAACGCCAGGTAACGATTGCCCAGAAATGCGTAATCGATGAAATCGCCACTCAGGTACAAGGAGGGCTCTATATGATAAGCAATATGGTATTCGCCGCGGGTTTGCGGCCGGCGCGGCAACAAACGCCGCTGGACCTGGCGGCCGGCCTGTTGGTCGCGCTCCAGTACCCGCAGGTGCTCGCGCAGGTCTTTGTTCACCGACTCCAACTGGCTCCGGTAGCGGCGGTTATCCGCCAGTAAATCGCGGCGCTCAAGAGATTTATTGATGGCATGGACCAGCATTTCCATGTCGACCACGGGTTTGATCAGGTAATCGCTGGCACCTAACCGCAGCGCTTCCACCACATCGGTCACCACGCCTGCCCCGGACACCACAATCACCGGGGTTTCAGGCGAGAATTCATGGATAGCACGCAATACCTGGAGGCCATCCATGCCCGGCATGCGCAAATCGGTGAGAACCAGATCGGGCGTGAGCTCGCTGAACAGATTCAGGCCTTCCTGCCCGTTGGCGGCTTCCACCACGTGAAAGCCACTGTCCACCAGATACATCACTATGCTCTGACGCACGATGGCGTCATCGTCGATGATGAGCAGCCGGCGCTGCTCAGCTGTAGTCATAACCACGCAGTTAACTCGCACAGAGCAAACATTGGCGGCCCAGGATATGGCCAGAACACAATGCAGCGATTCAGAAAGCGGGAAACCCCTAACCCTACTCCCAAGATCACCCGGATTCAAGCTGTGCAAAGCACGAATTCAGGTGTATCGTTACTGTCCAAGTTGTGCAAAAAACACACTTGGCGCCCCGCAATCCCTCTGGCCCGCAACCCCTCAGGTTAGTGAGGTTAGTCAGGCGCCCGCAAGACAAGCATCCACCTCGGCACTGGCAAGCCCCTCATGCTTACCCGTGCACTATAATAAACGAGGCCACCGCCTCTATCATGCAGGGAGTATGTTATGAGTCTCGCCAATCGCGCCTACAGTGAAAAACGTAATTTCATCCGGATGCGCATTGATTCCCCCGTTGAAATCCACACGTCGGATGATGCCGAATTGCAGGGATTTTGCAGCGACCTGAGCGGTGGCGGCATGGCGGTGGAGATCGACAAAGCGTTACCGGTAGGCACCCAGCTCACCATCAGCCTCAGCTCCAGTCACGGCCATAGCCCCATGCTGCGGGCCAAAGCCCACGTGGCCAGAGTGCATGCAGGTCCGAATGAGACCTGCACACTGGGACTGGAGATCGATGAACTGATCGGATGAAAAAAGGGGCCTTGGCCCCTTTTTTGGATTCTTGTTGGCGCGGCGAGTAGACCATCCGATTCTGTTACAGCGGTTTTTTCAGCGGACGCGCCTTCTGTGGGAGCGGCTTCCTAGCCGCGAAGGGGTTCAGTGCCAGCCCATTCGCGGCTAGGAAGCCGCTCCCACAGAGTTGATCCCACAGAACCCGCTCCTCAATAATCTCCGTATTCGTCGAAATCACCGCCGAAGTCATCTTCTACCACACCGTCATTGATCAGGAACTGACGGTTCTGCAGGTAGGCATCGCGAATGAAAATATAGCTGTCGCCGGTAATCGTTTCTTCAAACGGCAACAATTGCGCCCGCAATGCCACAAAGCGGAATGCCAACACCGAGTTGCGGGTGGCAATGTCCTTGATTTGCACAATCGGCAAGGTATCCAGGTCGAGTGGGATAGCAACGGTGCGACGCAGGGTGGATGGGCCCAGGAATGGCAACATCATGTAAGGCCCCTGTCCTACCCCCCACACAGCCAGAGTCTGGCCAAAATCTTCGCCATCGCCCCGCAACAGACCAAAGTGTCCGGCCACGTCAAAAACGCCCGCCACCCCCACGGTGGTATTGATCAGGAAGCGCGCCGTATCATTGGCAGCCTTGTCCCATTTCCACTGCAGAATATCGTTGAATACGTTGGTGATTTCGCGCAGATTCAGGAACACATTATCGACACCGGTTTCAACCGGATCGGGCAGCACGGCGCGGTAGCCCTTGGCCAGCGGGCGCATAATGTAATCGTCCAGCCCGGTGTTGAAGCTGAACATAGCGCGGTTGAAACCTTCCCACGGGTCAACCTCGGTGGCCGTTTCATTTGCCCCTGCCGACAGGGCAGACATTGCCATCAGCAATACCAGTGACCGAGTCAGTACCCGCCAACTAGCCATCAAATCACTCCTTTCCTTACGCTCGAGCCGCCCCGCGGCCGTTAATCCGGCGCTATTGTAGGCGTTTGGCTATTGAAGAGATAGCACGTGGCGGGATGTTACAGGTCGCTACAGGTGAATTGGTAAAAAAGCGCGAAGCCTTCATTAGTAGCTTCCACCCATTCCCGATCCTTTTGCCACCCCTTGGGGCAGTGGGTCATCATCTGGCTGAACAGCTCGTTAACCGCATCGGAGACACTCTCTGCATTGGCAAACGACGCTTTGGCGTGATACTCAGCGCCCGGGACGTGAACCGGTTCCCCGGCTTCCGGCGATGGGACGTCATAGGCCTTTTCCGGCTTTTGCGCGCACTCAAAATGCAACCGGTGAAACTGGCCGCGCTCCGCCAGGTCTACCGCTTCTTCACACGGCCTGCCCGCTTCGTCCAGGCGCTGCTCCGCCACCACGGGCAAGGCTGCGCCAAGACACAACAACAAAATCAATCTGTTCATGGTGTTTTCTCCAGCCATAAAAAAAGGGTGCCAGGCACCCTTTTTTACACGCATCCGACAATGAAATCAGAATTTGTGTTCCATACCGATACCAAAGTAATCGGCTTCTCTGGCTGCGCTATCAGCGGTTTCGTTCGTATAGAAACCGAACACCTTGGTGTTTTTAGCCAGCTTGTAATCGGCACCCAATGAGTAGGTTTCGCCGCCAGCAGCAGCAATGTCAGACTGACCATATTGGGCTTTCAGTGCCCAGCTGCCTAACTTGTACTGGCCGCTCAGCATCCAGCCATCGTTTTCAACGTTGGCGGTGTCATCGCTTTCAACCAAAGCACCCACCTGGAAGTCACCCAGGTTTGCCTGAACCACGGCACGGATTACATTGGAATCCTGTGCGCGCACATCGGTGTCGTAGCTCACGCCCACGTACAGCAGGTCGTTTTGCCAACCGGCCGCCAGAGAGGAACCGTCATCAACGGTTTCGTCTTCACTCATGATGTAGGCGCCCTGGGCGAAGAAACCACCCATTTCAGGCGTGCTGTACATCACGGTGTTGGGTGCGCGCTTTTCGCTCTTGGTGATGATGCTTTTGATATCACCCTGCAGGTCGTTGAACAGGTCTACTTTGTTTTGCAGCAGTTTGGTGGGCGTGTCGTGGTTACCGGCGATCACGGTACCGAAGCCACCGGCCAGACCCACGTAGCTGTTACGCTGCTTGAATACGTCTTCGCCCGCATCGGGGTCCACTTCGTATTCCAACTGATAAATCACAGACAGGCCGTCGTTCAGCGCAGTCTTGCCTTTGAAACCCAAACGCGACGCATTGCTTTCCAGCGCCTGAACGGTTTCACCCGCTTCGTCCTGGCTTTCAACGCTCAGGTTGATTTTTCCGTAGATGGTGCCGTCAATCGGGCCCTCTGCCAGGGCTGCTGCGGGCAGAACCGCCGCGATGGCAAATGGCAGCAATTTTTGAGTGAATTTCATGGTTTGTCCCCTTTGCTAATAGGAAGTTCAGATCCGCCAACCCGGTTCGCATAAGCCGGGCGGCGTCTTCCGAGAATGTCTTCACCGGATGGCCATGCATTCTGGCGGCGGAATATTGCAGAAAAATGACAGGGGCGTCGAGGTTAAAACTAATTTGGATAAAAAAAATTTTTCTAATAGCAATGTATGAGGTGCTGCGTCGCCGTTGTCACAAAACTGTCAAAAAACCCGATTGCAACTCAGCATAGACGGCCACCCTGAATTAGCAAATGAACAATATCTGTTGGTCTGCCAATTGCTGAAGGGTAGATTTCACCTGCTCCTGGAACACGTCCGGCATCGGCTCGGCCTGGGTTCCGTGCACCAGCGGGTAAAGTGACGAGGCCAGTTCGCCCAGGCTGATGCCCGCCTCATCCGACTGCTCAATGCTATTCAGCAAGGCATAGGTAAGTCCATTGAGGGCGACAAAACGGACTCTGTGACTGCGATCCCGGTGCACCGCTAAAAAGGTCGGTTGCGCCGGCGGCGAACCGGGCTGATAACCTGGCCCGATTTGTTGTACCGGGTAGTGGTAGGCCAGCACCACGGCCAGTGGTGACAGCTGCAAGCGGCAGACGTGATCCACCTGTTGGTCCCGTTCAGGTGGCAGGACCGCATCCGAGACATCCAGTGCCAGCTCCACCCATTCGTAGTGAAGCAGCTCCGGCACAAATGCCGGCAAGCCGAATCCGGCCAGATCAACACCATCGATGAACGTACGGAACTCTTCTCCGATCTCGAGGAAATAAGGCGTGTGTGCCCGGTGGAGCACAAAGAACTGCCTCACTAAGTGAACCCAGTCATCATCGGCCAACAGGGAGCGGAACACGGGAAAGCCGCTGTTGAGGAAGCCTTCTACATTGTTGAACAGAAGTTCTTCATAGATTTTCAGCCGTCTGGGCTCCATGCCCTGGGGCGGCACTTCCTGTTCAGGGTTGCGCAGATAACGCGTCAGCGCCACCTGTTGTTCAGCCAGAGGGGAGGACGTTGCCATGCGCGCTGCTACCCGTTTACCCGCTGCGGTCGACAATCCTTCGCACCCAAGGACAACGCCTGATGCTGTATTTGTTTGACCTGATTCAGTTCCGCCAATAACTCCGGCACGGGCGGGATATTGAAGTCGCGCTCTAAAAGCGTGGGTTTAACGCCGTACAAGAGATACGCTTCCAACAAGAGGTCCCACACGGGGGCTATCACGTCGGCGCCGTGGGTATCCACTTTCAGGTCGTCGGCCTCATCGTAGTGGCCGGCGATATGGTAGTAAGCGGTGCGCTCACCGGGCAATCCACGCAAAAATGCCATGGGGTCATAGCGGTGATTGATGCTGTTGACATAGATGTTATTAACATCCAGCAACAGATCACAATCGGCTTCGGTCAGCACTGCGTTGATAAATTCCAGCTCGGTGAGGTCCTGACCGGCAGTCAGATAGTAGGACACATTTTCCAACGCAATCCGTCGGCCAAGCCTGTCCTGCACCTCGCGCACCCGCGCTGCCACGTAATGCACCGCCTCCTCCGTAAAAGGAATCGGCAGCAAATCGTACAAATGACCCTCGTCACTGCAGTAGCTCAGGTGTTCGCTATAAGCGCGCACCGCATGCTGGTCGAGGAAATGTCTGATCCGTTCAATCAGGCCGGTGTCCAGTGGCGATGGACTGCCAATGGATAATGATAATCCGTGGGCGTAAAACGGAAATTGCCGGGTGTAATCCCGGAATTGCTCACCGAACCGGCCGCCCACGCCGATCCAGTTTTCAGGTGCCACTTCCATGAAATCCACATCGCGCGGGGTGAGCACACGAAACGATTGCATTTCCGATCGCCTTAAACCCAAACCGGCGCCAAGCGCCGGTTGGGGGGAGACGTTATAACGGATGACGTCACAAGTAACTCCCGCTAGTCAGCTCAGGCCGCACCACCGCACTTGCCTTCGCCACACTTGCCTTCTTTCTTGGCTTTGTCTTTCTTGGCATTGTCGCCGCCGCACTTGCCTTCACCGCACTTGCCTTCGCCACATTTGCCTTCTTTCTTGGCTTTGTCGCCGCCGCATTTGCCTTCACCGCACTTGCCTTCGCCGCACTTGCCTTCTTTCTTGGCTTTGCCTTCACCGCACTTGCCTTCGCCACACTTACCTTCGGCGTGGTTGTCGGCCAGATTGTAACCGCTGCTTAATTCCTGAGCAGAGAAAGGGTTTTCCGCTGCCAACGCAGAGGACGACATGGCCGCAGATGCCAGGAAAGCAGCGCCAATCGCAGCAGCAAACGGGGTTTTCATCGATTTGGACATAAGATTTCTCCTTAGTGTGCCCTTTATTATTCACCCCGTAGCGGGGTTATTTGCGTAATCAGTGACTTAGAGCGTCTCACTGCCACGACGTTACAGTATAGGCACAATAAAAATCGAGGGTTACGGCACATTTTTCCCTGGTCGCGACCAAACGACAGCAGCCTGCGATCAACCGACCAGCCCATGGGCGTCTTTGATTTCCTGCAACAGCTTACCCAATCGCTTGGAGGATACCGGCTGGAGGGTCTTGATGGTCTGGGCAAAGAGCGAAATACGCAGCTCTTCCAATAACCATCGATACTCCCTGAGCTTAGATTCGAGGCTGGCCTTGTGATCGCCCAGTTTGGCCACCACCGCCTGCATGGCCTCATGGTTTTTGGTCCATTCCGCAATGCCCAACTTATCGCGCTGAACGTTCTGGGGCGCTTTTTCCAGCCGCAACAAGATGGCTTTCAGATAACGGGGATACTGGCGCAGGCCGTCCGCCGGCAATTGCGCCAACACCGTCGGATTAAACAGACCCTCCAGCTGGTTTTTGATGTCCGACAGGCAAAATGCCAGCATCAGTGCGTTGCGGTTACTTTTCAGGGTTTTGCGCACCTCAACCAGCTGCGAGAGAGCGCTGACGAGCGCCGCCCCCAACTCCGTGGCGCGCGGCACCAATGCCGTTTGCAGCTGTGTGCAGAGCCCGGCAAACGCCGCCGGCGTGCGAACCTCAAAGCCCCCCGCCTCTTCCACCAGCTGGGTCATTGCGGCAATCATCAACTGTTGCGCCACCTGTTCCCGGCTGCCCATATTAGCCACCGTCAGGCCGATGTCTTTGCCCCGCAGGAGTTCTTTTTGCAGGTACTTGGTGTGCTCCGGCATTTGCAGTAGCAGCAGTTTAACGAGCCCGGCCCGATGCAATGCGCGCGCCGCATCGGGGTTATCCTGCATGCGCAATGCGACGCTGTCGCCCTCGTCTACCAACGCCGGATAGACCCGGATGCTGATACCGGCGCGCTTGAATTGGGTCTGCTCTGGCAGCGGCTGATCAGGGAAAGTTTGCAGGTTTTCCTGTTCCAGATCGGTACCCGCCGACTCGATATTGGCCTGTAGCCGGTCGCGGTAACGCTCGCGCAGCGCCAGCAGGTCCCGGCCGCTGTCAATGCGCTTGCCGGCTTCGTCCAGCACAATAATGTTCATGCGGTAATAGTCATCGACCACCACCGATTGCCACAGCACCGGGTCAATCGGGTTGCCGCTGATGCGGAACAACTGCTCGCCCAATGCCAACGCCAGCGGTTCATTGCCCGGGGTCATGCGGGCCAGTGCGCGCTCGGTATATTCCGGCACCGGTACAAATTGTTTGCGCCACTGCTTGGGCAGCCCCTTGATCAGTGCCACGCATTTTTCTTTCAGGATGCCCGGCACTACCCATTCCAGGCGGTGCTCGGGAATCTGGTGCAACACGCTTACCGGCGCCATCAGACTGACACCGTCGTCGGCGTGATTGGGCTCAAAATGGTATTGCAGCGGCAATTCCAGGCCACCGAGATTGAGGCTGTTGGGGAATTGCGCTTCGGTGACTGCACCTGCGTCGTGTTGCATCAGGTAGTCGCGGGTCAGGTACAGCAATTTGGGTTGCTGCTGCTCTGCGGCTTTGCGCCAGTGTTCAAAACCCGCCAGATTGACGATATCGGCCGGCAAACGCTCGTCAAAAAAGCGGTAGATAGTTTCATCGTCCACGAGAATATCGCGCCGACGCGACTTAGCTTCCAATTCGCCCAGGCTCGCTATCAAGTCCTGATTGGCCTTGAAAAACTTACCCTTGCCACGGTAATTGGCCTCCACCAGCGCCTGACGAATAAACACTTCGCGCGCGAGCGCCGGATCAATTTTTCCAAACGCCACACGCTTTTTTTCCACCAGCGTGAGGCCGTAGAGGCTGATCTTTTCAAACGCCATCACCTGACCGGATTTGACGTGGTAGTGAGGTTCAAAGTGTTCGCGCTTCACCAGGTGCTGGGCAGCATCCAAGGCCCATTCCGGTTCTATTTTAGCCACTGTGTGGCCAAACAGGCGCGAGGTTTCCAGCAACTCCGCCGCCACAATCCATTTGGGTTGTTTTTTGCTGAGAAACGAGCCGGGGAAAATCTGGAACTTGCGCGAGCGCGCGCCCAGGTATTCGCGGTCTTCAGCCTTGAAGCCCAGATTGTTCAGAAGTCCGGGCAAGAGTGCGCGGTGTATGGCTTCACGGCTGGCTTCGGCTTTATTAAAACCAAGCTTCAGATCTTTCAACGCCAGCCGCAGTTGCAAGTGGATATCGCGCCATTCCTTGATCCGCAGCCAGCTCAGAAATTCACGCTTGCAGAGTTTGGCGAATTGGCTGGAGGATAGATCCTGGCGCTGGGTTTCGATGTAACGCCAGAGATTGATCCAGGCACTGAAATCCGAATCGTCATCCTTGAACCGGCGATGCTTTTCATCTGCCGCCTGCTGCTTGTCGGCTGGCCGTTCGCGCGGGTCCTGCACCGCCAGGGCGCTCACTACAATCAACACTTCTTCGAGCGATTGCAGCTTGTCGGCCGCCAACAACATGCGCCCGAGCGTGGGGTCCACCGGCAGCCTGGCTAACTGACGCCCCAGCGCGGTCATCTCGCGCTTTTCGTTTATCGCCTGCAATTCCTGTAACAACTTCACACCGTCGTTAATCAGGCGCGAATCCGGCGCGTCCACAAACGGGAAATCTTCAATGTGGCCCATGCGTAACGACAACATTTGCAAGATAACGGCCGCCAGATTGGTGCGCAGGATTTCTGCATCGGTAAACGCCGGCCGGTTATTGAAATCCTGCTCGGAATAGAGCCGGATACAGATGCCTTCACTGACCCGGCCACACCGGCCCGCGCGCTGATTGGCCGATGCCTGCGATACCGGTTCAATGGGTAGCCGCTGGATTTTGGTGCGATAGGAATAGCGGGAAATGCGTGCCAGACCCGGGTCAATCACATAGCGGATACCCGGCACCGTAATGGACGTTTCCGCCACGTTGGTGGCCAACACAATACGCCGGCCGGTGTGGGCGGCAAATACCCGCGTCTGTTCGGCCAAACTCAAACGCGCATAGAGTGGCAATACTTCGATATGCTGCAATTGTGCGCGCCGGAGCGCCAGCGCCGTTTCGCGGATTTCCCGCTCACCGGCCAAAAACACCAGTATATCGCCGCCGCGCCGGCCACTGGATTTTTCTGCCGCCAGCAATTCGTTCACACTTTCAACGATCTGATCGGCTAAATCGCCCTCTTCGTCTTCCGGTGGCCGGTAGCGGATTTCCACCGGGTGGGTGCGGCCCGAGACTTCGATAATCGGCGCATCGTTAAAGTGCGCGGAAAAGCGCTGCAGATCAATGGTGGCTGACGTGATAATCAGTTTCAGGTCCGGGCGCTTGGGCAGAATCTGTTTCAGGTAGCCCAACAAAAAATCGATATTGAGCGAACGCTCGTGTGCCTCATCGATAATCAGGGTGTCGTAGCGGGTCAGCAGCGGATCGTTCTGAATTTCCGATAACAGAATCCCGTCGGTCATCAGCTTCACCAGGGTATCGTCGCTGCTCTGGTCATTGAAGCGCACCTGGTAACCCACCCGATCCCCCAGCTGGGTGCCGAGCTCTTCCGCAATGCGCTGCGCCACGGTGCGCGCCGCCAACCGGCGCGGCTGGGTATGACCGATCAGGCCCTGCATGCCGCGACCCAGTTGCAGACAGATTTTCGGCAGCTGCGTGGTTTTGCCCGAGCCGGTTTCGCCGGCCAGCACCACCACCTGATGCTTGGCGATTAACGCCGCAATTTCATCGGCGCGCTGGGATACGGGCAGGGCGTCGGGGAAGGTGATGGCTGGCACCAGTGACGGGCGCCGCTCGGCGCGCGCGGACGCAGTGGCGAAAGCATCATCCAGGCCT
The DNA here is from genome assembly GCF_000305785.2 of Simiduia agarivorans SA1 = DSM 21679. Classification (NCBI taxonomy): domain Bacteria; kingdom Pseudomonadati; phylum Pseudomonadota; class Gammaproteobacteria; order Cellvibrionales; family Cellvibrionaceae; genus Simiduia; species Simiduia agarivorans. Next base: position 4,060,489 of record NC_018868.3, on the reverse strand, counting down.
GCGACCATCTTGTCGATGCGTTGCCCGCGTTCTTGCCGTCGGCGTGCCTGCACCAGCCGACGCCGGAGGCTGGCGCGATCGCTGGCCATTAAACCGTCGAGTCGGGTGAAGTAAGGGGATAAATCCACGGGTGTCATGGGCGCCACAGACTGAAAAAGGGGCGATTATAAGGAGCCACGGGCCCATGGACAAACCCGCACCAAGCCCCGATGCCGGGCAGAGGCGCCATCGCGCCTCATTTGGTCAGGTACTTGATGCCCCGCTCCAGCCCTTCCAGTGTCAATGGGTACATGTGATTGTCCACCAGCTCGCGGGTCATGCCGATGGATTGGGTGTAATCCCAGTACTGCTCACCCACGGGGTTAAGCCAGATCACCTTGTTGAACGTTTCCGTCAGGCGCTGCATCCACTTGTAGCCTGGCTCTTCGTTCATGTGCTCCACACTGCCGTACTGGCTGGCGATTTCATAGGGTGCCATGGAGGCATCGCCGACAAAGATCACCTTGTAATCGCTGGAGTATTTGTGCAGTACATCGAACAGCGGCGTGGTTTCCTGGTGCCGGCGCAGATTGTCTTTCCACACCCGCTCGTAAATAAAATTATGGAAGTAAAAATACTCCAGGTGCTTGAACTCGGTTTTACAGGCCGAGAACATTTCTTCACACAGTTTGATGTAAGGGTCCATGGAACCGCCCACATCCAGGAATAACAGCACCTTTACCGCATTGTGGCGCTCGGGCACCATTTTGATATCCAACAGACCTGCATTGCGCGCGGTGGAACGGATGGTGTCTTTCAGATCCAGCTCTTCGGCCGCACCCTGGCGGGCAAATTTTCGCAGTTTGCGCAGCGCCATTTTGATATTGCGGGTACCGAGCTCCACCGAGTCGTCCAGGTTTTTAAACTGGCGTTTGTCCCAGACTTTGACCGCGCTTTTATTGCGCGACTCGCCACCTACGCGAATGCCCTCCGGGTTATAGCCGGAATTGCCAAAAGGCGACGTGCCGCCGGTACCAATCCAGCGGTTACCGCCCTGGTGGCGCTTTTTCTGTTCATCCAGCCGTTTTTTGAACTCCTCAATGAGCTTTTCCAACCCGCCCATGGATTCGATTTTGGCTTTTTCTTCTTCGCTTAACTGCTTCAGGAACTCGGACCGGACCCAGTCGTCGGGAATCAACGCCTCGAAAATATCATCGATATGTTCAAGGCCCTTGAAATAGGCGGCAAATGCCCGGTCGAAACGGTCGTAGTGTTTTTCATCCTTGATCAGCACCGTGCGCGACAGTAGGTAGAAATCGTCCACCGAGCCGAACGCCAGCCGCGCCTCCAGTGCCTCAATCAGCACCAGCAATTCCTTGATGGATACGGGCACATTGTGCGCCCGTAGTCCGTTCAGAAAATTCAGCAACATTACCGGTTTTCCCGACGCGCCATAAAGGCCAGCCGTTCCAGCATATGCACGTCCTGCTCATTTTTCAGCAGCGCACCATACAGCGGCGGAATGGCCTTGGTGGTGTCGCGGTTTTTCAGGATTTCATCGGGAATGTCATCGGACAACAGCAGTTTTAACCAGTCCACCAATTCGCTGGTAGACGGTTTTTTCTTCAGACCCGGCACCTTGCGGATGTCAAAGAAAATGTCCAGCGCTTCCTTGACCAAGGTCAGTTTGATGTCGGGAAAGTGCACATCAACAATCTGCTGCATGGTTTCGCGATCGGGGAAATTGATGTAATGGAAAAAGCACCGGCGCAGGAATGCATCGGGCAATTCTTTTTCGTTGTTGCTGGTAATGATGACAATCGGCCGCTGCTTGGCCTTGATGGTCTCCCCGGTTTCGTACACGAAGAATTCCATCTTGTCGATTTCCACCAGCAGGTCATTGGGGAATTCGATGTCGGCTTTATCGATTTCATCAATCAACAGTACCAACTGCTCATCGGATTCGAACGCCTCCCACAACTTACCTTTTTTGATGTAGTTGCGGATGTCGTGCACTTTGTCATCGCCCAGCTGGGAATCGCGCAGGCGCGAAACCGCATCGTACTCGTACAGTCCTTGCTGGGCTTTGGTGGTGGACTTGATATGCCACTGGATCAGTTTCAGACCCAGGCTTTCGGCCACCTGTTCGGCCAGCATGGTTTTGCCGGTACCGGGCTCACCTTTTACCAGCAGGGGTCGTTTGAGTGCCACGGCGGCGTCCACCGCCATGCGCAGGTCATCAGTTGCTACGTATTTATCAGTGCCCTGAAAGGCCATGGTCTACTCCACACACACGTCATTGATGGCTCAGTGTAACAAGCGTTTGAGACTGTGTGTACGTGTGAATCGGACCTGCGGGTCAGCCAGCTTTGCCACAGGCGCGATTGGCGGGCACGGCCACATCCATCATTTTGGGATTGGGCAGTTTGAGGTTGGCCATCAACTCCACATAGGCCGCCACATCCTGTACTTGCAAACGGGGATTAAAGCGCTGTTCTTCCGCCAGGGTCGAACAGGTGAAGCCCTTATAATCGTGGCCCGGATAAACCAGGGTTTCGGGCGGCAAAGCCAACAGGCGCTGTAAGCTCTGGTATTGGGTGGCGGCATCGCCATTCTGGAAATCCGTGCGCCCGGTGCCGCGGATTAACAGCGTATCACCGGTGAACAGCCAGCCTTGCGACGGCACATAAAAACAGTGGGAATCATCTGTGTGGCCGGGCGTATAAAGTACCTCCAGCGACAGATTGCCCACCGCCAGCGTGTCGCCTTCGGAAAAAAAGCCCGACGCACAAGCGGCCTGACTCTGGCTGCCCATCAGCGTCTTGCAACCGGTCTGCTCGCGCAGACGCCCAAGCGCGGTGACGTGATCAGCATGCACGTGGGTATCCACCGCATATTTCAGAGCGAGCCCCAACTGCTCCAGCAGCCCTGCCAGCATGGGTGCCATATCGAGCACCGGGTCAATCAGGATTGCTTCGCCCTGATCTGCCAGCAGGTAAGTATAAGTACTGCTCTCGCGTTCGAAAAACTGCCGCATTAACATCGTTCAGAACTCCGGCCTACACCTTCACCAGGGTGACAAGCGTCAGGCTCACCATCACCACCACAAATACTTTCTGCAATACCGGGCCCGCCAACCGGCCGGCCAATTGCGACCCCACCAACATGCCCAGAATGCCGCCCGCTGCCAACCAGCCGAGTAAATCCATCGGCACGTCACCACCCAGCCACAGAAAACTGCCAAACCCCGCCAGACTCACCGGCGCAATCACCGCCAGCGAGGTGGCCACCGCCGCGCTCATGCTGAGCCCGGTCAGTAACGTCAGCAAGGGCACAATGACAAAGCCACCGCCCACGCCAAACAAGCCCGATAGCAGGCCGGCAAAAACCCCACCTGCCACCATACTGCTCACACAGCGGGGTTTGAGTTCGAGATTACCGGAAGGGGAAAAACGGCACATGGCCTGCTCGCGCTCAGTGAGTGCTTGCGTTGAGGACTGCGCGCGGGTAACCATCGCCTCGCCGGGCGCACGTTGACTCTGACGCCACATCCGCGTGGCGACGACCAAAACCAATAGTGCGAATCCATACAGCAACACCGTATCGGGCACCTGATTCGCCAGCCAGCGGCCCGCCGGGGCAAATAAAACCCCTGTCACACCGAGAACCAACGCCGGCAGATACACCACTTGCCGGTTACGCAGCCGCCCCAGTAAACCCCAGGCACTGCTCACGGCCACCACGCCGAGCGCCAATCCGGTTGCTTCTGCCGGCGCCAGCGAAAGGCCGAGGACCAGCAGCGGCACCGCCAGCAGAGAGCCGCCGGCGCCGGTCAGGCCCAATACCAGCCCCACCACGGCGCCTATGGCCAGGGCAATCATGGCTTACGCCTGATTCCAGGGCATGCGGGATATGACGCTGCCCATCGGGCAGGTATCGGTCAGGCCGGAAAACACCAGGCCGGCACCCACAAATCCACTTAATCCGAACAACCAGGGTGCAACGAAAAAGCCACCGGCAACGCCCAACACCACCAACGAACCAGCAGCAATACGTACCTGGCGGTCGAGTCCCATCACCTCCCGCCCCTGGCGTGCAAGCAGCGCTGGCTCAACCTGCTCCACCCCGCCATCCACTACCACCAGCTCACACTCGAGCTGGCCGGTTAATTGCTGGCACACCATTTCGGCGCGGCGCTGGGTGCGGCACATGAGAAACACCTGATCGCCGGCTTTGGCAAGTGCGCTGATGGCATCGGGGCCGAAGGTTCCCATGGGCAGGTTATGGCTGGCGGGAAGATGCACGGCGGCGTATTCGGCCGGGGTGCGGACATCAATGATCAGCGGGCGCTCGCCCTGCTGAATTTTCTGGCTCAGTTCGGAAGCAGTAATACGCAACATGATGTGACAAACTCCAACTACTCATTACTCAGCCGCAATAAATGGACTTGAGTACGCGGATAATACGTTCGGCGTCACTGCCCTTCAGGCGATAAAATACCTGCTGTCGTTCCTTGCGGGTGTCGACCAGATCTGCAGTCCGCAAACCAGCCAGATGCTGGGACAAAGCGGACTGGCTGAGCGGTACCCGTTCGTTCAGTTCCCCACCGATAGTTCGCCGTCAATCAAGGTACACAGCAACATCAACCGATGGGGATTGGCCAATTGCTTAAGCAATGCCGACGCCTGCTCGGCGTGGGCGGCCAATTCTGCTAGCTCGTTGTTCATTCAGCCTTGCCTGCAGCAACGCGAGCGCGAATGGCGTCTTCAAATCCCTGTTTCATGCCCATGGCCCGCCCTTCTTCCAGAGCTTGTTCCATCGCCACGCCCTGCGAGAGCTGCCACAGCGCCCAGGTCATGCCGACCCGGTTACCCGATCGGCAATGCACCAGCGTTTTGCCGTTAGTCAGCAAGGCGCCAAACTGTGCGATCTGATCGGCATCCGGTAATTCACCAGTGGTGGGCAAATTTGCGTAAGCGATGCCGGCCTGGGCTGCGGCAGCCTGTTCATCAAACTGCCGCTCGGCGGGCGTGCGCAGATCAATAATCTGAACGTAGCCTTCTGCAGCCAGTTGCGGTACCGCCTGCTCGGTCAACTCACCGCCGGTGGCAAGATTCTCGTGGTGCTGATGGAAATTACGCACATTGTCGGCCAACGACCCGGCATGGGCCAGGGACAGACAAGCACTCAGAATCAAGCCAACGACGATACGCATACTGTTCCTCACAAACTCTGACGGTGGTTGCCCGGTCAACAACGCCGGCATCGGCGGCCCTTGCAACAACACAATAAATTAGTAAACGCTAATATAGCGGACTGACCATTGCCTGCGCAAGTCATGATGCGATGGATCTGAGGTGGGTTTGGGGCGGCGGGTCTGAACAACCCGCCAACAGCCTGCCAGACTATCTGGTTCAGGGTTTCTCGTCTTCGTCCTTGGCGGGAGCCAGATCATCCAGCGAAAACTCGGGTGCGGCATCTTCTTCATCAAGTGGCGGATCACTTGCCTCGGCCACCGAGTCTACCGCCTCATCGCTCTCAAGGTCGACTTCGGCGCCCGGGTCCATGGCCGGCTTCGGCGGTGGATCGTCATCCTCGCCGCCAAAATCTTCCAGCTTGGGCGCAGTATTTGCCGGAGCTGCCTCGTCAACCTGAGCTTCCAATTCATCCTCTTGCTCCAGCGCTTCCACATCGGCATCGGCCACTTTCCGCCCGCCCATAATGGTGCGGTAAGCAACCCATGCCAAAACCATGATCAGCAGGTTGCCAACACCCAGACCGGTATAGATGATCCACGCAGGCAAACCCTCGGGCTCGGACTCGGGTTCGGGCTCTGGTTCAGGCTCCACCACAGGCTCCGGCTCGGCCGGTGTCGGTGTTGCTTCCGGTACCGGCTCAGGCTCAGCGGGCGTTTGCGCAGAGAACAGCGGCTGCCCGGTGGGGTGACTGAACCGCAGCGTGTCCGGGTGGTGCTCAAATTCATTGCCGTCCTTATCGTACGCACTGATGCGCAGGTCAACCTGGTATTCCCCGTCCAATTCAGGCGAGAGCGCAAGCTCCCAATGGTCGGTGGCCGACAAGACCAATGGCTGGATGCTGGAGCGGCCATTGGGTTCGCGCACTTTAGCCACCACCACCGTGCGGCTGCGATCCAGGCTCTGGCCATTGGCGCTGACTTTTACCGTGTGCGCGCCGGCATCGGACGACACCAGCTCCACCCGGAAAGGCTCCCGCACAGCAAAGCGATGGCTGAATTCCCGGTTAAAGCTCTTGCCGTCGATGCGCAGGGTAAGCTGCGCCATAACTTCCTTATCGAACGCGGGCAGGGTCGCCCGATAGATCCCATCGCCCGGCGGCAGGGCGTCAGAAAAATTCTTGTCCCAAAGGCTGTTGCCGCGTTTGTCTGTCAGGGTGGCCTGAACTTTCAACAACCGCAAAAAGCGCGCATCCGAAACAGTTTTGCCTTTTTCTTTCAACAGGAACTGCAGCTCCGCGCCCTGATTGACAAACAGATTGTTGGGCAGCGGATTCACCAATAATTTGAGGTCGGTCACCACGGTAATTTTGCTGTCGGGGTCCAGATCTGCCCGCACTAACCACTCGCCCTCAATGGGGTGTTTGATGGTAATCAGGTCGTGGTCAGCGCCCCGGTGCCAGCTGAGGTATTTGTCTTTGGTATCGGCCTGGTAAAAACTTTTGTCCGGCGCCAGTAGTTGGGCTTGCTGGGCAGGATCGGCCCGGAAAATCAACGCGGTGAATTCTTCAATGCTGGAATCCACCAGAAATTTGTTTTCCGATAGAGGCACTTCATCGGCGGGCGCCGATTGCTCCAGCATGCGCAGAAAAATCCGCATCAGTTCGTCGGCATTTTCGGCCACCGCCACAATGCCGTCGGTACCCAGCGACAGCGCATTCATCAGCTCTTTATCGGCATTGGCCGACAATGCCACCGTGTGAATTTTGATCTGCTCGCCCTGCAAGGAGGGCAGCACCTCGTCCACAATGCGACGCCATTCTTTCTGGTTAACCGCCGGCTCGCGGTCGATATCCACCATCCCGTCAGTCAGCAGAATAATATTGGTGCGATAACCGGGCAAAGGCTTGCCACCATCCTTGGTGGCCCGCTCCAGCGCACCGCCAATATTGGTAAACAGGCCTACCGAGTTGACCTTTTCTACCTTGGCCGCAGCCTCTCTGCGCCACTCGGCGTCCACATCCCGGTGCGGCACCAACATGTTGACGTACTGCCCGAAGGTCCAGACACCGGCTTTACTGCCCTCCGGGATCATTTTGATCAGCAGATCCAGCGCCGGCCGGCGCAGATTTTCCGGGTCGTTTTGCTTCATCGACCCGGAGATATCGATAATGACCCTGACGTCGGCTTTTTCGGCCTGAACCTCAGCCTCTGCACCGGCAAGCCAGGTGCAGGCGACAAATAAACACAGTAACCGACGCCACATGATAATCAGGCCAGCGAGTCCATGATCCGGCGGCCGCGCTCTGTCACATACCAGCGCACGCCCTTGGCGCCGCTGACTTTACCGGCCAGATTGCGCGCCACCAACACCTGCAGGGTTTTGGTCATGGTCGTTTCATCGGCGCCGGCATCATGACAAAGCCCGGCCAGCGAACGGAAAATATAGCGGCCGCAACCCAGGGTTTTCAGTACCCGTGCAGACACCACATCCAGCTCCGGTTCGTCTTCCACTGCCACCATGTTGCCGTCGGACTCCACATCCTGCTCGGTTTCGGTGGCAATCAAGGGCAGCAACTCTTCCTGCATCTGGCGCAGATTGTGGTGTACTGTTTCAGACTGCAACCGCGCTTGCGCCGCTTCGCGCAGGATCCGTTCTTCGTTATTGGTAATCACCAGTCGCGACGCCACAGCGGCAATCAGGCAGTAACCGGTATAGATGAGCAGACGTGACGGGTCGCCCTGGATTTCCAGGATCAGCTCACTGTTGACCAGGTTCAGGATCACCGGCACCAGAAACGCGGCACCCACACCCATGACAATGCAACGGGGCAGACTGGTGGGATCGGCATCATTGTCCTGGTTCATTTGATAAAAATTGATCAGGCCGCCAAACACACCGGCAATCAACATGACAAAAGCGAGAATAAAGATATGGTTGGCCATGGCCCTCTCCCTGAAACGACTGGCTGTTTTTTCGATATGGGGTGACAAAAACCGGGTTATTAGTCAATTTAGTTATAGCAGTCTTTGGCCGTAGTGCAATTTTGCCCTGCGGAAAATGACTGTTTGGTCGTCCTTTTTCTTACATCATCAACCGGCCTCACAAGGAGTACCCCAATGAGCCAACATCCCGTGGACAATGTCACCTACGCCAACCGCAAATCCGTTACCGGCGGGGCTATTGGTGACATTATTGCGTCCCAGCGATTAGGGGCTCTGCGCGGTGCCCAACTGTTGGCCAAAAGCCTGAAGGCCGAGGGTGTCGAGGTACTGTTCGGCTACCCGGGCGGTGCCAACCTGGAAATTTTTGACGTGTTGGGCGAATTCGGCATCCGCTGCATCCGCACCGAACACGAACAGGGCGCGGTGCACGCCGCCCAGGGTTATGCCCGCGCCACCGGCAAGGCGGGCGTATGTCTGGCCACCTCCGGCCCGGGTGCCACTAACCTGGTCACCGGCATTGCCGACGCCATGAGCGATTCCACGCCGATAGTCTGCATCACCGGCAACGTGCCCAGTCACTTGCTGGGCAAAAACGCGTTTCAGGAAGTGGACATCGTCGCCATCACCCGTCCGATCACCAAAAAAGCCACATTGGTCACCCGGGTGGTGGATATACCGGAGGTGGTGCGGGAAAGCTTCGCCCTGGCATTGGGGCGTCGCCCAGGCCCGGTACTGATCGACATACCGAAAGATATCCAGCAGCACTACCCGCGCGATCCGGAGGGCAACTACACCCCCCCACGCATACCGGCCATCATTGAACCGCCGGAAGATCCAGCTGCCGGGATGACCCACAACCAATTGGAGCAGGCGCTGCGCATGATTGCCGAGTGCGAGCGACCGGTGATTTACGCGGGCGGCGGTATCGTGGCCGCCGGCGCACACGACGAGCTGTTGCAACTGGCCAGCCGCTTGCAGATTCCGGTCACCACAACGCTCATGGGTCACGGCAGTTTTCCGCCAGGCCACCCGTTGGCCTTGCATACACTCGGTATGCACGGCGCCAAATACGCCAATGTGGCCATCAACGAAGCGGATCTGGTGCTGGCACTGGGCGTGCGTTTCGACGACCGGGTGACCGGCAACGTCAATCACTTCATTGCCAACGGCCGCATCATCCACATCGATACGGATCGCAACGAGTTGAATAAAAACAAAGACGTGACGCTGCCGATCTGTGCTGACATCAAGCTCGCACTCGAACAATTACTCAGCCAATGCCCGGTGGTACAAGCGCGCGAATGGTGCCAGCAAGTGAGCCAATGGAAAGCCCAATGGCCCTACCCCCGGAGCGAATCCGACAACATCACACCGCAACAGGCAATTGCCGCCCTGTGTGAAAAAACCAAAGGCGAAGCCATTGTCAGCCTGGGTGTGGGCCAGCACCAGATGTGGGCCATGCAGCACTACCAAAGCGTGCGCCCGCGTTCCTTCCTGAGCAGTTCCGGCTTCGGCACCATGGGCTATGGATTACCAGCCGCCATCGGCGCCAAAGTGGCCTGCCCGGGCCGCACGGTGGTGGATATCGACGGCGACGGCTCGCTCAACATGACCATTCACGAACTGGCTACCTGCTACCGCTTTGGCATCGGCGTAAAAGTGATGGTGATAAACAATCAGTGGCTCGGCATGGTGCGCCAGTGGCAGGACATGATTTACAACAAAAACCGCGCCAGCTCCTCGCTTGCCGACCCCATGAGCCAGGTGAAACGCTCGGACGAAGCCGAAATCTATCCCAACTTTCTGAAAATTGCCGAGGGGTACAAGGTCAAGGCCGAACGCGTCACCCAACCGGAACAACTCGACGCGGCACTGGCAAGAATGCTCGCCGACCCGGATGAGCCCTATTTACTGGACGTGATTGTGGAGGCCGAAGAAAACGTTTACCCGATGATTCCCGCTGGCGGCTCCTACCGCGACATTATTATGAGTGATGCAGACCTGAATAAAGCAGACAGGTCGCAGCAAGGAAGTAATATCTGATCAATAGGATTGTGGCAGGCCACCTGCCACATCGCCCGCTAATCCCGGGATTCACACCAATACCCCAGCAACGCATCTGCAATTGGCAGCGCCTCATGCCTATGTTCCTCAGTCGTAACCAGATAATTCAGAAAGTCACGCACCGCCGATCGCTGCCGGGCATTCAATAGCGAAAATTTTTCTTTGGCCCAATCATTAATCTCTGTCAGGTAGAATACAATATTGAAATAAAATCCACCCTGTAAATGCAAAATCATAAAGGCCGGAAGATGAAACCGCATCCCTTGAGCATCAAAAAATGAAAGACTGCTGTGGCATTTATTCAACAGCATCGGGGAAAGGCTCTGCCACGCGTACTTTTCATCATTTTCCCTTGCCGCTCGCCGCTGTGCTGCATCACCATAATCATCAATGACCTGCGCTTCCATCAACCCGATGCCAGCACCAAGTGTCACACCTGCGAATGCGCTTTCTATTGTGGCAACAACCTCAGACACCTGCTCGCAAATATTGTAAGCCTCCTCAATGGTTTTCTTTTCAAAACCATTGCGTTTCATTTCGTCAATATCTTGCAAGTTATAGTATTTCATTCGTCCACGAGTACAATAATGCTTAACAGGCTAATAGTACCTCAGATCTTCACTCTTGCCCCAAAAGACACGATAAGAAAACGCGGTATAAGCCAAAATCAACGGCAGCACCAGGATCACGCCCCACAAAATAAACTGCAGGGAAGCCGCCGCGCTGGCGGCGTCGATGGCAAGCATCCGTCCCGGGATTACGTAGGGAAAATAGCTGTAACCCAAGGCAGAGAATGCCAACAGGAACAAGGTCACAACGCCGAAGAAGGGCTTGCGTGCAGTGCGACTGCAACTGCAACTGGCGTTTTTATACAAAGTGCCCAGTGCCCGCTCAATCCACCAGAGGCAGACAAAACCCAGTGCGGGCAACACCACCAGCAAGACCAAACCGGTACCGTGCAGCCACCGGGCGGCCACCTCGGGCCTCACCAGTAAATTAAACGCCGTGATAAACAACAACCCCAGCAAGGTCAACGCGCCCGATAAACGCAACCAGCGTAATGCCCGCGCCTGTAACTCGCCCTCGGTTTTCATCACCAACCAGGCGCTGCCGATGTAGACATAGGCCGCCGCCACACACAAGGCACTGAGGCATGCAAACAACACGGGCAATCCACCATCGGCAAAGCCGGTCACGTAACGGCCCAACATATAGCCCTGCGCCAATGAAGCCAGTAACGATCCGAAGCGGAAGCAATGGTCCCACAGCGGCCTGAGCGGGGAAATGGCTTTGGCGCGAAAATCAAACGACACACCGCGCAGGATTAACCCCACCAATAACGCCAATGCCGGCAAATACAGCTCCCGCAGAATCACACTGTGAGCAGCGGGAAAAGCAATCAACAATATTCCCACTGCCAGCACCAACCAGGTTTCATTGGCATCCCAAAATGGGCCGATGGAGGCCACCATTCGGTCCCGTTCGGATTCTGAGCCAGACAACAGCATACCCACACCCAAGTCATAGCCATCGAGCAAGGCATACATAAACACCGCCACACCGAGCAGGCACCAGAACACCAACGCCAACGTTTCCAGTTCCAGATTCATACGGAAGCTCCTTGCAGCGCCAACGGCTGGGTTTCATATTCTTCGACGGCCACAGATTTACGCGCCATGTAAAACACCGTATGCAGGTAAGCCACCAGTAAGCCGGCATAGACCAACGCGTACACGGTGAAAGAAAACGACACATTTCCCGCTGGCAAGGTGGTCACCGCGTCTGCGGTCTTTAATACCCCTGTCACGAGCCAGGGCTGGCGCCCTATTTCGGTCACATACCATCCGGCAAGCGTGGCCACCCAACCGGAAAACGTCATGGCAACCAATGCACCGCTGTACCAACCCGGCATGCCCCGGCCCTTGCGGGTTAACCAGACACCAGCCCAGGCCATCAGGATCATCAACAAACCAAGTCCCACCATAATGCGGAAACCGAAGAACACAGGCTTCACCGGCGGGGTGTGTTCAAATTCGTTCAGGCCCCGGATTTCACCATTGGGATCGTGAGTGAGAATCAAGCTGGCGAGTTTTGGGATCGCCACCGGGAAATGATTAGCCTGACGTGTTTCATCGGGCCAGGCGAATAACAACAAAGGCGCGCCGTTTTCGGTATGCCATACCCCTTCCATGGCTGCGATTTTTTGCGGTTGGTGTTCGAAGGTATTCAACCCATGCAAATCCCCCACAAACGCCTGCAGTGGCGCAATCAATGCCGCCGCCAGCAAGGCCACGCGTAAAGCTTTGCGGGGCGCCTGTTTGGCATCGCCTTTACGGAGCCGATAGGCGGAAATACCCGCCACAAAAAAACACGCGGTCAGCCCCGACGCCAGCATCACATGGCTCAGGCGATACGGCATGGAGGGATTAAAGATGATTGCCCACCAATCCACCGGCATCGCCACCCCGTTTTCCATGACAAACCCCGCCGGCGTTTGCATCCAGGAATTGAGCGCAATAATCCAGAAGGCCGATAAACTGGTGCCCACCGCAACCAATAAAGTGGCGAGCGTATGCAACCAGGCCGGCACGCGATGAATACCAAACAGCATGATGCCCAGAAATGTAGCCTCCAGGAAAAACGCCGTAAGCACTTCATAACCCAGCAAGGGCCCGGCAATATTGCCCACGGTTTCCATGAAGCCCGGCCAGTTGGTACCGAACTGGAAGCTCATGGTGATGCCGGTGACCACGCCAAGCGCAAAGGTGAGCGCAAACAGCTTGACCCAGAAGCGATAGATCCGCATCCACACCGGATGGCCGCTCAACTGGAAACGCAGCTTGAAATAAAACAGCAACCAGGCCAGCGCGATAGTGATGGACGGAAATAAAATGTGAAAGCTGATGTTGAGCGCGAACTGCGCCCTTGATAACGCCAACGTATTGAGTAATTCAGGTTCCATAATGTCTCCAACAACAAATTTCGGGCAAAACCACCCACTGGATGCAGAAGCGCCGCATCCTGAATTTAAGGAGAGTTATTATTTTTGCAGAGTTATTTAAGTAACTTGTCTTTCATGGTCAGCACCTTGCCCACCCCCGAACCCAGCTTTAACAGCGCCAGCAGGTGATCGGGCTTCATGCGTTGCATGTCGTCCAGCCACTGGGTAAACAATTCCAACAGGTCGTGCATTTCCTGCATACGCTCGTGCGCGTAATCCTTGTCGTCGGTATTCATCAACTGAGAACGCAACAGGCTGAGCGTGGGGTCCACTTCGCGCTTGCGGCGTTCGCTCACCACCTGCAGGGCCAGGTCCCACAGGCCGCCATTAGCCGCGTAATAATCTTTGCGATCGCCAGGTTCACGCAACACGCGGATCAATCGCCAGCTTTGTAATTCCTTGGTAGCCATGGATACATTGCCGCGGGAAAGACTCAGTCGCTCGCTCAGTTCATCGGCGGACAAAGGGGCTTCGCTGAACACGATAGCGGCGAGCACCTGGCCCACCGAGCGGTTGAAACCCCAGCGGCTGGCCATTTCACCAAAGTGCAGGATGAGGTCATTAAGGGGGTGAGGCGACATACACAACCTTCTAAACTTTCAATATTTTCTGAAAGTTTAGAAGGTTGTTTGAGGCAGATCAAGGAAATTTTTCAGGAAGGGTTACCGGCTGAGCCAGTAAACCACACCAAAGGCCACCACTCCGGCCACCACCGGCCAGCCCAGTGACCGCGTGCGCCACCAAGCCAACAAGGTAGCAAGCAGGCCACAGGCAGAAGCCACCGCGTGGTGTACATCGGGTACCGCTGGCACCAAAGAAACACCGGTCATGGCGGCAATCATGGTGGGCCCCAATACGCTCAGCCACAAAGGCATCGGGCGAGGGGCGGAGAGATCAGCAGACGCTTCTGCCGGTTGATTGAGCCGGGTACGCATCCACACGGCCGGCCAGGCGCGCATGGCGAATGTCACCAACGCGGAAAACGCCAACGCCAGCCATAGTTCGGTGCTCATGTTACCTCCTTAGTGGACGCGCCAGCGGGCAGCAAGCGCATGAGGTAAAACAAGCCCGCACCGCACAACGCTGCCAAAGGAATGGCCGCGTTGGGCAAGCCCGCTAGTTTCAGCCCCAACGCAATCAAGGTGGTGCCGGCGAGCGCCACCGCCCAGATACGATTCTCAAACCGCGGCGCCAATAGCACAGCAAACAACGCCGGCAACGCAAAAGGCATCACTTCACCCATCAGCGGCCAACGCCCGGTAATTTCCGCACCCGCCACCGCGCCCAGCGCCGTGCCGCCCACCCAGCTGGCCCAGGCCAATAGCATGGCACCGGTAAACCACCCTACCCGCTCCGCTGCCGGCAGCTGCTGCAAGCGGGTGTGCGCAATCGCGAAAATCTGGTCGGTCAGGCCATGCATTAACCAGAACCACCAACGACTTTGAGTCAGGTGAGGCGCCAAATTTGGCCCATACACCAGATGGCGGGCATTGATCAGCACAGTCATCAGCACGACCAACCAAAGCGGTGCACCGGAAGCAATCATGGCCACAAACAGAAATTGCGACGCACCCGCATAAATAAACAGCGAAATAGCCACGGCACCCCAGACGCTGAAACCCGCCTGCGTGGCAATCAGTCCGAACGAAATGGCGACGGGGATGTAGCCGCCCAGCAAAGGCAGCGCATCGCGCACGCCGCGCCACCAAGGAATTGTTTTATCAGGCAACGAGGTCACCACAGGATCCGTAGGAAAATGTCTATTGCAGTAGATGCATGCACTAAGGTGGAAATTCAAGCCACCGCAACTGCTTTTAACATATTGATTTGTAAGGCCAGCTGAATCACAGTGTGCTTCAACCAGCCAATCCAGCCAAGCAAATTCCGAGGCGAATGAGCGCAAGTAAATTACCCAAGAACGAAGACGCCCGATCGCCGCTCAAGCCAAGGCAGTACTGTTTTGGCCCATTTACCTTTCATATTCCGAGTCAACGGCTCACTGGCCCGGATGGCCCCATTTCACTGGACGAACGCCAAGCGCAATTGCTGAAAATCCTGCTTCTCGCCAGCCCAGACCGGGTCAGTAAAGAAGCTCTGATGCAGGCGCTCTGGCCCGATACCATCGTCAGTGAGTGGTCGCTGTCTAAACTGGTATCTGAAACCCGGAAATCGCTTGATGACGACGGCAACAATCAAAGCATTATCAGAACACATCGCGGCAAAGGCTTCTCAATTAGTACCGACGTAACAGAAGTTATCACCGCGTTTAACGATACGCCAGCTGACGCCGTGCGATCAGCGAACAGAAGCGCCCCAGCCGGGAAACAACGCCTGTTCGCCCGTCCGCTTGGGTGGCTGGCTGCTGTCCTGTGCTGCGCTGCCCTGCTACTCAGTTACGCGATTCGCCAATCCGACACGTTGGTTAAACCATTCAACAGCCACCCGGCAGACACAGCGCATGTCACAGAACTGATGCGCCAGATACAAAGCCAGCTGCTAATTACCAAAACAGCCTTCAGAGCCCAGGTAAACCGCCGCAATCAACTAGGCCAGCATCTGCAACATCGTTTGCCCGAATTCCAATCGATGAGTTGGGAACAACGCCTGATCGCCGCCTATCCGCAGCTGAACCAAGCAGAAACCTTTTTATGGGAACAAATCAGGGCCCAGACCGAAGGTCCATTGTACAAGGGCAATCGTGCACTACTGACGTTGATCGACGGTCACCCCGAGCTACTGAACACCCTGCCCCAATTTGCCCCACTGCGTGCCCACCTGGAAGTGTGGCTGGCGAAGTATCACAAGGTGTTTCTCCAGTATCCCGCCATGCCGATTGTCTATGTGGGTGTAGAAGATGGCGTTCCCTTTCCCAGCGATATTGATGGCGCTGTAGATCAATGGTTATCCGAAAACGATAACTAATTGATTTTATTAGTTATTAGTAAATTTCAAACTATTTCCAACTGCATTCAAGCTTTCTGATTGCCAGTATTCCAACCTGTCTCCGCTGTTTTACAGCAATACCGACATCGCCGCACGGTGCGGCCAAAAACATATGGAGATAGGTTATGTCTAAATTAAATGTAAAAGCCAAAGTCATGTATATGCCCGGTCCCTGGGGCGTCAATGAACCGGTGAAGGGCGCTACGGTAAAAATCATCGATATGGACATCGGCGGTACCAATGACGTCATCCTGACTAGCACCACCAATGCGGTTGGGAAATTCCGTGGCACCACGAAAGACTGGCAAGACCCAAAACGGATACGTATCTGGGAACCACTGCCATTGCCCGGGCGCTGGGTAACGAAGAAAATACCCGACCCCACCGACATGATGCTATTGGAAATCGACATCAAAGAAGGGAGCCATCATGTGCGCGCGCCCTTTGTGTATCTGGGGCCACAAGTTGAAGTCCCCATCATTGTGCCCTGGGGCAAACAATCGCTCGGTGAGGTGGTTTCTTCCCTGATACCGAGCATTACGGTCAACAAAAGAAATTTACCGACCCCATGGCTGCACAAAAAGAAGCGCGCAAGCATTTCGAAGCTGACACGCCAAAAGTGACCATTGAGTTGCAAGGGCCGGAAGCCCTGGCATTCGCGCCCTTTGCAGGAAAAAAGCTGGACGAGCTGAAGGAATGCATAGATGACATTCTGCCGGGGGCGTCCCAGTTCTTTTACTCAAACCCCATCGGCGCGGCAGAACTTTCCGCCATCGCACTGATCATACTGGCGTCTGGTGCGGTGCTTTCCGGCACCCTGCTGGCGGGTTGCATTGGATTTTCATTGATTCTGGCGCTGTATCTTGGCTACGGCAAAATCGATATCAAAATGAAATCCGGTACGGACAGCAACCCTATGCCATCGGTTGAATTTACACTCGCCAAATAACCATCAAAGCCTGCTGGAGTCAGTTCTGCGTTATGCCGGACTGGCCCCAGCCATTTTATCAGGCGCTGAAAGCGTTCAGACGACAACTGTAATTCGTCTGAATGTTGGCCGCGTTTACTGCAGAAATTTCTGGTCTCCAGAAATCACACATTCTTCAACTTCCTGGCTGAAATTGGTTCTGTCCACTATCCAGCACTGCTGATAAATGGAGCAATAACACAGCTCAATAGAAATCGAATCATCAAGCTCCAATATCTTTGCCACCTCGTCGCCCTCATAAGACAGCGGCTGCACTGTCTGCCCCGATGGAATGGTGACGTTGCCGATGTGCGATTGCACAATATGAGTAAACACAGCGATATCGGTCCACGCCTTCAGCACGCTATCCGCGTTGGTCACTTTGGCATAATGAATGATGGCTGGTCCTGTGCCTTTATTTGAGACACCATAGCTGTAGGTATTGGCACTGTAACTGCGAAAGATCTCCAGCTTAGGCCACACCGACGCTCTCGCATAGGCGCGATCAATATAAGCCGAATAGATGGAGATGAAGGCTGTGAGCAAACCGACCGACAAGGCACACAGTGCCACCAGCATTTCCGGATTTTTATACCATTTTTCTGATTTCACTCAATCCACTTCCATACCATCAACCGACAAACGTCTGCGCGCACACTTACCCTAAATTAACCCGCCGCACCCGGAAACTCCGCCCTTTCAGCTTGCCTTTATCCAACTGCTGTAAGGCTTTTTTCCACACGCCGCGATCCACCGCCACATAGGCCCAGTTATCCGCCACGGCAATCTTGCCGATCTGTTCGAACACCAGGCAATCGTTGCGCGTGAGTGCGCCGACAATATCGCCCGGGCGCAGCTTCTGTTTTTTGCCGCCATCCAATTGCAGCGTAACCCAATCGGGATCGGCCAAAGTCTGATGACGGGCTTGCGGCAACGCTTCAATGGCATCGGCGCTGGCACCCACCGATGTCAGTTTGAAATCTTCGCGCTCGCTCACCAGGCTTACCGCATGGCCCGATTCACCGGCGCGACCGGTGCGACCAATGCGGTGTACATGCACTTCGGGGTCGCGCGATAGCTGGTAGTTAATCACTAACTCCAGCGATTCAATATCGAGACCACGCGCGGCCACATCGGTGGCCACTAATACCCGGCTGCTGCCATTGGCAAAACAGGTGAGGACCTGGTCGCGTTGTTTTTGTTCCAGATCACCGTGCAGGGCCAGTGCGAGAACATTGTGTTCATTCAGGTGGGTGGCAATCTCTTCGGTTTCCCGTTTGGTGTTGCAAAAAAATCACCGCCGAGCCGGGCTGAAAATGCCAGAGCAACTGTGCCACCGCCGCCAGGCGCTGTTCATTATTGCCGACCCGGTAAAAATGCTGATTAATCGTTTGCGCACTGTGTTTGGATTCCACGGTAATGCGCACGGGGTTGTGCAGCACACGCGCGGCCAAGGCTTCTATGGAATCCGGATAGGTAGCAGAAAACAACAGCGACTGACGCGCCGCCGGCGTGCCCGCCACAATGGCATCCACGGTTTCCTGAAATCCCATATCCAGCATCCGATCGGCTTCGTCCAGCACGAGTGTATGCACTTCGGACAGATCCAGCTTGCCCTTGCGCACATGCTCCTCAATCCGCCCGGGTGTACCCACCACAATATGGGCGCCGTGATCGAGCGATGCCAATTGCGGGCCGAACGGCATGCCACCGCACAAGGTCAGGATTTTGATGTTGTGGATGGCGCGGGCCAGCTTGCGCAGTTCGCGCGCCACCTGATCCGCCAGCTCACGCGTGGGGCACAGCACCAGCCCCTGCACACGAAACCGCTCCACCCGCAGCTTATTCAGCAAGGCAAGACCAAAGGTGGCGGTTTTGCCCGAGCCGGTCTTGGCCTGGCCGATCACATCGCGACCAGCCAGCAACTCCGGCAATGCGCGGGCCTGAATCTCGGTCATCTGGGTATAGCCCAGGTCGTTCAGGTTGCCGAGTAAAGAAGGATCGAGGGGTAACTGGTCAAATCGGGCAGAGGACAAGGGCTGGCTCCAGCGGGGAATGCGTAAAGAGCCTAAGTTTACACGAAGGGAGAGCGGAGGGCTGTAGGAGCCCAGTCCCTTGGGCGAATGGGGCTGGAAGATTGCTTCTTACTTTATCAATACTCTATGCCAAACCATTCGCGCAAGGGATTGCGCTCCCACAGGGATTGCGGATGGCCGCCCCGCGCTCCCACAGGGATTGCGGACGGCCGCCCCGCGCTCTACCAAAAAAGTTTACTTATGCCAAAGCTGATGCATCTGCTCCAGCGAGCGGCCGCGGGTTTCGGGTACCAGCTTCCACACAAACCAGAGGGTCAGCAGGCAGAAGGCGGCAAACACGAGATAGGGCAGCGCGCCACTGAACATCTCGGCATTGAGCGCGGAGCCATTCACCACCGGGAAGGCGCTGGCCACCAGGGCGTTGAACAACCACTGAGCGGCCACCGCAATGGACAGCGCCTGCGCGCGCACCTGGTTGGGGAAGATTTCCGACAGCATCACCCACACCACCGGCCCCATAGACAAAGCAAACGCGCCAATGAACACCAGCACGCCCACCAGCGATACCACGCCCATGGTACCGGTCATCAATGTCAATGCCAGGGTCACCAAGCCGATAAACATACCGATCAGGCCCACCACCAACAGCGGCTTGCGGCCCCAGGCATCGACGGTGTATATGGCCACAAAGGTGGCCAGCAGGTTCACTCCACCCAGCCACAATTGCTGTTTAAGCGCATCTTCCGGGCCATAACCCAGCGCGTTGCTGAAAATATCGGCACCGTAATAGAGGATCGCATTAATGCCGGTAATCTGTTGGCAAACGCTCAAGGCCACACCCACCAATAAGGCAATTTTCAACGGGCCACGCAACTGTTGCCAGACGCTTGCGCCCTCTTCCACATGCAGGTCACGATTGATTTCAACCATTTCACGTTGCGCTTGCTCGGCGCCATTGAGTTGTTGCAGGATTTTTTCCGCTTTGGCGGATTGATTCTGCATCACCAGCCAACGGGGGCTTTCAGGTACGGTGAGCAATAACAACAGGAATGCGGCTGCAACCGGTAATTCGGACCACAGCATCCAGCGCCAGCCCTGTTCCAGGTTCTCCTGATGGAGCGCGGCGAGCTCGGCTTCACTCATGCCGTGGGTCTGGCCCCCACCAATGTAGTAGCTGGCCAGAAACACCACGAAAAACCCGACCACCACCGCCAATTGGTAGAGCGACACCATGCGCCCGCGCAAGGCGGCCGGTGAAATCTCCGCTATGTACATGGGTGCCGCCATGGACGCCATACCCACACCCAAACCGCCAATCAGGCGATAAATCGCCAGGGGTTGCAGTGATTCGGCCGCGCCGCTGCCCCAGGCAGACAGCACGAATAAAACTGCCGAAATAATCAGTGTCAGTTTGCGGCCCAACCGCCGGGTGGCGGCGCCCGCCATCAGCGCGCCCAGCAAACAGCCATAGAGCGCACTGCCCACAGCCCAGCCTTGCTGCGCCGGCGATAACGCAAAATATTCAGTAAAGTACATCTGGCTGCCGGAAATCACACCGGTGTCATAGCCAAACAACAAACCGGCCAGCGCCACCACCAGGGTATTTTTTATCAACAAGGCGCGATTGGCATCGGGCGCTTGCAGGGCATCTGCTGTCATCGTTTGCTCACTCATTATTTTTTTCCTCAGGGCAACAACCAACGAATATTATCCACTTGCAGGTGCACACCGGATTGCTCACCCCAGGTAGGCATGAGCACAAACGGCGTGTTCACATTATCCAGCGCCAGGCCACCGGTGGCCAGATCACTCACGGCTACTTCCACCGTTTGCCAATCGCTCAGGCCCGGTTGCCCCAGCGACACATCGCCGGAGCTGCACGGGTGAAAACAATCAGCCCGGGCCACCAGGCCACTGGCCAAGGCATAATCCAGCACCCGCACATCAAATTGCAACCGGCCAGTGCTGGCAAAGGCAGAAAAATCTTTGCCGTCGGTGGACTGGATAAAGAAGATTCCGTTGGCCGAGGGCGAGACAAACTGCGCATCAATCACTTTACCGCGCCCGGCCACGTCCACCTCACTCAATTGTACGTGGGGCGAGCCCGATTCCCACAATTGCAGGCCCAGGTCAAAGGTGCCATTGATGGCATCATCGTACAAGGTGATACTGCTGGTAATCACTTCCTTGGTGCTTTGCACAATCGGGCGGATACCACAATCGGCCAGACACCGGATGCGTATATCATCCAGCTGGACGCTGATGGCACCATCGGCCTCCAGTACAAAAATATTGTTTACCTGTTCATAGTTAACCTGCCCGGGCTCAACCGGATTGGCCTGTAACTGCGCGAAAGGTACCGACACACTCACCCACTGGTCATCGGCGGGCAAGCTGATGGTTTTTTCACTGACAGATGGCCAGCCACTGTCCAGTTTTATTTTCAACGCGGTACCGGCATCAGCACTGATCACCTTCAGGCGCAAGCGCAACTCGCCATAGGTTTGCATGCCATAGAGTTCAACACCTGCGTCCACACCGGTGCGTTGGGGATCGGGCAGATTAAAAAACGCATTGCCGGCACCGGTAAAATCCACCTGCAACATCTGCTTGCCGTCGATTTCCGGTTCGCTCAATTGCACGCGGCCGGGTTGACCGCCATCGTAAACCTCCAACGCCAATGGCTGCTGCCAACTGGCGCCGCCGGCGGTCATTGTGAGTGATTGAAGTCCATCGTTATAGAGCGGGAAATCGCGCTGCGCCGGGCGCATAACGCCGGCCACGTCCACATCGTTGCGACGGTCGGTGGCGCAGCCCTGGCTGTCTGCACATTCGTACACGCGCACATAGTCCACCTGCATGGATTGCGGAAAGCTGGTTTGCGCATCCGGCGCGCCTGGCCAATTTCCGCCCACGGCCACATTCAATATCAGATGAAACAGCTGATCGAAGGGCGCGCCGTTTTCGCCAAACACAAAACCGGTTTGCTGATCCACCCAATAGTAATTAAACCAACCCGCGCCATTGCTGGTGGACGGATACTGGGTGGCAAAATGCGTATCGTTAAGATACCAACGGATTTCGTCCGCTTCCCACTCCACTGCGTAGGTATGAAAGTTTTCCCAGATGGGCGTACCCGGGGTAATGGCTTTGCCGGTATAAGCATTGAGCGGCCAGTAGCGACCGTAATGCAAGGTGCCATGGATTTCATTGCCGCCGGCGGCGTTGCTGTTTACCGCTTCAAATATATCGATCTCACCACTGGCCGGCCAACCGCCGTAGACCCATTCGGTGGGCAGCATCCAGAGAGCAGGCCACAAGCCCTGCCCCTGGGGCATTTTCGCGCGGATTTCCATGCGCCCGTAGCGCCAGTCGCCCTGGCCTTTGGTACGCAACCGGGCCGACGTATAGTTACGGCTGGCGGAGCGATCATCGGCATCGTAAGCCGGATCATCATCCTGCAAGGCCGGGCCCTGAAAATTTTCCGCGCGGGCCACAATGTTCAACAGGCCATCCGCCACAAAACTGTTTTCCGGCCGCGCGGTATAACACTGCAATTCATTGTTGCCGCCACCGGCGCAATTGACTTCGTGCGACCATTTGCCGGAATCAATGGCGCTACCATCAAATTCATCCGACCACACCAGATTCCAGTTGCCGGGCGTCGGCGTGGGGCTGGGTGTTGGCGTTGGCGTTGGGGTTGGTGTTGGTGTGGGAGCGGGTGTTGATCCGCTGCCGCCGCATGCGCTCAACAGGCACAGGCTGACGGGCAGTAAAAAATTTTTCATTGTGGCTATTCTCGTTATTTTTAATGCGATTGACGCGGCCCGAAATGTCAGGCCGCGCACCTGGAGACTTATGGTTGTTTCAGATTGGCCGGGCAACTGGCATCGCCCTTGGTCAGTCGCAGGTTGTACAGCGACAGCGCGGCGCCTTTCTGACCCTGTACATAAAAGGCGGCTTTTACTTTACTGAGATCATCGGCAACACAGGCCACCGGAATGCGCAGGGTTTGCCATTGATCGGTCACCTCGGCCACTGCCGACAAGGCAACCTGACCACAACCGTCGCAATCCAGACCAATGGTGAGCGCGTCGGCCTTATCTACCACCGCTTCAAACACCCAGCTGCCGCCGGCAAAACTTTCCAGCGACATGGCTTCGTCCACATAGAAGCCTGCACGGGCCTGGCCGGTAAAAGCCAGATGCAGGGTATCTTCCTGCACATGGCGATCCTGCATATTGAGATTCAAACCATCGATGCGCACGCTGGCCGTGTTCACGGCATGGGAATCGCCCGCCGTATCCTGCAACAACAGGTTCCAAGGCTTCACCGGGCGGTAAACAAACAGGGGCAATTCGTTCGCGTCTTCGGGGTAGATTTCACCACGGTGTGTGGGCAGGGGATAAGCGGTGCTGTCCTCATCGCCGTAGGCCAGGCCATAACCCTGCGCAAACAGCGGATCAAAGCCCGCGTCTTCAGGGTTTTGTGGCGCCTGCTGCGGGTTGCGCGGCCAGGAAAAGCTCAGCTTGCCGGAAAAAGGCACATTCACACTGCCATCGGCGCGAGCCAGCACCACATCGGCCACGCCCACACCTTCGCTGCCCGGCAACCACACGGCCACAAACGCATCGCTTGCATTCAGGTAGGGATTCACCGCCAGCGGTCTGCCGGAAATAAACAAGCTCACCACCGGAATGCCTTCGGCGTTGAACTTTTTCAACAAGGCCAGATTTTCCGGCGAGCGGTAACCCAGGTCGAAGGTATCGCCCTGCATTTCCGCGTAAGGGTCCTCGCCGTACACCACCACCGCCACATCGGGCTTTTGCTGGTAGTTACCGTCTTCCGCCAGTTCAATGGAGCCACCGGCGGCTTTGACCGCCGCGGCAAAACCATCATAGATGGAGCTGGCGCCCGGGAAGTCATCGTTGCTGTTACCGGTGCCCTGCCAGGTGATTGTCCAGCCACCGGATTGCTTGCCGATATTGTGCGCACCGTCACCGGCAAGCACTATGTGTTGCTTGGGCGACAGAGGCAGGATCTGCCCGGCATTCTTCAGCATCACCAGGGATTTCTGCACCGCTTCGCGCGCAATGGCCCGGTGCTCGGCGTTGCCCATTACGGTGGTATCTGCCGCCAGCTTGTAGGTGGAAGGTGCACCGCGCTCAAACAATCCCGCGCGCAGTTTCACCCGCAGAATGCGGCGCACCGCGTCGTCGATGCGCTCCATGCTGATGCGGCCGGCCTTTACGTCGGCCACCGTATTAGCATGCAATTCGCGCCAATTCGGGTCCGACGCCATGAACATATCCAGGCCAGCGTTCACTGCCGCCGGGCAATGGGTGGCACTGCAGCCGGGCACAAATTGATGGCCCATCCAGTCGCCCACCACAAATCCATCAAACCCGAGCTTGCCTTTCAGCACATCGGTGAGCAGGTAACGATGGCCGTGCATGCGATCCCCGTTCCAGCTGCTGAAACTGGCCATCACCACCTGTACACCGGCCTCAATGGCAGTGAAATAACCCGGCGAATGGATACGGGCGAGCTCTGCTTCACTGATCTGGGTGTCGCCCCGGTCGCTGCCGCCGGCGGTGCCACCATCGCCCACAAAGTGCTTGGCGGTGGAAATCACCTTGCCGTCGGCCAGGAATTCCGCGCTGTCGCGCTCACCCTGCAGGCCCTCTACCATGGCGCGCGCATACTCAGCCACCAACGCAGGCGATTCGCTGTAGGACTCATAGGTGCGACCCCAACGGTCATCGCGGGCCACGGCAATGGTGGGGGCAAAGCTCCAGATAATGCCGGTGGCGGCCATTTCCCGTGCGGTGGCCGCGCCGATACGTTTGATCAACGCCGGATCGTGGGCGGCGCCCAGGCCGATGTTGTGTGGAAACAGCGTGGCGCCAATCACATTGTTGTGACCGTGCACAGCGTCGGTGCCCCAGAAGGCGGGAATTTTGGTGCCGGCTTCCACCGCCATGGAACCGGCATAAATGTCATCGGCCAGCGCCAGCCAATCATCCAGGCTGGCGTGTTTGTTCTGTTGGGGGAAGGAGCCACCGCCATTGAGTACTGAGCCCAGATAGTAATCCCGCACCTCGTTGCCCAGGGCGTGGTGAATCTCCGGCTGGATCATCTGCCCCACCTTTTGCTCCAGCGTGAGCGAAGCCAGCAGACCATCAATGCGGGACTCCAGCGCCGGGTCAACCGGGGTTTGCTTCAGTGCCGGCCACACCGACAGGTCGCCGCTGGCAGAAGGAGATTCAGCCGTTTCGATGGCAGGCGATTGGGAATCTGAACTGCAGGCCACCAGACCCACGGCTGTGGCCAGGCACAAAACCGGAAACAGGGATAACTTCATGACTCTTCACTCTTATTAAATGCGTGTCTTCAGCTGTCAAAAAGACGCCCCCCGGTGCTTGGGAGGGCGTAATGACGAGAGAACATATTGTTCAGGCTAAACCCAAGAGGACAGCTGAGTCTGAAGAGTGCCAGACTTGCCCGCCCGGCTGCGTCCCACTTTGCGCCAGCCCGCGAAAGTGGGCGCTTTGGCGCAAAGTGGGTCTTGTTGGGATGGGTTTTGTAGGATCGCGGGGCGGCCATCCGCAATCCCTTGCGCGAACGGATTGGCACCTGTTTGAATACCGAAGTGACTTGGGTGCCACACCTGTTCGCGCAAGGGATTGCGCTCCAACAAGAAGGAAGGTGCCACACCCTTCGCGGCTGGGAAGCCGCTCCTACATCGGCGGCTTGGCATTGGCGGTAAATTGCGCCAGGTAGGCATTGTGGGATTGCAGCTTATCCACTGTCTGATCCACTTGGGCTTTAACCTGGGACAGAAAATCCGCCAGCTCCTGTTGACTCATGGTGTCCACCAGCGGGTGGTAACGCTCTGGCGTCAGCCCCTGCCCCAGCATCACCTGCTGCCAGGAGTCCACAAACAATTCCGAGCCTTCACGGAATACGTGACCGGTTTCTCGGAATACGTCAATTTTGTTCGCCAGCGTGTCGGGGATCGCCATGTTCCGGCAATGGCGCCAGAATTCACTGTCGGTTCGTTCGGTGACTTTGTAATGCAGAATAATGAAGTCGCGGATGCGCTCCATTTCGAAATCCGCCTGGCGATTGAACTCGTCCACTTCCGAATCCAGAATGCCCTGCTGCGGGAAGAAGCGCAGAAAACGCACAATATTTTGTTGAATCAGATGAATGCTGGTGGACTCCAGGGGTTCCAGAAACCCACTACTGAGGCCCACCGCCAGACAGTTTTTGTGCCACTGCTTGCGACGCCGGCCGGTCTGGAATTTAATCAGTAATGGGTCGGTGAGCTGCTCACCTTCAATGTTGCCCAACAAGCGCTCACGGGCATGAACGTCATCCTCAAAGCTGCTGGCGTAGACATAGCCGTTGCCCACCCGGGTTTGCAGCGGAATGCGCCATTGCCAACCGGTATCGTGGGCAATGGAGCGGGTATAGGGAATCGGCTCCTGCACCTTCGCGGTTTGCACGGCCACCGCGCTGTCGCAGGGCAACCAATGGGTCCAGGATTCATAACCCGTGTGCAGTGCCTTTTCTATCAACAAGGCGCGCATGCCGGTGCAGTCGATAAAAAAATCGCCCTCAACCGTCTGGCCATTGTCCAAGGTGAGCGACTGAATGTAGCCGCTGTCGGGATGCACCGCTACGCGGTTGATTTTTCCCTCAACCCTGCGCGCACCAAAATGCTCGGCAAAGCCACGCAGGTATTTTGCATAACGACTGGCATCAATGTGAAACGCATAGTTCAGGCCGTTGTTAGGCAGATGGCTGAACTTGTGGGTTTCCGCCGCGCGCCGTTCCAGACAATAGTCGCCAAAGTCCGATGCCAGCCCCAACTCCCGGCCCTTCAGCCAGAAATGTTGAAAACCGCAGGCCCAGCAGTCTTTGCCGGTCACGCCAAAGGCATGCAAATAGTCCTTGCCCACATCGCGCCAGTTCTCAAACCGGATACCCAGTTTGTAGGTGCCTTGGGTGGCCGCCAGAAATTCCGCTTCGTCAATCCCCAACAGCCGGTTGAAAAAAACCAGCGTGGGTATGGTGGCTTCACCCACACCGATGGTGCCGATCTGCTCAGACTCCACCAGTGTGATGTCGAGATTTTTACCCATCAGTTTCGCGAGCGCGGCCGCCGTCATCCATCCCGCCGTACCGCCGCCGGCAATCACCACTTTTCGAATCGGTTTTTTCATTTCTACAGCCTGCTATTTGAAAAGGTTACAGCAACCGTTGCAATTTCTGCATCAGGTGCGCGGCCAGTTGCCTGGCGCGCGCAGGGGTCAGATCCGCCAGCATGCCACGCGCCCGTTCGGGCATACCCGCCGCCGTGGTTTCCCGATTGACCACATAATAGTTGAACACCTCGGCCCAGGCGGCGCGTTCCGCCGCGGGTAAGCTGCCCATGGTGAGCAACGCATGACTGATGGCATCCTGCGGCAAACCGGTCCAGACAGGGGTTGAGCGCCACCAGTAATTCAACAGCACATTGAATCCGTCCAGACCTTCTACCTGATGCCACCACATGCCCGGTAAATACAAGGCATCGCCGGCGCTCAGTTCAGCCACTTGTGCGCTGGCCAGCGCCTCGCGGTAGCGTGGGAACGTATGGAAATCCGGCTGATAAAAATCCACCAGGCTGATGGGTTGCCCCGCAGGCGTAAATTCCAGCGGCCCCGGATACAAATTCGCCACCTGATCGGGCGGAAACAGGGTAAAGCGCCGGCGCCCTGCCACCACGCAGGCAAGATTTTCCGGCAGATCAAAGTGTGCCGCCACGCGGGTTTTGCCACCCAGCCACAATGAGATCAACGGTTCATCGGCGGGCACCGCCAGCCCCAACGTGGATTTAAGGCCGGGCAGAAAATAATCGATGGATGACGATCCCACATAACAGCCGTCCACTGCCGGTAATTGCCGCTCCAACGCGTCGAGCAAGCCGAGGAAGTCGGCCTGCTCGCGGGAAAAATTGAAACCGGAGAAATCGTCCTGATAAAAAATCCGCCCCTGTGCCTGTGGCTGCAGACGGAAAAATACCGTTTCCCGTGCTGCATTGAAGGGCTTGAGATAATTGGCCAAGCCGCCTGCTCGCCCGGCGTCAATCAGCTCACCTTGCAGCAGGTTCTCAAACACCAAGGGGCCATCGGCCGCGGCAATGATACGGGGTAATTCCGCCGCGTTGGCCAGGCGCACCCGTTTGACCGGCGGTATATGCGCAGGGTATTGCATCAATGCGCACCCGGGCCCGCTAACCAGGCATCGATCAATGCGCGGTTATCGGGCAGGCCGTCCAGACAGCGCCGGGTTTGCTGTGCGACTTCATTCAGCAACTGCCCGGCCATCGCGTTGTTGCGATCTGCGCGCGGGCTGCGTAAATAGCTGCATTCCGCCTGCATGCCCTGCAAGACAAACCGGTAACTGGCGGCAGGAAACAGCGGCTGCGCCTCGGCGATGTCGCGCCCCATGGGGGCACGGTCGCGCCACAGCGCCAGAGCCTCGGCCAATGAGTCGGGAACCGATGCCTGATCGCGATGATCAGACCAATAGCGCTCGGTACGTTTGGACAACACGTAATGCAACTTCAGGAAATCCACAATGGACTGCCAGTGTTGCTGAAAGCGTGTATTGAATTGATTAGCCGCCGCGCGCAGGCCAGATTTTTGCACAGGTAAAAAATCGCGAATGGCAGCGGCCGACTGTTCCACCAATGCCAGCGCGGACGCTTCCAGCGGCTCGATAAAACCGGCCGACATGCCCACCGCCACACAATTGTGGGTCCAGAATATTTCCCGGTGGCCGGGCTCAAACTTAAGTTTGCGCAAAGTCAGATCCGGCACAATGCGCTCAGCGTCCAGACCCGCGGATACGGCCCGCGTCTGCAAAAACTGACGAAAAGCGGATTCAGCTTCCGATTCCGTTTGATGTGCACTGCTGTAAACAAAACCGATGCCGCACCGGGAGGGCAATGCAATGTCCCACACCCAGCCATTGGCGTGGGCGCACGCTTTGGTGACTGACGCGATGGAGGCTTGTGCGTTGACATAAGGCAATTGCGTGGCAATGGCGCGGTCGTTGAACAACACCTGTGTTTTGCTCACCCACGGCACCCGATAATGCTCGCCAACTAGACGGCTGGCACTGCCCGAACAATCTACGAAGAAATCGGCCGCCAGCGTATCACCGGCTGACGTTTTCAAGCCGGTAATAAAACCACCCGAATCCGCTTCCACGGCGACCACTTCGGCCTGCACATGGGCCACACCCAACTGCTGAACACAATGTTCACGCAAGCACTCGCCGAATTTTCCGGCGTCAAAATGGTAACCGTAATTCAATACGCCGGCGTATTCGGGGGTGGCCAGTTGCTTGGGCGCGCGCCCGGCATCGCACGCCGCTGCCTGCGCACTCACGCCGTAGGCATAGTCCCGCCCCTGGCGATAAGGGCCGAGGTCCATTTGAAAATAGCCGTGCGGCAGAGAAAACGGGTGGTAGTAGCTGTCGCCGGCAGCCCCGTCACGCCAGCCGATAAATTGTGAGCCCTGCTTAAAGGAGGCATCGCAGTGGCTGAACAGGGCAATCTCGGGTAAACCGATGCGGCGCAAGGTATCGCGCATGGAGGGCCAGGTGCCTTCGCCCACACCGATGGTGGGGATACCGGGCGCTTCCACCAGCATCACCCGACACTGGCCGCCCTGCTTCAGGCCGTGCTCCGCCGCCAACAGCGCCGCCGTCAGCCAACCGGCCGCACCGCCGCCAAGCACAAGAATTTGCTCTATTTCATTACTGCTCACAGGTGTTTTCCTGCTTATTATGTGCTCAGGCATTTCCGCCGGTGCATGGTCTGAGTTGCATTCAGACAATGTGACAGGAAACCCTGCATTTTTCAAAAACTTTAGTCGCCTTTGCATGAAGCGAACACGGCGCCCCATGCAAAGAAAACCAAAAAAATCGCGGGTGTGGCATACATCCAAACCCGCGATGAGTCACCCCAACCGGAACCGGTTGGAATGAGAGCAGTTAACTCAGAAGGTGTAGCGGGCACCTAGGTTGTAACGGGCACCGGTTTGGATGGTACCAATCATCATGTTTTCATGACGGCCATACAAACGTTGGGTTTCGCTGGTGATATTGATACCTTCCGCAAAGATCGCGAAATTGTCATTGATATCGTAGCTCACGTTCACATCCCACTGGCCATAGGCCTCGGTGTAGATCGGGTTGCGCTCGCCATTACCATCGAAGGTGCTGTTGAGGAAGTCATCACGCCAGTTGTAGGCAATACGCGCCTGAATACCATTCTTGTCGTAGAAACCTACAATGTTGAAGGAATCACTCAGACCCAACAGGGCAAATTGGTTCTCAACACCCGCGCCTTTATTGGTATTGAAATTATCGTAGGCAATATCGCCGTTAACTGTAGTGAAATTGACGATGGCACCGAAGCCAGACTCACCAAACATGTGCTGTACTGCAACTTCAAAGCCATCGATCTTGGCGGTTTCAGCGTTCACCGGCGCGATCATACGGAATACCGCTGCTGTGTCACCATCGGCGGCTGAACCCTCTACAGGCGCACCGTAAAGTGATTCCATGTAGGCGCGAACAGCACCGGCGTCAGATGTACCCAGATCGGCAACCGCTTGCTGGTAACGTGGCCCCTGAACAGGGTGAGCAAGATCAAACACCGTCTCTTCAAATGAAGTCTGACCGATGAAATTCTCTACGTCTTTCTTGTAGTAACCGGCCGACACATAGCTGCCTTCGCCGTAGTACCACTCAACCGACAATTCGAAGTTTGTGGATTCAAACGGATCCAGATCCGGGTTACCGCGGGAACCGGTACCACCATTGAAGCGTACCAGCGGGTCAATGGTCTGACCGCCCTGAATATCCGCATAACCGGGACGGGAAATGGTTTTGCTCACCGACGCACGACCCACAACATCGTCGGTAAAAGCAATGTCGAAATCGATGTTTGGTAGCCAGTTGCTATATGCACCCTTGAGCTGGGTGAAATCCACACCATTGGCCTGAGCCACAAACTCGTTATCAGCAGCCCAGATAATGGAGTCGTACTGCGGCACCAACGCTTTGGAATCTACTTTGGTGTCTTCATAGCGCAAACCGACAGCCAGATTAATCGGCATAGCCAGGTCATCCCAACCCAGATTCACCTGCACATAGGCACCCTTCTGACTTTCTTGGGTAGTACGATCGGTGGTGAAATCGTTGCTTGCACACAAGCGATCGCCACAGGCGCCTACCAAGGTTTCGCCGTTAGCAGCCGCAATGGCGGCAATGGCGTCATTCATGCCATTGAAGTCAGAGGCATAGTAGTAAGGGGTCATATCCGGGCTGGACGCGCTGCTGAACTGGTCCAGCGCACTGGCCATGCTCTTCTGCACAAACAGGCTGTCATCGTAATCTGCCGCGGTGCCATAACCGCCCCAGGTATCGCGCTGGGCATTGGCAAAGGCAGAACGGTTTTCCGATTCCAACATGGAAAGACCGAAATCGATGCTGCGCACCGCTGAGTCTTCAAACTCAAAGGTACCGTCGATTTTCGCCTGCTCGATATCATGCTTCATCAGCGCATTGCGGAAAGCAGTACCCGACGTCAGCATTTGTGAAGGGTCGAACGGACCCTGCGCATTGAATTCAAATGAAACAGTGGGCAGCGGGGTGGTGTAATTTACCGTGGTGGCTGCGCGGTTGTACTGCACGCCGGCGATATTGTTGTTAGTACCCCGGTCATCCTTGGCACCATTTTTGGCACTGGAATTGTGGTAATCAAATACCAGCGTCAGCGCATCGGTTGGATGCCAGGCCACATTCAGACCCAGCGAGTTATTGGTATTTTTCGTGCCCCATTCGCCGGCGTTAAAGGTCACGTCTGAGCCGGTGCCGTCGGTGTACTCGGTCAGTGCAACTACGCTGCCATTGCCGGTACCCGGGGTAAAGGCACCTGATACAGGCACGCCGTTAAACCAGGCGCCCATGGCATTGTACTGCTGCTCCACATCCTGCTCGGAGAAGGTGTAATCGAGCGTGGCTTCCAGCTTATCGGTTGGAGCCCATTGGAAAGTGGCCTGGGCATTGGTGCGCTCACGCTGGATTTCGCCAAACGCAAAGCCAATCCCACGAGGCACGGCGTAGACGTCACCGGCCTGGGGTGCGTTCTCAAAATTCGGGTTATCCGGTGCAATGGAGCCCCAATCGCCCTGGCCACCGGGAATGGTGTACCAGCCTGGGCCGGTTTCCGCTTTGGCGTAGCCGCTCTGACGATCGGAGTAAGAACCGGTGAGCGCAATGCCCATGGTGTCATCGGCAAACTTGGTGCTGAATATTCCGGAGATTTCCGGGGTCCAGCTGTCGCCGGTTTTGGTGGAGGTATCGTGCATGGCCTTGATACCCACGTTCGCCACCAGATCGTCTTGCTCCAACGGGCGGGCGGTACGAATATTGATCACCGAGCCAATACCACCGGTGGACAGGGATGCCTTACCGGTTTTGTAGATTTCAACCGCACTCACACTCTCGGCAGCGAGGTTGGCAAAATCGAAGGAGCGGGAGGACGAGGCAGATGTTGCCTCAATATTGGCCGCCGGCATCTGACGCCCGTTGAGGGTCACCACGTTATAGTCCGGTCCGAAGCCACGTACGGTCACCCGGCTGCCTTCGCCGTTCTGGCGGTCGATGGACACACCGGTGATGCGCTGCAGGGATTCTGCCAGGTTGGTGTCGGGCATTTTGCCGATGTCTTCAGCAGAGATGGCATCCACCACGCCCTGGGCGTCGCGTTTCATGTCCATGGAGCGCTCAAGACTGCCACGGATACCGGTGACTACCACCTCTTCCAATTGGTCCATACCCTCGTCCTGGGCCACGGCGCCAAAGGAAGCACTGGCTACGGCAATGGCCAGCAGCGTGCGGGGGTATTTGCGTATTCTGTTGCTCATGCAAGTCTCCTCGACCTTATTATTTTAGTAGCGGTACCGGAATGTAGCCGCCCAGCATTACTTTGCGACTGAGCCTCCGGGGGAGTCGTCCCACTTTGACAGAACTTTGAACATGGCGCGTCCCACTTTGCAGACAGGATAAGTGGGAATTAAAATTTCCATAAATTTCAGAAGGTTACAGAAAATGAAACCTAAACTGGCACGAGATTTATAGGGCAAATTTGCCGTAGAAATCACCATCGCTTGCCGTTAGGTAGCCGGCGGCAGGAGAGATATTGCGGGGCGTCGGCGCCAGGGGTTTCAGCTTTTGCTTGCAAAGCACCGCTTTGCGAAAGCTGAAACGTCCTCAATCTACGATTGAGGGCCGGGCCCGAAGGGGCGCCGTCGAGCTACAAGGGTGAAGCAAGCGTTTTTGCGAAGCACTGCTTCGCGCGCAGCTGAACGACGCCAAGCTGTGCTTGGTGGCCGGCCCCGAAGGGTATTCACGCGTCCCCGAAATGTCTCTCCTGCTGCCGGCCCATTCTGGAAAAGAGCTCCCTGCAGAATAGAACAAAGTACCAAGGGGCCAGACCCCTTGGTACTTCAAAACCAAGGGGTCTGGCCCCTTGGTACTGATCGCTTAGTTGGTGACTGTGTGCTGCGCCCAGCCGGTATCGCGGCCGACGCCATTGGTGATCAGGGTGAAGCTGTAGCTTACCTGGTCGCCTGGCTGCAGGCCGGTGACCTGATAGCGCCAGCCGGTGGCCTCGCGCTGCATACGCACATTCTGCTGGGCGCCGCCATTGACCTTGTAGTGCACATCGGCAATGTCGGCCTCATCGGCGGCAAACAGCACGCCACCGGATACAGACAAAGCACAGCCGTTCAGGCAATCGGGGGCGGGTGGCTCACCGCCGTTACCGCCGCCTGAGCCGTCGCCACCGCCGGTGCCGTTAAAGGTATGGGTCCGCCAGCCTATGTCCTCGCCCACGCCTGCGGTAATCACGGTAAAGCTGTAATCCACCTGATCAAAGGCATTCAAGCTTGCGATTTCATAGGTCCAGCCCGCGCTGGTGGCGGTCATGCGCAAGTTCTGCTGGGCGCCACCATTAACCCGGAAGTGCAGGTCCACAATATCGCCCCGGGTCAGGCTCAGGATCAGACTGGCGCCAGACTCTGTTGCACACCCGTTGCTGCAATCGGTAGGCGTACCACCCCCATCGTTACCGCCGCCGTCATTGCCGCCACCATCGTTACCACCGCCATTGTCACCGCCACCGCCGGTGCCGCCATTCACCACGCCATCGGCCGGTGTTTGCTGGCCCGGTTGATCCGGCGCATCGCCCGAGCGGCGGATGCGGAAGCTGTGGGGTGCCACGCTCAGCGCCATGCCATCGGCGAAGGTCACGTACTGGTAGCTGTTGCCGTAGTTGTAGGCCACATAGGTGGTCACGCCCGCCTTGCGGAACGCCGCAGCCGCGGGAGAACTGGCCGGTACTGCCGCTACCTGCCCCAACTGGCGAAAGGCCTGCAGCCATTGGTAGGTGTGCGCTTTGGTTTCACCCGCTTCCGGTGCATAGCCCGTGCCGTAGCTCTGGAAATCCGCAAAGGCGGCTTCGGCATCGGTCATGGCCCAGATGTTCCACCACACATCGCGCCATTGATCATCCACCAGGCCAGACGGTTTGCCGTTGGACGACTCGCTCAGGCCAAGGGCGACATAATCGCGCAGGTAATCGGCCTCCTGCCCGATGTGCAGTACCAGTGGTGACAGGGGCAGCCCCTGAATCCCCAGAATATGCGCATAGGCGCCACTGAACCAGGTGGAGAACACATGACCACTGCCCCAGATAATAGAGGTGGTGAGTTTCGGGTAGGCCGGATCAAAATTATCGCGGTTGCCACCCATGCCCCGGTAGCGGTCGATGTTGTTCCAGTACTCCCAATAGGCATTGGTGGACGAAGCATGCAGGTAAACACCTCGGTCACGGATCGCCTCATTGCCGGTAATCAGTCCGTACAACACCATGGCGCCATAGGCGTTGGCGGCCTCGGAGGTGGACTCATTATTGTTGCCCTGCACAAAGTTGGCGTGGCCCGACGCCCATGAAAACCCATTGGCCGGGTCAAAGTTGCGCAAATAAGGGAAGAGCGCATCATTGCGGCCGCCGGCGTAATCGCGGATCAGCAACTCCACCATGGGTCCCCAGGCATTGTCGCCACACCAGCTACGGTCTACCCGGCAGATTTCCGCCGCCGCGCGCACGAAGTAACCGTAGTGGAAATGGTGGTCGTTCAACTGCTGCTGGGCGCCGAAGGATTCATCAAAGCCCAGCAAGGTATTCCAGTTGGCGTCGTAAACGAAGTACTTACTCACATCCAGGCTGCCGTTGGTATCGGCGCGGAACCAGTCTTCCAACTCGCCCTTGAGCCAGCCCACCAGCTGATCTGCTTCCGCTATCAGCCCGTGGCTGCGCGCCAATGCCGCCAGCTCCGCCACCTTGCCGTAGTTCTTACCGGCCCAGTAGGTATCAGTGGCTGTATTCCACTCGCTTTGCGGGCGATCGGTAAATTCACGCACCAATGCTGCCAGCGCGGCCTGATCGTAATTGCCAAAGGCCGGCAGGCTGGGCAACAGACCCACAAACGGGAGGGTGTAACTGAACTGGTGGGTTTCAGCGAATCGGGTCACACCGCGCGCGCTGCGCGTGGCGTAGCCGGTAAGTGGTTGATTACTCCGCTTCCACGCCATCGGCAGAAGACCGGCCAGGGTGGTCTGTGCCTGGCCCTGGTAGCGGTAGCTGTGGGTCACGGTCACCGCCTGGGAGTTGTGGTCCACCGCATAGTCGATGCGCACCTCATCCACCGGCTTCAACGCGTGCGCCTTGAGCAGATTAATCACATTGGCATCGGGCGCTGTGGGCAACCACGCCAGCGTCAGCCGGTTGCCACTGAGCGTTACCGTCTGGCCGTTCACGCCGCTGAAGCTGTTGCCCGATGGCACCACGGCGAGGAAGTGGTTGCGGATACCCGCCACATCGGTCCACACCCCCAGGCTGTTGCCATCCTGGTGAAACACGCCGCGCTCACCGCCATTGGCGGCTTTGGTACGCAGTTGCAACTGCCCCGACTGGACCGTGAAATAGGCGTAGGGCGAACCGTGCACAAAGGTGGCTTCCATCACCCGGGTGGCGCCATCACTCCAGGCCACGGTGACCGAGCCATCGCTGTAATTACTGAGCCGCGCCTGCAGATTGCCGTGCTGGCTGTTGCCCACGGCGATGCCATCAAAGACCTCGGCGAACGGGTCCGGGATAGTGCTGACGGTCTGGCTCGCATTAGTGCTGAGCGCCGCGGGTATCCCGCCGAGGCGCGCCCCGCGATTGCTGATGCGCACCGCAAACGGATCGGGCGTGAGGTAACCGGCGCCGGCCGGGTCATTGATCCCGTGTTCACCCATAAACGATACCGAGCCCCACCAGCGGTGGGTCATGGTGGGCTGGTTAGCCGCCTGATCCTGTACCTGAGGAAAGCGCGGGGTGGGCGCGCCAATGGGGTTACAGCCGGACACGCCCGGCTCTACCACGCCGGCATTCCAGATCCAGGTGCCGTGGTCGATGACACAGCGGTGACTTGCGGTATTGATGGTATCGCTGATATTGCCGGCACCGACTGGCGTGAGTGCCGCGAACACCGGCGCACTCAGCAGGGCGGCAAACGCCGAGGCAACCCGCAGGTTGCGTTTGGTAATTTTCATTGCTTGAGCCTCGTTATGCTTATTGTGGTGAGCGGTTTCGCTCACGGCATAACACCCGCCATGCAGGCCGGGTGCGAGACAACGTTGAATTCAAGCGGCAATTGGATCGTCCCACCTTCGGTAAAACGGGCAAAGTGGTGCGTTTTGGCACCTCAATCATTCTCTATGACCTGCTAAGCTGGCGCACCCGTAC
Source organism: Simiduia agarivorans SA1 = DSM 21679 (assembly GCF_000305785.2). NCBI lineage: Bacteria > Pseudomonadati > Pseudomonadota > Gammaproteobacteria > Cellvibrionales > Cellvibrionaceae > Simiduia > Simiduia agarivorans. The sequence goes on along the minus strand of NC_018868.3, from coordinate 4,023,436 downwards.
CGCGGGATGACCTGAGAAACCAAACCGCTGGGAATACTAAACGCCCCACTTTCTGCATTTCAGACGTGGGAGCCCCGCTGAAAAAGTGGCATCATTACCCTCTTAAGAATTTATACCTATAAAAAATGAAAGAGCATTTATTTAACCTGCACGACGTATTCCTGTTCATTTCCATGGCCGTGTGCCTGCTGTTGTCACTGTTTCAGTGGCTGCTGATTGAAAACGGACGGGAACGCAGCCTGCTGGCGGCCTTTTTACTGTCGCTGGCGCTCTCCAGTTTTTCTGTGTTGTTGTTGTGGAATACCGAGATACACCCGCCCGCCTGGCTGGCCGATGGCTTACTGCCCTACCTGCTCACCCTGAGTCTGCTGGCCCACGGCCCCTTGCTGTATCTGTACATCCGCTCACTCACGCAAAAAACCGTGCCGGTAAGCCTGCGCGATGCCTGGCACCTTTTGCCCCTGTTACTCGTCTGGATACCCATGCTGGCTTACGGTGTAGATGCCAGTGCCATGCGCCTGGAAGCGGAATCCGACACCTTCTGGCTCGGCACACTGCTATGGGATTTTGTCAAAATCCAGCCGGTATTTTATGCCGGCTGGTGCCTGTGGCGGGTGATGCGTTACCAGCGCGCCCTGCAGCAAGAGTATTCCCATTATTCCCGGCGCGAACTGGTGTGGCTGTTCCTGCTCGCCGGCGGTTTTATGGCCAATTGGGTCTGGACCCTGGTGGTGCACTGGATCGCCAAGTACGCCAGCATTGCACTGGCAGACCAACTCGGCATAGTAGACAACTACGTCACCTTTATTCTGCTCAATGCGCTGTTTATCTACAGCCTGGTGTATGCGCAATCCATGCTGGTGACCCAGCCGGAATCCACCAATAAAGCACCAGCGGAAGACGAGGACCTGGATGAACAGGCGGTGCAGAAAGTGCGCCAGGCCATGGAACAGGATCAGTTATACCTGGAACAGAACGTGAACATCGAAGGCTTTGCCAGCCGCATCAACTTGCCGGTGCGCACAGTATCGAACGTGATTAACAAACACTTCAACAGCAATTTTTTTGAATTCATCAACGGCTACCGGGTGGAAGCCGCCAAACAAATGCTGGCCGACCCCGCCTGCGACAACCAGACCATTTTGGACATCTTGCTGGCGGCGGGCTTCAACAGCAAATCTGCATTCCACCGTTTTTTTTCCCGCCTGGTGGGCATGTCGCCGTCGGAATTCCGCAAGCAAAGCCGGCAGCAAGCGTAATGATTCTGACGCGCTGGTGCACAGCACCAGCGCAATGCTCACAGTACCGGTACCACCAATGTAGACTGGTAAGCCGACGAATAATTAAAGGTCACGCTGTAGGGCACAAGCGTAGGCACCGCATATAGTAAATCAAACGTATCCAGCGCTACCGCCAACTTATGGCCGGCCGGTAAATCGTAGGCCGTGGCCACCAATTCAAATTCCACCGTCTGGCGCTTGCCCGCTTTTGCGCTGTGCAAGGTCACCGGCGCATGGGTAATTAATTTGCCCATGCCCCAGGCATCAACATCGTATAAATAAGCCACTAATTGCATGCGTGAATAAGACGGCGTGAGCTCCAATGACAAGCGTGGATTGCCACGGATTTTCATCGGCCATAATTGGCGCTCGGTCTGGAAAACAATGCCGTTCACACGATTGGTTAAACCCAGGGGCCAGAGCACCGGAATGCCCGTGTGACCATCGAGCAGGGCCGACACCGCGGGAATTCCGGTGGAGGCGCCGGAATCAATGCCGGACAAAATGCTGTCTGAATTGGGCCACCAGGGCTTGTAGGGCGAATCCCGCAAACTGCCCTGGCCGATCAGCCCGCGCCGCCCCAGATAAAAGGTGCGCTCGGAGGATTGCGCCGGCGGCCATTGGGAATAGCCTTCGGCCGCGTACTGCAAATCGGTACGCAAATTCACCACCGGTTTTTGCATGATGCCGGTGGCCTCGCCCTTGAGCCAGTAATCAAACCAGTCCAGCGTGTTATCCCAGGTTTCGTTTTCCAGCCCGATCAAACCAAAGCCTTCGGCGCTGGCATGGGTACCCTGATTCAGATCCATGCGCTTGGGGCCGGTGAGTGCCGCAAAAAATGCCAGAATGTTGTTCGGCTGAAACAAATTGTCGCCAAAATTATTGGCGATGTAGACCGGTGCCCGGCGCTCGTTGATGAGATTGATAAAGGTCATAGGCGAACGATGATTGGCCCAGGCCAACACCTGTTCAATATTGCGATGGGCTAACAGGTCGGCGTAATTGTTGGGCACCTCGTCACTTAAATTAGCAGTGATCAATCCGCTCAGGGTTAAAAAACTGCCCCAGAACAACCGCGGCGTTTCATTGCCGTACAGCGCCTCGCCCAGATTGCCCCAACTGCTCATGGCCACCGCGGTTTTAATGCGCGGTTCCAACGCCAGGCCTTTCAGGCTGATACCCGAGCCGTAGGAAATACCACTGATACCGATATTGGCCATATCCACGTCGCCACGTGCGGCCAGATAATCTACCACGGCGGTCAGATCGAGCATGTCGCCATCGGATAACACCGACACCTCGCCACCACTGCAACCCCAGCCACGGGCGCTGTAACTCAATACCACATAACCCTTGCGGGCGAGTTTAGCCGCCTGCACCAGGTACTCGTGCTCATCCAACACCCACGAATTCACGAAAATAATCGCCGGGTAGCCGGCGGCAGGTGCAGTGGCCGACGGCGTAAACACATTGGCGGCAATCGCGGTGCCATCGGGCGATTGCACCAGCAAGCTGTCGTCGTAGTGATAATCCGGATTGGCCGGCAAAGGTACGCCAAAACACAGCTGCGCCTGTGCGACGGGAATAAAGAATAAACAGGTAATAAGCGCCAGCAAGCACTGCCGGCTCGGAGAGTTTTTCATTGCTTTGTCCTTCTGGTTTTTTTATTTTTATTGCCATTGTGCAACCGGACCGCTTTGCACATTGCGTAAAATTAGCCAGCTAAAAACAAAACACCAAGAAAAATCGCCAAAAGAACCGGTAGACTCAGCAGTCAGACACTGACGTACCGGTCAGCAATAGACAGAGAAAATATTAGGGCCTGTTAACACTATTTTTACTACCGCTGTTGCGGCTAAAAAATCGTCAATTTAGTGATGCGGCACTCCGACGCGATGAGTGTGATTTGGTTATTCCAAATGAGCAAAGAGCAACGACAAGTGACGCTTTTTTAGCCCAACCCGAAGGGCTGGCCCCATTTTCGCGCCAGCTTCGTTGTCAGTCGCTCATTTAGCCCGCTATATAACACTCCTTACGCCCGGGCGGCGAACCGCTTGCTGGGCACAAAAATGGGCTCCAGCAGCGGCAGCAAAAATAGTGTTAACATGCCCAAATGAAAATAACATTCAGAATTCTATGGGGCCTGGCCATTCTGTTGCTTGCCGCGATCATCGTTGCGGTCGCCATCGGCCCCGGCATGGCCGAACGCAGTATGAACAAAGTCACCGGACAGGACTTGCTGAGCATCAGCCCAGCGGCACAAGCACTGCACGACTCACTGCAGGTCGCAGACTGGCACGCCGATTCCCTGCTGTGGAACCGCAACCTCAACGAGCGCAGCGATCGTGGCCAGGTGGACATTCCCCGCTTGCAGGAAGGCAATGTGGCACTGCAGGTATTTACTGTGGTCACCAAAACCCCGGCCGGCCTCAACTACACCCACAATAGCGCCGACAGCCGCGACAATGTCACCCTGCTGGCGCTGGCCCAGCTGTGGCCCATGCGTACCTGGCAGGATCTTACCGAGCGGGCCTTATACCAGAGTGAAAAACTGCACCGGTTTGCCTCAGACGCCCCGGACAGCCTGATGCTGGTGAAGAACCAAGCGGATCTGACCCGCCTGCTGACCCAACGCGCCGCCGGTAAACCGCTGGTCGGCGGCATGCTCGGCACCGAAGGTTCGCATGCTCTGGCGGGCGACCTCGCCCAGATCCAGCGCTTGTACGATGCCGGCTTCCGGATGATGAGCCTGCACCACTTTTTCGATAATGCCCTGGGCGGCTCCCTGCATGGGTCGGGCAAAGCCGGCTTAACGGACTTTGGCCGCGCGGCCATTGCCGAGATGAACCGGCTGGGTGTGATTATCGATGTCTCCCACTCCTCGCCCGCCGTGGTCAGAGAGGCGCTGAGCCTTAGCAAAACCCCGCTGGTGGTCAGCCACACCGGCACCCACGGGCACTGCGCAAGCCCGCGCAACATCCCCGACGCTCTGATGGAGGATATCGCCCGGGGCGGCGGTTTGGTGGCCATCGGCTTCTGGTCCGGTGCCATCTGCGATGCCAGCCCACGCGGCATCGCGCGTGCGCTCAAAGCCGCAGTGGAGCGTCTGGGTGAAGATGCCGTGGCGCTGGGCTCGGATTTCGACGGCGCGGTGGCAACCTCCATCCACGCCGGCCAAATGGCCCAGATAACCCAGGCGCTGCTGGATGAAGGCGTCGGCGCCGACGTTATCCGCAAAGTGATGGGTGGCAATCAACTGCGCTTCCTGCAGGCGCAATTGCCGCCGCAATAACACCTCAAAGACCAACCGAGCGCTGGGGCCGATGAAACGAATCCGGCCCGATAGCGCCAACGCGCACCATTCAGTAGTCTCTACAACGGCTTGATACCCCAAGCCGTTTATTCGTCCTCTGGTAGGGGTGCAGGGCCATACACGCCGGGTTGAACCCGGCTGCTATGCTCAGGCCTGTGTCATCCGCCACCAGAGTATGCGGGTGACCCCCGCGACATTAATAGGGCTGTAAGCCAACCCTATCCATAAGAAAACAGAGGACTCGATTATGCGCTCTCGCTCGCCATTGCTGCTTGCTGCAGCCATCGCTATCGCCACCACGGCGTGCAGCAACCAGGACGCTCAGGACACCACCAACACCATGGGTCAGGCCGTTGCCGAAGCATCCGCGGATGCCAACCCTTTCTACACCGAAAGCCCCCTGTACATGCAGTACCCCGCTTTCGACAAAGTGAAGGACAGCGATTACGGCCCCGCCTTTGAACTGGGCATGAAACAGCACCTGGCCGAAGTGGAAGCCATTGCCAATAACCCTGCGCCGGCCAGCTTCGACAATACCTTTGTTGCCATGGAGCGCAGCGGCCGCACACTGGATCGCGTGGCGCGTGTTTTTTTCGCCATGACCAGCGCCAACACCAATGACGAGCTGGAAAAAATCCGCTCCGAAATGGCGCCCAAACTGTCGGCGCACAATGATGCCATTCTGCTCAATGGCAAGCTGTTCGAGCGCGTAAAAGCAGTTTACGACCAGCGCGACACGCTCAAACTCGACCCGGAAAGCTATCGCCTGGTGGAAACCTACTACCGCGATTTCGTCCGCGCCGGTGCCAACCTCACCGCCGAACAGAAAGAAACCCTCAAGCGTCTGAACGGCGAGCTGGCAAGCCTGCAGACCCAGTTCAGCCAGAATGTGCTGAAAGAAGTGAATGCCCTGGCTGTGGTGGTCGACACCAAAGCAGAGCTGGCAGGTCTGTCTGACAACGCCATTGCCGCTGCCGCAGAAGAAGCGAAATCGCGCGGCATGGAAGGCAAGTACGTGATTGCCCTACAAAACACTTCGGGCCAACCGCCCTTGTCATCTCTCACCAACCGCGCCCTGCGCGAGCGCATCCACAAAGCGTCCTTGTCGCGCGGCAGCCGCGGCGGTGAGTTCGACAACCGCGCCGTGCTGGCACAGGTGATCAAATTGCGCGCTGAACGCGCACAACTGCTGGGTTACCCCAACCACGCCGCCTACTCACTGGAAACCCAGACAGCCCAGACTACTGACGCTGTCAACAAACGCCTGGCCACCCTCACCCCGCGCGCCGTGGCAAACGCCAAGCGCGAACAAGCCGACCTGCAAAAAATGGTCAACAAAGAAGGCGGCAAGTTTGAAGTGGCGTCCTGGGACTGGAGCTTCTATACCGAAAAAGTCCGCGCCGAGCGCTACAACTTTGACGGCGACCAGCTGAAGCCTTACTTCGAAATCGACACCGTACTGCAGGATGGCGTGTTCTTTGCCGCCACCAAATTGTTCGGCATTACCTTCAAAGAGCGCAAAGACCTGCCCGTGTATCACCCGGACGTGCGCGTATTTGAAGTGTTCGAAGAGAACGGCGACACCCTGGCCCTGTTCCTGTTCGACCCCTACGCCCGGCCCTCCAAACGCGGCGGTGCGTGGATGAACGCTTACGTATCGCAAAGCGATCTGCTCAATGCCAAGCCGGTAGTGGCCAACCACCAGAACATTCCCAAGCCGCCGGAAGGTGAGCCGACGCTGCTGACCTTTGACGAAGTGAACACCATGTTCCATGAGTTTGGCCATGCACTGCACGGCATGTTCAGCGACGTGAAGTACCCCAACTTCTCCGGCACCTCGGTACCGCGCGACTTCGTGGAATACCCTTCACAGGTGAACGAAATGTGGGCCACCTGGCCGGAAGTGCTGGCCAACTACGCCAAGCATTACCAGACCGGCGAGCCCATGCCAAAGGCACTGTTGGATAAAGTACTGGCAGCCGACAAATTCAATCAGGGCTTTGCCACCACCGAATACCTGGCGGCATCCTTGATTGACCAGGCCTGGCACCAGCTCACACCAGACCAGGTACCGGATGCCGAAGGCGTTGTGCCATTTGAAACCGCCGCGCTGAAAAAAGCCGGCGCCAAAATGGACACGGTACCGCCCCGCTATCGCTCCACCTACTTCTCCCACATCATGGGCGGCTACGCCGCTGGCTACTACGCCTACATCTGGAGTGAAGTGCTGGATGCCGATACCGTTGAATGGTTTAAAGAGAACGGCGGCCTGAAGCGCGAAAACGGCGACCACTTCCGCAAGACCCTGCTCTCCCGCGGCGGCGCTGAAGACGCCATGAAAGTGTTCAAAAACTTCCGCGGCGCCGAGCCGAACATCGAACCCTTGCTGGAACGTCGCGGCCTGAACTGATAACCACAGATCCCCAAAGCCCCGCACCGCGGGGCTTTTTTATGTCCATGGATGGACTGGCACAAATTTGCTCCTGAAAGTACCAAGGGGTCTGGCCCCTTGGTACTTTTCGCTGCTGTCCTGGCCAGCTGCTACACTCAGCCCATGGCCACCATTTCCGTCTATCGCAACGTCATCAATCAGGTAATGCAGGGTGAAGAACGCTTGCCCAGCTTGCCGGCCATTACCCTGAAAATCCGCCGCGCCATCAGCGATACCAACACGCCGCACAGCAAACTTGCCGGCCTGATTATGCAGGACCCGGCGCTCTCGGCCCTGATCATGAAAACCGCCAACAGCGCCCTGTACAAAACCCTGGCCCCGGCCAATACCCTGAACGATGCCATTCGCTTACTGGGCCGGGAAGTGGTAGATGGGCTGGTAATGAACCACAGTGTAAAAAGCCTGTTCGTGATGCGCTCCGCCGCCCTCAAACAACTCTTTATGCTGAGCTGGCGCCGACAGGCGGTGAAAACCGCCATCTGTATTTTGCTTACCCGGCAAACCAAATTCACACCCACCTTTTTGCCGGTCACCGGCTGCTTTCTGAGTGAAGTGGGCACGCTGGCGGTGTTGTCGGCGTTCAACAATGAACCCCGGGCCCCCAGCGAGCAGGACTTTATTGTCCTGTGCCGCGAGTACGCCAAGCGCCTGGGGATCATCCTGTTAAAGAAATGGCAGTTGGATGACAGTTATATCGACATCGTGCGTCAGGCCGGCAATTGGCAATACAGCCAAACCAACGCCATGACGGCGCTCGATTTAATCAATCTCTCGCTTTACCACTCGTTGGTGATATTTTCCCAAGCCCATGACCTGCCGCCCATTCAGCAACTGGCCAGTTACAACAAATTGCCCAACGGCCTAAAGCCACTGGATTCCATCGGATTGCTGCAACTCATCAGCCAGCACGAGGATGCCATTGCCGACTACGTTGCGCTGGCGCTGTAAATCCGGGCCGCACCGGGCTGCCGCCTAATGCCAGCTGGCTGAAGATAGCAACCACACACATCCGACTTCTGACTACACTTAGACTCAACCACCCGACTAATCACCGCCGGAATCAGGACACCGATGAAATTTGAAGGACTAAAACTACTGCCCGGCTCCCCGCTGCAACTCCAGTTCAAACACTCTCCCGACATCCGCGAACGTTCAGTGTTGGTGGGCTACATCAAAAAGAACTCGGTCATTGTGAGCACGCCCACCGTCAATGGCGGCGCGCGGGCAGTCAAAGTGGGCGAGCAACTGAACGTGCGCCTGTTTTCCAACGAATGCAACTCGGCCATCGCCTTCAGCAGCCAGATCATCCACGTGACAGTGTCGCCCACACCATTGCTGTACCTTGAATACCCAACCGAAATCGCCACCGGCGAAGTACGCAAAGCCGTGCGGGTGTCCACCAACCTGATTTCCACCATAAAAATCGACGGTAAAAGCCTGTCTGCCACCATTGTGGATCTGAGCACCACCGGCTGCCGGCTCGATTCTCAACATGCACTGGGAGAATTGGGGAGCCGGTTCACGCTGGTGACCAAAATGGAGGCCGCAGGCAGCCCGCACATTATTCAGCTGAACTGCGAAATCAAAGCGTTGATCAGCGAAGATGACGGCAAGAATCACTATGTGTATGGATTGGCATTCGGCGATCTGAAAGATGAAGCCAAATTGATACTGCATGCGTTTGTGTATTTCCAACTGCGGCAATAAACACCACGTGTCATACAGTCTAAGCGCTGAACAGGTTGGCTGTGCCAGGCCTGTTTTTTCCTGAAGTCTTTCAGAGACTAAATAGGACGCTTACAAGAACGGAATGAAAACATGCGCACGCGAAAATGATTAGCGCACTATTGCGCTTTCTCGGGTAACTTCGATTGGCGCGCCGGCTGACGCTGCAAATGCGACATAATATTCTGGTAAGTATCGGTCCAATAGATGGCTTTGTGGCGGGCCAGATACTCCACCAACTCGCGATGGGCCGCTACAGACACACTGAGATGATCGCCGCCAACCCCGTGAAAGATAATATTCACCACGCCACCCTGTTTGGCAGACTGCTTTACATAATCAACCAGCTGCTGCCCCGAGTGGCCATCCGGCAACAAATAAACAATAAACCCCGGGGGATACCCGACCTCAGCGCCCTTAATTGCCACAAAATCATCGGCGATTGCAGGCAAATAATTGCCGTCACGCGCATCTGTATGGCCGCAGGGCGGTGCCATCGTTCGCTGGGTCTGGCCATCTATGGCCTTCAGATAGCCGTTGGCCACCCGTATTTCATCGCGTACCTGTTGCACCACGCGTTTATCCAGATCGTTGTAGGGCAACACCCAATCGGTACCCGGCTGACTTTTACTGCAGGCATGATAAATAGTGTGATTACCCAACTCATGGCCCTGCTGTGCAGCGGCACGCCACTCGTCCAACCGGGCCGCTACCACCGGCGAGGCCATGGTGAGATAAAAAGACGCGCGGACTTGATGTTGATTGAGAACGGGGATGGCATTATCCAGCTGGGTGTTTAGTGCATCGTCGTAAGACAGGCTGACTGCGGCTTGTTGGCCTTGTGGCCAGGTTAGCTCGTTGGAATATGTACTGGGTGTACATAGGGTGATGGCTAGGAGTAGGAAATTGAGGTGTTTCATAGTTGCTTACTTTGCCACAGTTCTTTTTGGTTTTTCCTGATATTGGATTTTTAGTGGTGTTTTTCTTTGACGCATGCGTCAATCAGATTGGATCCAAATTTATTTTTCTATCTGCGAGGCTTTTGACGACATAACTCTTATCTGACCCCAATTATTGGGTGTTTTGGTTATTGTCCATTTATCTCCGACTTTGTTTCTCCAAGCATGGTAGCCTGGTTCAATCTTGGCGACCTCGAATACAGTAGGATCAATCTTAGTAATTTCTTCAAAGCCAACCAACTTGGCATCTTCCATGGTGTATTCAATATTGCTTACAAACTGCCAACCATCATCTTCTAAGTCGTGGTATACAACTTGAATCGGACATTCACCCTCAATGATCTGGCGAATAGTAAAAACAGCACAATTTTTCGGCTGATCGAATGGCCATTCAACTTCCTTTTTCTTGAATATTCCGAACATTTCTCGTTCCTATTTGTGGAAACTGACGCCCGGCTTTGGGGCGGCAAAGCAACAGCGTAGCCGTCCCTGCCGCACGTCTTTTGTGCGGCACACAAGAGCCGCTTGTTAAGTCACTATTCACTGTGGTCGGTATCCACATGCCAAAGGACATCGCATTTTTTACAATGGTGATATATTGGATCACCACTCTCGACATGATCAGTCACAGGTTTTGGTAGATGTGAACCACAGCTTGGGCATTTAAATTCAACTTTACGTAACCATGCAATTGCCATTATGGACGTAACGACGCCTAAGAAATAGATAATACGCTCAGCATCATTTGCCTCTGAATTGGTATCAAAAATTCCAAAATAATAGCCATAAGCTAACCAACAAATAACTATTGCTAGCATGTATCGGCTGTAGAACTTAGCATGCCTCTCTGGCACTTTAATTTTTGGCATATTCTTTTCGATGACTTAACGCCTCAAACACCGGCGCAGCTCGCTGCGTCCGAGTGCTTTGACTTGTTAACTATTTTCTTCATCATCAGTTGGCAAGCCTTCTTCTAATTGTATCCGTCTCGCCCTTTTTAAAACTTGCTTCCCAAGCTTAGTCAATGACCAATAACTTTCCTTGTCGTGAACTGAGTGCTTTTTCTTTGAGGGCTCTATTGCATCGAGTGCAACATAATCAGCAATTAACCCAGATACGATATTTCTTCCAATTGGCCATGGTTTGAAATACGGGGTTCCAACGTAAGATAAAGCGATATTATTGGCAATTTCTGTAGAGCTATTTTCATTTATTAAATTAGGAGCGATCGATAAAAATATATCTAACAATTGAGTTTTATGCTTTTCAGCGTTCTCCCACTTACTAGTCTTCCTAATTTGCAGGATCTTCCTGTTAGAGTGCATAATATTAACGACATCTCTGACTTCATCTGCCGCTTCTTCACTTGCAGCCTTGAGCTTCGCTATTTCAGACCGTAAAGTAGAGTTTTCAGAACTCAATCTAGAAAGCTCTTTTACTACATCTGCTCCTATCTCAACATCAGCTCGTTTCCATCCGACCCTTGGATTGGTATTAATTGCCTTTATAAGTGAAATAGATATTTTTCCATGTAGATCTTCTTTGGCTGACCAAAAATGAACCAACTTTCCTTTCACCTTGCTTTTAAAGGATTCAATCTTTTTCTTTTTTCGTGCTGCGCTATCTATCTTCGTTTTTGGCCATGGTGCCTCATCGTCAATGACAAAGCCGAGCGTGGGAACACCGCAAGAAACAGCGTAATCATACTCTTTCTCGGTGTAGCTAATACCATCCTCAGTTTCTGATCCGTAGCGATGTCCAATAATGATTATGTAGTAGTCAGTTGCTTCTATTTGCCGAGCAATTAATTTCCACTGCTCTTCATCTGCGGCACTAAACATCTCCATGCCAACTGGGATATGCCCCATCTCGAGAACAGCCTTTATCGCTTGCTCCCTTTCCTCTTTAAGGTCTTCATAGGTAGAGCTTATAAATATTTGGTATTTTTTCTCCATGCTGGTTTTAGCATCCTTATATAGTGGTGTTCCCCACAAAAAGTAGACACTCTACTTATGCAGCTATTGCTGCGTTCTCTTCGAAATCAACGGGACTTAGCCCATCGTTCGCTGAATGCCTTCTCTTGCGATTATAAAAACTTCAATGTACCCAAATATACCCGAACGAGCTTCACCAATCGACTGATAGTTCTTGGCATAGATAAGCTCAACCTTTAGTCGTGCATAGAACGACTCCATTACTGCATTGTCCCAACAATTACCCTTTCTACTCATGCTGCGCGTGATCTTGTGCTTTTCCAAGAAGCCAACGTAGCTATTTGAGCGGTACTGTGTGCCTCGGTCCGAATGGACGATGAGACCTGGTGCCACACCTCTGGCATCAATCGCCATCTGCATTGCCCGCGTTATGAGCTGCTCAGTCATGCCGGTATCGAGGCTCCAGCCAATAATCCGACGGGAATACAGATCCATTACAGTTGCCAGATATAGCCACTGATTCTTCACCCAAACATACGTGATATCTGTGACCCATTTTTGATTCGGCCGGTCAGTCGAAAAGTCGCGCCAAAGGAGGTTGTCCGCAACATTGTGCATCGTTAATGCGTGGCCGCCATAGTTAAAGGCTTTGCCGTTTCTGGCCAAAATGGCTTTGCCGTTTCTGGCCAAAATACCCTGTTCCTGCATGATTTTGGCTACAAAATTGACTGAGCACCTATGCCCTAGGTCGTTCAGCTCCTGAGCGATTCTTGGGGCTCCATAGGGCAGCCTCAAACTCCTCAAAGGTGTCTTTCACCAGTTCGCCTAACCTCTTCCTTACGTCACGTTTGGTTTTAGGAGCATCCCACCAGCGATAGAAGCCAGATCTATGTACGCCTAGTACATCGCACATCAGGGATATGCTGTATTGGCCAACATACTCCAAAATCAATGCGTACTTCACTCTTGGTTTTTCGCGAAGTACGCAGACACCTTTTTTAAGAATTCCATCTCCTCTTTCAGGCGCTTATTCTCTCGCCGTAGTTCACGCATCTCCTCACTTTCTTTCTTCGAGTAATCCACACCATCCAAGGTATTGAATTGCTTATCAGATAGGCGGGTGAGTTGACGCTTCCAGTTGGCGATCTGCTGGGCACTAATCCCAAGCTCCTTCGCAACGGAAGCTTGGGTAGCACCCGGCTGTTCAGAGCGCTTTATCGCTTCTTTACGGAATTCTTCGGTGTAATGCTGATGCTTTTTGCGTGCCATAAGGACACCTCCATATAGGCTTAATATAACTATACAGGGTGTCTACTATTCGTGGGTAACTTGGTTGCATAACGCCCGGCTTTGGGGCGGCGGAGCGACAGCGGAGCCGTCCCGCCGCACGCTTTCTGTGCGGCCACCAATAGCCGTTGGTTATGAATTTTTATCATTACACTTTACGGTACTAGTAAATGTTGAATAGCCCGCTTCTATAACCATCGTTCCGCTATATGTTTTTTGGGTGTGCCCCTCTAGCTTCGCTGGCTCATCATGGACGTACCCGCCTTCACCACACAATTGCGAGGCTCTTTTTTCAACTTTTGCACTTAATTGTTCTGGCGTAGCAAACGCATTTCCAGTTGCCTGAATCCAATATTTTCCTTCATCCAGCTCCTTATAAGCTGCTGGGAACATTTGGGCACAACCTACAACCATAAAAGCGGGGATCAAAAGTCCGTATTTCATTAAATTCATTCCTTCTTTCTTAATTTCATAACGCCCAAAGCATGCGGCCCAAACCGTAGCGGAGCGAAGGTTTGGGGTCGCATGACTTTGCTTGTTATTTGCATAAATCATTTTCTTTAAAAGATGCCCCATACCTTGATGCCTTAGCTTTGCCTGGCCATTAAAGGCAAGAATACTCTACTTGCCGCCCTGAGATGAACCATCTTAATGGCACACCACAATCTGGCGGCTTTTTAGCCGCCTAATAAATCCATACTGAGGCACAATGAAAGGATTGATAGGCTCTGAAAGCAGCACAATCCTTTATGCCCTTGGTGCCACTTATTGCACCGGTAAAACTTTGAAGCCTGACGAAAGATTAAATTCCTTCTACAAGCAAATAACGCCGCCAGCAGCGGCCGAGTGAAACGAGGTCCAGCGAACGAAGTGAGCGATGCTGGCTGGCCTTGTTAGCACTATTGATTGCTGCTTGATTACTATTCATTTTCGAATTCAATACCTTCACCCGAGGGGCTATCTTGCCGAAATACAACCTCACGACCTAGGTACTCTTTTTCATAATCTTTCAGACACTCAACAAAACCATCATGTATTTCAGGAAGAAACTGCTTAAGGGCTGCCAAACCCTCAACTATTAGTTTATTGGGCATAGATGATTGATCTTCATCCGTGATGCAATCCCAGAATGCATCTAGGTTGTAGCCATAGTATCCAGGGAAGTTGAGTTTCTTGGAAACATACTCATGAAATGTTTCTTCATCCATGATTCCTGACATATCTATAAGCAATTCTTCGTTCATGGTTTTGTAGTGCTAACGTCCGCAACAAACGCGAGCGGAGCGAGTCGAGGCCGATAGGCCGGTTTGGTTGCGTTTGTTACATGCTTTCAATTATCAAATTCCTCGTGCTTCACCAGGTACCACTTACTTTCTATACGCTCAAAATATAGAGACGAAAATATGCCATTGTGAACCCCCTCGAAAGACAGCACTCTTTTATTTGAATCTTTGTGTTTCCTTTCGAAATTGTCATACATTACAAGGTCAAAACAACTTGTTTCACACCTATAATGGTTTGGTCCGGTATAAGTTTTCCAGTTTTCTTTATCTATGTATCTAGTTGCTAGGGCAGCATCAAATTCGTTTTCATCATGCTGGTAGTATACGAACTCTAAAGGAAACAATACGTGTTCTTTTTGGAATTCTGGATCATTGAAGAATTTCCATAGAAAATGCCTAAACTCCCCAGTCTGAGTAATACTCGATTGCTGTGCACAACCAACTAGAAATGAAAAAGCCAGTATGGTGAATATTTTCTTCATTCTTGCTCTACATGTAACGCCGCCAGCAACCGCGAACGGAGCAACGCGGAGTGAGTCGAGGCAGCGCGCTTTTTTTTGCGCTGCCGGTGTTGGCTGGCCTTGTTATGCACTTTTAAGACCTCTTACCGAGTACGTGAGCCCTGCGAATACAATCATATAAAGAGCCAAGAGAGAAAGACCGGAAGCAAAAGTGAAGCGGGACTCCGATATAGACCAAAGACCATCATATCCTTTTTTAATGCTAACAACTTTAGCCGGATCTCCGGTGCTTATGTATTGTTTTTGATCAAAGCTTTGTCTGTAATCGCACTTCTCTCCATCGCATTTCACACTTCCAGAGGAAAACCCTATTTGCAGTATGTTCCCAACAGGCAAACGGTCTCTCGCTCTGAGCAAATGCTCCTGACTTGGCATAAAGTAGCCGCTAGCAATGGCGCAGATAGGCAAGATCGTCAACCCAAGACATGGCAATAGAATAAATACGACAATAAGTACTTTCTTATTCAGCATATCCAGCCTTATGCATAACGCCGGCAGCAAAGGCGAGCGATAGCGAGTCCGGGCCGCGCTTTTTGCGGCCCATTTTGCCTGCCCTTGTTATGCATTATTTTCAATACTTTCATTAATTTTGACCCACGGTAGTTTACCACCATGACTAATCGAATATTTAGGCTCCCCTAGAGACTGCTCAACAAAACAGCCACCAGCAATACCAATTAGCTCTGGATATGACGAAACGTACCAATAAAGTGTAGTGCCACAACTCGGACAAAAATGGCGTGATTGCTCATGGTTTTTCTCTTCATGAAAAAAAGAGTATTCACCTGATTTTCCAGACTTTGCAACTACTTCATCCTTTTTAAAGTAGGATGATATCCCAAAGGCTGATCCCGTTCGTTTTTTACAGTCATTGCAGTGGCAGATACTATGAAGATATGGTTCGCCATAAACTTCGATGGATAGCTGGCCACAGCAACATTCGGCCTTTCTGTTCAATGTATTATCTTCACTTTGATGCATAACGTCCGCAACAAACGCGAGCGTAGCGAGTCGAGGCCGACAGGCCGGTTTGGTTGCGTTTGTTATGAGTTTTCATCAGTATAGTCACAATAATTTTGCTCCCTGAGCGTAGCGATCTTGTTTTTATATACCTCTATCTCTTCTTTTATTTCCGCAACCCGGCCTGGGCTACCGCGGTAAACTTCAGGATCAATATGCTCAATGAACATACTCATCAACTGGCAAGAGAAATTTAGCAGGCCTTCACGGTCATTTTTTTCGACCAAATCGTAAATATTTGACCCCATACTTACGTTAAATTTACTACTCCATGTACTTTCTTCTTTTAATATATCCGCCTTGAATGCCCATGCCCTTTCTGAGTAGTAGTTTGCAAACGAGACTGCGCATAACGTTCCCGATACAAAAGAACAAAGAAATATTGCAACGTGAATTATGTATTTTTTCATGGTCTACTCATAACGCCCGCAACAAACGCGAGCTTTGCGAGTCGAGGCCGGTAGGCCGGTTTGATTGCGTTTGTTAACTTTTTTCATACTCTGACAACAATTGGAGCGCCAAATACCCAAATGACTTTCCAGTACCTTTGTTGTATGCATTTATCGCTGGGTTAACCACGTCCCAACCATCAACTTCTAGCAATTTACCTGACTGGTAGTCAGCCATAACATCAAATTCTATAAATACCTGACTTTTGGTTAACCAAGTCCCCATCCATTGATTTCCACCTTGCTCGGGCACTGAGGAGCACGACACCAACAACCCTTGGTTTGGATTAAGATCCTTCATCGAAAGCAATGTCATTAGCCAAGGATAGCTCTCTGGCTCGCTTCGAAATGACTTGGCAATCTCTTTAATCTCAAGGTAAAAAAGCTCGTTCTGCTGTTGGACGTTCTTATTTCGAATTTTACGTAGCTGTTCGATATTCATTGAAAGTTAACGCCCACAACAGCCGGGAGCGTAGCGAGTCGGCTGCTTGTGCTTGTTATTTCCTTTCAATATTTTTTACCAATACTGGCGGACACCTTTCGCCAGTATATTTGACCATTATTGATAGATCATTCCAACTTCCATTGGAAAATATTTCTGCAACAGCATTTCCATCTTCTATAACGTACTTAAGCTCCGATGAAAACTCATTTGCTTTTCCATTCTGCATGGAAACCAACCAAAGACCAAAGCGCTCTATCACCTCACCATCTATCGATTCAGGTACCGTAAAGCGAATCACTTTTCCGCCAGAAGCATCATCGCTTACATCAGTCTTAACTAACCCTTGGTACTCGCTGTTATCGCAGCAAGCATCTACTACAGAGCTAAAACAAAGCAGAAATAGGGCAATCTTCTTCATAGGAAATAACAATGTGAATAACAGACCCATCCACATATAGACAAGGTGCTACATCTGGACAATCGGATGCCACATTTAGACAATTTCCGCGAAAATTGTCTATATCTGCATTGTCTATATGTAGCATGTCCAGATATGGCATCCTTGTCTATATGTGGCAGCTGCTCGTAGGCACCCGTGGCGCGTAGATCAACATTTTTGTCTCGGTTTTAAGCGCCACGTTAACCGTTGAATTTCAATAGCTAACCGCCGTAGGCCTTTAACGCCTGCCCTACCTCATTGTTTTCCGGCGCCAGAGCCTGAAGTTTCCGTAGTAAATCCACTGCCTTGGCTTTGTCCCCCGCACTGTGTAAGGCCACGGCGTAGACATAGCCAAAGCGGATATTTTCCGGCGCCAGGCTATAGGCGTTTGCGAGCGAGTTTATTGCTTCGGGCAATTGCCGTTGGCGGATGCGGTAGAGGCCGAGCGCGTGATGGGCGTTGGCATTTTCGGGGGCGGCGGTGATGGCGCGCTCGAGCAGGGACAAGCCCTGGGCGTCACGGCCGGTGAAGCGCAGCAGGTCGGCCAGATTGAGCAGCGCGGGGATATAGGCCGGGGTGATCCGTAACGCTTCGTTAAACGCGGCTTCGGCCATGACGGCATCGCCCACAGCCAGGTATAAGGTGCCCAGATTGAGTTGTGCACTTGGGGTATCGGCGTGCAGTAGTTGCAGGTCGATGTATTCGGTAATCAGTTGTTGGCGCGCCTTGCGCCATTGGCCGGGGATTTGTTGTTCCGGGATTTCCGCCATGGGCAGGGCCACGGCAAGGCGTACCGCGGCAATGGGGTCTTGCATCAGCGGATAAAGCACTTGCCGGCCATTGGCCGGCAGAAATGCGAGCGCGCGCACTGCGGCTAATCGCAAGGCGGGTTCCTTAGCCTGTAATTGTTTTACCGCTTGTTGATAGACCTGCCCCGAGGGAAAGTCGCCTGCCTGCTGCAGTGCGGTGGCACGGACCACTAACGGGTACGCGTTTGATTCTGCGATTGCCAGTAAATCGGGTAATGCCCCGGCGTTGCCGGCACGGGCGCTGTGCAACGTTTCACCCCAATGGGCAGGCATGGTGCCCCACCATTTTTTAGCGGCCTCTGCAGCCCAGGCGTTGGATTTTTCTGTGTGGCACTGAATGCAGGCATTGGGCGTATTTAACGCATCGGATAAATCCGGGCGCGGAATGCGGATGCTGTGGTCGCGCCGGGGATCTACCACCATGTAGGTGGTTTCCGGCATGTGGCAATTGGCGCACTTGCCGCCACTGGTTTCAACCGGGTGCTTGTGGTGTGCGGTCACGTTAAAGGTGCTGGCTTCGTGGCACTGCAGACACACGCCATTACCCTCTGACCGCAATTTGCCGGAATGTGGATTATGGCAATTGCTGCACACCACACCTTCACCGTGCATTTTGCTTTGCAGGAAGCTGTCAAACACAAACACTTCATCCAGAATCTGTCCATCCGGGTGATACAGCCCCTGCGCCAGGAATTGTGTCTGGTGGTGATCCAGATAATGTTCGCCATGAGCGGCTTCGGTTATTTGCTGGCGACGCGAATGACAATGGGCACATTGGGTGAGCTGCTGCTGAGGGCGCAGGCCATCGGTGCGCTTGAGGGTGTGACTGTCTTTCGGCATGGCCCAGTCGCCACGGTCATCGAGTGATTGCAAAAATCCCTTCAGCGCCACCTGCGCATCGGGCTTGGCGGCCCATTTAACATGTTGTGCAGCCGGGCCGTGGCAGGCTTCACAGCCCACCGTCACTTCATCCCATTGGGTGTTGTAGGTTTTGCTGGTGGTAGCGTAATGTTTTTTTAAGTTAGTGGTATGACAGGCGGCGCAGCGGGTATTCCAATTGTAAAAGGTGCCGGTCCAATGCAGGGGCGAACCCGCAGCGGCATCCTGTTCGGTTTGCAGGTGAAACCAGCGCTGGCCACCGTCGGTTTTTGGTCGCGCATCCCAGGCAATGGTAAGCATCTGGTAGCGACCACTGCCTGTGTCTATCACATATTGCTGTAGCGGCCGCACGCCCAGGGTATAGAGCACCTGAAAGGTTTGCAGTTCACCCGCGGCGTTATCGGTGGTTACCCAGTATTTGCCGTCGCGCTGAAAAAAACGGGACACAACACCGCCGAACCGGAATTCATGGTTCCCGAAATCACCCAACACCCACTCGGCCGTGGCCGGCTGCATGGCGCCGTGATGATCGGAGCTTTGCCATTCTGTGTATTCCTGTGCGTGGCAGCTTTTACAGGCCTGGCTGCCCACATAGTCGCGGGTTTGTGCGCCAAGGCTTGCACACCAGGCCAGCCCCAGCAACAGCCATGAGCGCCTCAACTGGCGGCCCCGCTGGCAATCACACCGGCTTCAGCGAGCGCTGCCAATTCAGTTTCTGAAAGCCCTAACAGTTCGCCCAGTACCGCTTTGTTATGACTGCCGATGGCACCACCCGGCCAGCGGGTTTCGCCGGGCGTGTTTGCCAGGCGCGGCAAAATCGCGGGAATCTCCAGCGGTTTGCCATCTATCTCCACCTGCTCAAACAGGCCGCGAGCCTGAAAGTGCGGATCGTTGAACTGGTCTTGCACGCTGTAAATGGGGCCTACCGGTACACGCTCCTGCTCCAGCGCGTGAATCACTTCATCGCTGCTGTGCGCCAGACACCAGCCGGCAATGGCGTTATCGATGGCTACCTGGTGCTCTACCCGGCCGACGTTGTTGGCCATGCGCGGGTCATTGGCCAGATCCTCGCGACCAATGGCGACCATGAGGCGCTTGTAAATGGAATCGCCGTTGCCGCCAATCACTACGTATTTGCCGTTGTTACATCGGTAGGTATTGGTGGGCACAATGCCGGTCACGGTGGTACCGGCGGCTTCGCGCACCAGGCCCGCACCGGAATATTCCGGCACCACGCCTTCCATTAAATTAAACATGGATTCCACCAACGCCACGTCCACCACCTGGCCCTTGCCGGAGCCTTGTTTGGCGAGAATTGCCAACGCAATACCGAGGGCGGCGTGCAGGCCGGCGATGGTGTCGCCAATGGAAAGGTTGGGCCGCACCGGCGCTTCACCGGGAAAACCGTTCACGTAACGAAAACCGCTCATGCCTTCGCACACAGACGCAAAGCCGGGTTTGTGGGCATAGGGGCCGGTTTGGCCGAAGCCGGAAATGCGCGCGTACACCAATGCCGGGTTGCGCTGTTCGAATACCGCGGGACCCAGGCCCCATTTTTCCATCACACCGGGGCGGAAGTTTTCCACCAGTACGTCAGCCTTCTCAATCAAGCGCCCTGCCAGCGCCTGACCTTGTTGCTGGCGCAAATCCAGCGTGACCGATTTTTTGTTGCGCGCCAGTGCGCGCCACCAATAGGAGGTGCCGGTGTCATCCAGTGCGCGCCAGCCGCGCAACGGGTCGCCGCCTTCGGGCGGTTCAATTTTGATTACTTCGGCACCGAAATAGCCGAGGATACAGCCGGTGAAGGGGCCCGCAATCAACTGGCCCATTTCTATTACGCGAATACCGTCCAATGGTTTGGCTGTCATAGTGCGGGCCCATTCACCTCGAGTTTAAGACCGGTGGGGTCGTGAAAAAATAACTGGCTGATGCCGGCATCTGCCAATATCACCTGGCGGTAAGGAATATTGAGTTTATCGAGGGTGTTGCGGAAGGCGGCGAGCTGAGAGGTGCGGAATGCCAGATGATTGAGTGCGCCATTGCCAGCTGCGGTTTGCCCGCCACGGTGTTGCACCAGATGCAAAATGGGCAAGTCGCCTTCATACAACCAGTAACCGGGCCGGGAAAACGCCGGCCGGTCACCTTCCCGCCAACCAAAGACCTGCTGGTAAAACTGTTTTACCTTGTCCAGTTGATCGGCGGGAACCTCTAAATTGAAGTGGTTGAATTGCATCAGTGCTTGGTCAGTTTATCCAGGTAACCCATCAGGAAGGCAGATGCGACGAAGGTCATGTGAATGAGGACATACCACATTAATTTGTCGTTATCGATTTTTTCTGCCGCCATAAAAATTTTCAGCAGGTGAATGGACGAAATGGCCACGATGCTGGCGGCGATTTTTGCTTTCAACGACGAAGCATCCATTTTACCCAGCCAGCTGAGCTTTTCTTTGCTGTCGTCAATGTCCAGTTGAGATACGAAGTTTTCGTAGCCGCTCATCATCACCATCACCAACAGCCCGCCCACCATGGCGATATCAATAAGGCTCAACACGATGAGGATCATGTCGGCTTCGGTGAGGGTAAAGATATGGAACAGCAGGTGTACCATTTCCTTGAAGAACATAATGCCCAGCGCGATCACCGCCAGACTCAGGCCCAGATAAATAGGGGCCAGCAGCCAGCGCGAGTTGTACATCAGGTTTTCAATAAATTTTTCCACGCTTACCTCAATCTACAGTTAATACAATTTTGCCCACATGCCGGGAAGACTCCATCAGCTTGTGGGCCTCGGCCACCTGCGCCAACGGGTAGGTGGCATGAATGACCGGGCGGATTTTACCTGACTCCAGCCACGGCCACACCTTCGAATGCAGCGCACTGGCAATGGACGCTTTGGCGGCGTTGGGCTGCGCGCGCAGGGTAGAGCCGGTGAGGGTCAGGCGTTTGAGCATCACCGGCAGCAGGTTGATATCGACCTTGGGGCCCTGCAGGAAGGCAATGTTCACAATGCGCCCCTCCACCGCCGCCAGTTCCAGATTGCGCGCCACATAGTCGCCGCCCACCATGTCCAGAATCACATCCAGGCCCTCGGGCACGCGGGCTTTCAGCTCGGTCACGAAGTCCTGCTCGCGGTAATTGATGGCCGCGCGCGCGCCCAGTTGTTCACAGGCCCGGCATTTTTCTGCGCTGCCGGCGGTGGCGTAGACCTCGGCACCATGTGCTACGGCCAATTGAATGGCAGTAGTGCCGATACCGCTGCTGCCACCGTGCACCAGTAACCGCTCACCGGGCTGCAGGCGTGCGCGTTCAAACACGTTGCCCCACACGGTAAACAGGGTCTCCGGCAAAGCGGCCGCCTGAATCAGCGACAAGCCGGCCGGCGCCGGCAGGCACTGGCCCGCGGGCACCGTCACCTGCTCCGCATAACCACCGCCATTAGTGAGCGCGCAGACTGCTTGCCCGATGGCAAAGCCGGTAACGCCGTCGCCCAGGGCGGCGATGTGCCCGGCCACTTCCAGGCCCAGAATGGGCGAGTGACCGGCAGGCGCCGGGTAGCGGCCCAAGCGCTGCACCACATCGGGCCGGTTAACGCCGGCGGCAGCCACGCGGATCAATACCTCGCCGGGGCCCGCAACGGGCGCAGGGCCATCGGCGAGCCGCATCACGTCGGCTGCGCCGAACTGGGGCAGGTCCACAAATCGCATACTGCTCTCCTTCATAAAAGAACCCTTCGCCAAAGAATCCTTTACATTACGATCGGTTACAAAACGAAACCGATTATGTCACAAGCGGCAATCAAATCGCCCGCCCCGGCGTTTTAATCACAGTACCCAGTGTCCTGTCCGGGTAATGCGTTGATTATCAGACAGGACACTAGCAGGCTGTTGATAAACCCGGCATTTTCGACCAGAGTGTGCGCCAGCTGAGGACTGAGAGTTTTATGACCAACCCCGTGGCTATGCCCCTTGCCATTACCGACACCCAATGGCAGAACCTGTTCCGCTTTGCCTACAGCCTGTGCCAGCACCGCGAAGACGCATTGGACCTGCTGCACAGTGCCATTGAGCGGTTGCTGCGCGTGAAGTCCACCCAGCCATTGCAGCTGGAGGCTTACCTGCGCCAGGTCATCCGTCATCTGCACTACGACCGCTGGCGTCGGCAACAACGCCTACCCGTACACCAACCGCTGGATGATATAAGCGATGCCGTGGTGGACAGCACCGGCATGGCGTTGGAGGATGTGGTGATGCAGCGCCAGCAGCTGGCGGGCATCTGGCGGGACCTGAGCCCCGAGCAGCGGGATATTATTTACCTCTGGGCCTGGCTCGGCTTCAGCACCCAGGAGGTGGCTGACGAACTGAATCTGCCCAAGGGCACAGTACTGGCGCGCATTCACCGCCTGCGCCAGCGATTGATGGCCGGCGGCGGCGCGGCAGGAGCAAACTGAATGACCGAATCACTGAAACACTCAGCGCGCGAGCAGATCGGGGCGGCATCGCTCAGCCCCGAAGAGCTGGCGGGCCTGAACGCACACCTGCAGGCTCAGCCAACAGCAAAGCGCCGGTTCAATCCCCTGGTGTGGGTGGCGGGCGCGATCCTGATTGCAGGCCTCGGGCTCATGGCACACGCGCACTGGCTGGCGGCCGAACGCAAGGCACTCATCGCCGCCATTGCCACCGAGGTGGTAGACAACCACGTGCAACGTAAACCCCTGGATGTGACCGGTAACTCGGTGGTGCAACTGAGCCAGGCCATGGAGCAACTGGATTTCACCTTGGTAGAAAGCTGGATGCTACCCGATCTGGAAGCGCGCCTCACCGGCGCGCGTTACTGCACCCTCCAGGGAAAAACGGCCGCACAGTTGCGTTTAGGCGACGACACCCTGTACCAGGCGCCGTTCACCGATGCACAGGAAAAACTGTTGCACGACATTAACGTGGAAGCCACGCCTGTCATTCAATTTGCGCGCGGTTTTGAAATTACCCTGTGGGAAGAACGCGGACTGCTGATGGCGCTGGTCAAAGCGCCCGAGCCCGCCGACGAGGCACCCGCCATTACCGCACCCTCGCTGCCGGCGCCCACCCCTACGGCGCCAAGCGGGCAATAGTCCAGGCGTCGCCCTCGCGCTGATACACAAAGCGGTCGTGCAGACGGTTGGCACCGCCTTGCCAGAACTCGATCTCGTGCGGAACCACGCGAAAACCGCCCCAGAAATCCGGCGCGGGAATGTCGCCCTTGGCAAACTTTTCTTTCATGCGCGCCACCTGCTGCATGAGCAGCTGACGGGTCGACACGGGGTGACTTTGGTGCGATGCCCAGGCGGCCAGTTGCGACTCTTTCGGCCGGCTCAGAAAATACTTGGCCGATTCGGCCGCGCTGATTTTACTGGCCACGCCACACACTTTCACTTGCCGTTCGATATCGTGCCAGGGAAAGTGCAGGCTGATTTTATGGTTGGCGGAGAGCTCCTGCGCCTTGCGCGAACCGTAGTTGGTGAAAAACACAAAGCCCCGGGCATCCACCTGCTTGAGCAGCACAATGCGCTGGGATGGCTGACCGCTGGCATCCACCGTAGCGACAGTCATGGCGGTGGGGTCTTTTAATTGCAGCTCGATGGCCTGCTGCAACCAATGTTCAAATTGGCTGATAGGGTCGGCATCCAGATCGGCCTCTTCCAGTCCGCCCATCAGGTAATCGCGGCGTAAGTCTTCCAGTTGCATACAACAGTCACCCGGGTGAGTTTTGCCTTATTATACGCACTCACTCCCACGATGGACGAGCATGACCACTCTCACCGCCCCCAATAACAGGCCATTGCCCGGTAAACACAACACGGCCGGCTGGATCGTGGCCGGCGGCCAGGGCACGCGCATGGGCGGGGTGGATAAATGCCTGCTGCCCTGGCGCGGAGACACCCTGCTGGCCCACACCCGTGCCCGTCTGCAGCCGCAGGTGACGCGCTGTGTGTTAAACGCCAATGGCGATGTAACGCGCTTTTACCCGGCTCATTGGCCGTCGCATGACAGCATCATTGCCGATCGCGAGCCCCACTGCGGGCCATTGAGCGGCATCCACGCCGGGCTCAGCTGGTTACAGGATCAGCCGGAACAATGGCTATTAACGGTACCGGCCGATTGCCCGGACATAGACACTGCGTTGCTGTCCACCGTCGCCAACCAATACCGGCAACAACGTCTGTTACTGGCCTGCGCGGGCGGGCACAAGCATCCCCTTTTTGGTGTGTGGCACCGGTCATTGCTGGTTGAGGTAACCCGGGCGCTGCAAGATAAAAATTGGAAACTGATGGCCTTAGCCAGTGAATTGGGCGCGGGCTGGGTGGCGTTCGAACACGAACGCCACTTCCACAACATCAACACCCAAGAGGATTTTGAGGCGCTTACACGCTCAGAATAATCCAGTGGTAGAAGCCGATGCCCACTATCACGTTAAACGGGAACGTCAGCCCCAGGGATGACAGCATGGCCAGGCCGATATCGGCCTTGGGTATGGCGCCTTTGATGGCCACCGGTGCGGCAATGTAAGACGCACTGGCGGTTAAGCTGGCGAGAATCACCTGACCACCAATGGCCAGCCCCAGCATTTTGCCGGTGGCGATTCCCACCAGCGAAAGCACGCTGGGCGCCAGCAAGGCGAAGGTCAGCAAACGCCAGTGCTGCCACGGGAAGGGGCGTAAGGTTTCCGCCGCCACCAGGCCCATTTCCAACAGAAACAGTGCCAGTACCGCTTTGAACGCACCGGTGTACAAATCGGTGACCGAAGCACCCTGCACCGGGCCGTACATGAAGCCTATAATCACACCGCCCAGCAGCAAGATCACACCCCGGTTGGTAAAGGCCTCATGCCAGAGCTTGGCCAATGACGGTTGGGCCGGGCCATCGGATTTGTTGTAACGGCGGTACAGCAGCAAACCCACAATAATCGCAGGCAACTCCATAGCCACCAGATACAGAGTGACTTCCGGCGAAATGGCCAGATCATTGGCTTCGGCATAGGCCAGTGCCACCGCAAAGGTACCGGCACTCACCGAACCATAGTGGGCGGCAATACTGGCGGCATCTTCCAGACTCAGGCGCACCAGCTTGCGCAGCAAGGGGAAAAGCACCAACGGAATGATGGCACCCAGCGCCATCACGGCAATCAGTTCGGGAATCAGCTGCCAGCGCAAATTGCCATAGAGCGACATACCGCCCTTAAGGCCAATGGTGAGCATTAATAACAGGCTGAGGGTATCGTAAGCGGCTTTGGGAATGGTGAGGTCTGAACGCACGAGGCCGGCGACCAGCCCCAACAGGAAAAACATGACGACGATATCGGGCATAGTGTCCTCCAATCAGGGAGGCTGCATTTTAGCGGGGGTGGGGGAAAGGTGAAGGTGTTTTGGGCAAACCAAAAAAGCGACGCCGTCCCTGGCATCGCAATGGCAGACCGGTTGACATCAGCGCGCGGCGATCAGCTGGTCGAGGCGCTCCAGATCATTCATCACCGCCCATTGGCCGCCGCCCTCCACTACCCGCTTTTGCCAGGCCTCTAAACGGCGCAGGTAATCGCGCGGGTCGATGTTGTCGGTGCGCAGCTTGGTCACGTTCAACGCCACCACCCGGATGCCTTCCAGCGCAATGGGAAAGTCACGGATGTGGCCTTTTTCAAGATCTTCTTCCAGATCAGAAAATACCAGCACGTATTTTTCGCCAGCGCCGGTTTCATTCAGAAACTCACTGGCCTGTAACAGGCCACCGGTAATGTCCGTGTGGCGGCTGCCGTGGCGCACCGATTTCACATACACATCCAGCTGTTGTTTGAATGCGCGCTTCTGCTGATTGGCCACACTCGGGCGTTCATCGAACGTGGCTTTGGCAACAATATCTTTTTCGCTGAAGCTGCCGCTGTCGATGCGCGCCACCGCCACGGCATCGCCGCTGTCGAGCGTGGCCAGCAGGTAGTTCATGATGCCCTGCGCTTTGGCCAGTTCTTCGGTGTAAGTCCCCGAGGTATCCATCAACAAATAGACAGCGCGGTGTTGCGGGCGGGTTTCACCGCAGCCCACCAGGGTGAGCAGCAGCGCGGCGATAATCAGGCCGGTATTTACGCGTAAATAAGTCATGGTTACACCTCCGAATAATCCAGACCGGGTTCGGTGCGGCTGTCATTCGACTTGGCCATGCGTGCACGGCCCGCCGAGATCCAACGTTCGAACGCCAATGGCACCATGATCACCAGGTCGTACAGGTGAATGATAAAGCGCACCATCTGCTGCACCACCGCGCCCAGCAATCGGCAGACTACGGCCAGCACTTTCAATGTTGCTTCGGCAAACATGCCCAAAACCGTGCGCGTGGATTGAATGAAAGATTCAAGCGGAATGGCCACGAAGGCGAGCGCAAACGGCAACACAAACCCCATGACCATCTGGCCCACGGAGGGAATCCAGCGGAAATTCGCTTCCACCACCGACGCGCCGGCCAGCGACTGCTTGAGCGCTTCGCGGTCCAGGGCCAGCAGATCCCGCATGTATGCCAAAGACGCTTCAATGGTGGCCAGTACCGTCAGGATGGTAAAGGTAATCCACACCATGCGCCGGCGCATCTTGTCGTCCATGCTGCCAATCATCGGGAACAAATGGGTGATGCGCAGGGATTCCAGCAAAAATAATCCCATGGCAATTTCCACCATAATGATCACCAACGCGGCAATGTCCGAGGTTTTCATGGCGCCGATGTAACTGGTGCCGCCCACCATTTCCGACATGGGCATAGCAATCAGCTGGAAGTTAATCAGGCCGCCAAACACGGCGATAATTAACACTAATGCAGATACAAAAAACTGCGTCAGCGATGAACTGGTCAGACGCGCCATGGCTTCCTGCGCGCCGCTGCGAATAGCGCGGTATTCGGTCATGAAGCCATCAATCACACTGGCGCGGTCTTCCAGGCTATCGACCCGCTGCTTCACATCGGCCAGATCGCCGTCCAACTTGCGCCACAGGGGCTGCATCCGGCTCAACAATTTGTGCGATACCTGGCTGCTTTTCTGATACGCCTGCAGGCTTTCTGCTTGTGCCGATTCCACGGTTTCGTGAATCTTGTCCAGAATTTTCGCCACGGCGGCATCGCCGCTGCGCGGAATCGCTGCCACCGTTTCCACCACTTCTACCCAGGCCGGCGGCATGGGCGGCGTGTCAATGGCGGCTTCATAGTCTTTTTCGATTTTGCTGACGGTATCGCTGATTTGCCGGTGCAAACTCGGATAATGAGCCAGATCGCGGGTAATTATGCTGTTGACCCGCACAAATTCGCGCTCAATGGCACGCTGCAGCTGCTGCTCGCCGGCCGATTGCAACACCGCGCGATTGCGCTCACGCAATTGTTGCTGCGCACGCGACAAGGCCCGCGCGCCCAGGCGCGCTGAACGGTAAATACTGCGCGCCAGCGCCTGTAACAAGGCATGTGACTGGCTGCGGCCCAGGTACATGGCCAACACCAGCACAAACAACCAGATCGCCAGACTGGCGGCCGCATTATCGGACCACAGATGAATGAGTTCGGTTGGCATGATAGGTTCTCCTCTTGTCTGCCTACCATCCGAGTAAACTCACCCCGTGTGAGTAATCTGTGAGCAAAACACGCATCAGGCAAATAATGTGAAGAAGATCACATAAATATGGCAACCATTCTCTGGGCAGAAGACCAGCGGCATTGGATCGATAAATTTTCCGATTGCCTGCTGAATACCGCATTTGACGACGCCCCCAATCAGCTGATTGTGCTGGACGGGGTGCAGGCCGTGCAGGCATTCTGCCTCGAGGGCAATGCGACACCGGATCTGGCCTTGCTGGACGCGCGCATGCATGGCGATGACCAGGCCGGTTTTACCGTGTCACAAAGCCTGCGCAAACGCTGGCCGGATCTGCCGATCATTTATTTGTCGGAACACAGCGGCACCCAGATTGAAGCGCAGGCGTTCAGTTTGCACAGCACACTGGACTTTATTGCCAAGCATCAACGCAATGTGGAACAGGTATTGTGCTGGCGTATCAAAGCGCTGTTGCGTCAGCGCGCCCTGAGCCAACCGAGTGCGCAAACCGATTGCGTGCGCAGCGGTCCGCTGCAAATTGATCTGGTCAGCTGGGATATTTACTGGGCCGGCAACAAGCTGCACAACCCGAAAAATCCACGCCGCGCCCTGCCCCCGACACCGCGCAAAATCCTGCATTATCTGGTGGAGCACTCGCCCCGGCCACAGACGGCCGCTCAGGTGGCCCGTGCGCTGGCACTGGATGAAGAACGCTTTTCCAACGCCGCCTACCGTCAACACATCCGCACCTTGCGCGATGCAATCGATAACGTCAGCCAGCGTACCTTTTCCACGCTTTGCAAACAGGGCTTGGGTCTGGTGACCGCAGGCGACGCGGGCAGTTATCGCTGGGTTCCACCTTCCGAGGCCGATGCATGAACACAAAAGCAAACATTTCTTATCCGTGGCTGAGCAGTGTGAGCCTGTTGCTGGCGTTGGCGCTCTGGCAGTTGGCCCGCTGGCCGGTGGCACTGCCGGACGGCATGCTGCTGCAGCCGCTGCCGGATCTTTGGTTGTGGAGTGTCACATCGATAGCGTTAGCATTGGTGCTTTGGGATTTGTTGCGCTTTCACCGGCAGTTGCGCGGTTTCCATAAACAAGCGCAACACCTCACCGATCAATGCCTGCAGTTGGCGGAGGATAAAAAACGCTTACAACAAAAAGCCCATACCTACTCCAATAAAACCGAAAAACTCAAAGCCTTCATCGGCGACAAATTACTGGAGTACATTGAGTACGACGAAAAATACCTGCACTTCAAGGGCATTGCCGCCGAAGTTCGCCACAATGGCATCATCAGTTACGACATCATTCTGGACGCACTTCAAACGGCACGCAGTCAATTGCCGGACGACAGCCGTTACGACGAAGCGCTGGCGGGTCTCGGCTATTTGTGGGACCTGCTGGATTTATCCACCGCCGACAATATGGCATTGCATATCAATAACCATTTATGCGACTGCGAAAATTACTACTACCAACAACAGCTGAATACCACGGAACCTGCGCCGTTCGAACCCAGCTACCCGGCCTATCGGGCACTGGTGCGCGCGCTGACCCCCGTGACCCAGAGCGCCGAACGATTGCAGTGGCTGAACAAGCCGGACGCGCTGGAATGCACGCATCTGGACAGCCAGTTTCGTTTTTATCTGGACAAAACCTGCCAACTGCTGGGCAATGAAAATCATCTGGTACTGCTGGCAGAAAACCTGATAAAGAATGCGCTTTATCACAAGGATCAAGGTCTGGGGCCTCGCCCGGCCATTGTCCTGAACCTGACAGCCCAGGAGGGCAAAGCCCGCTTCAGCGTGTACAACCCGGGCCCGCACATTGAAGACGCCAACCAACAAAAAATTTACCAGCTGGGCTTCACCACCCGGCAGGATGCCCAGATCCACGGCCGCGGACTGGGCCTGTACTTTGTCAGCCAAATAGTGTCGGGTTACGAAGGCAAAATCCGCCACCGCAACTGGTACAACCAACCGGAAAGCTATTCTATCCGCATAGAAACCCATGACGGCCTGGCTAGCCAACGGGTGCAAACCCAAGTGGTAGAAGTGGTGGTGGAAAACCAGCAACCCGGCTGTCGCATGGTATCCGATGCCGCCAACGACGACCGGCCACAGATTGTGCCGCACCAGGCCTGGCAATTTACCCAGGCCATTGTGAGCGTGGAAATCACCGCCCGCAGCCAGGCACAGACCTGGTCCTTTTCCGACTTCGAACAGGAAACCGCGTTTTGCCAACAAGAACCCACGCCCGGGCTGCCACCGCGCTGGCAGTTGACGGTGACCCATAACAAACAGCGGGGGCGCCTGGTGTTTGAACCAATGAACGTCAACGGTGTGGTCTTTGATGTGGAGTTGCCGTTGGCAGATACCGAGGTAGACGAAGAATTGCCGGAAGAAGAGGATTATTTATCGGAGGTGGCGCAGAAGTATGTGCCGTTGGGGTAGGTTGGGTGCTGATACCATCCGCGGCTGGGAAGCGGATGGCCGCCCCGCCGCGAATATACTGAAGCGATTAATTGGCCTCCGCCGCCGGTGCTTCGGCCTTTTTCTTACGCCAGCGATTCCACGCCAGACGCAACAACAAACTTACCAGCAAGGCGGCAACCCACACCACCGCCAACGGCCAGGCAGCGCGGGCGATGGGTTGGTCGGTAAAAATTCCGTCTAGCACAAACACAAAAAACGCCGGCGCCATTTGTGGGTGATCCGGTGACAGTGCTACCGGCGTCAGCAACCAAGCGCCGACAGTGACGGTACAGAATTGCGCCAGCTCACTGTATTTACGGAATAACCACCAGGTAGCCAGCATCAGCCCCGCCACACCGGCAAAATAGCTGTACCACATATAAGGCACAAACGGATCGGCCATTACTTCATTCATATTCACTCTCCGAATGTAAGGACTAGTCTCTAGTCTCTAGTCTCTAGTCTCTAGTCTCTAGTCTCTAGTCTCTAGTCTCTAGTCTCTAGTCTCTAGTCTCTAGTCTCTAGTCTCTAGTCTCTAGTCTCTAGTCTCTAGTCTCTAGTCTCTAGTCTCTAGTCTCTAGTCTCTAGTCTCTAGTCTCTAGTCTCTAGTCTCTAGTCTCTAGTCTCTAGTCTCTAGTCTCTAGCAATTAGAAACTAGAGACTGGTTTCTACAAATCAACCCAATGGACAATTTCGTTTTCCCAATCTTCTTCGGACACGGCCGTTTCAGGTATGGCGCGGCCGCGCACGGAAATGCCGGCGGCGTGCACGGCTTGCGGATCGCCGGTAATCAGCGGATGCCATTCCGGCAAGTCTTCTCCTTCCGCTAATAACCGATAAGCACAGGTCACCGGCAACCAATGGAACTCTTCGATTTTGTCGGCGGTGAGATTCAGGCAACCCGGCACGCGCTCAAGCCGGTGCGGGTAGTCGCCGCAGCGGCCGGATTCGATGTCCAATAACTTGCACGCCAGGCGGGTGAAATAAACCTCGCCCGAATCTTCATCTTCCAGCTTCTGCAAGCAGCATTTGCCACAACCATCGCACAGCGATTCCCACTGGTAACGACTCATGTCGGAAAGCTTTGTGGTGCGCCAGAAATCCCGTTGCCAGGCCATTACATCAACTTGGAGTTGTGTTTGTTAATGTCGGTCATGTAGTCGTCTTTGGGCGGCGGCAACTGCAGATAAAAGCCCTGACTGTCCAGCGCCGCTTTGACTTTTTCCACATCCACTCGCGCCAGCTTGCGGCCTTCGCGCAATAACAGCGTCATCACATGTTTGGGCTGGCCGAATCGGGCCGTGAGTGCTTCCGGCACGCGGCTGAGTCCGTCGGACTTCAACACGTAAAGGTACATATCGCCATCCTTGGGGCTGCGATAAATATCGCACAGGTATTTAATGGCGTCGGTCATGACATCTCCGGGTTTTGTTCACATAAGGCTTGCGCCAGCTGTTCCAGTTGCTGGCCGACTACCGGGTATCGCCATCCTTTGAGCCCATCGGGCAGTTCGGGCTGACCGGCAATCACGCTGCGGGTGAGTTGTTCAAGGTCTTTTTTGCGGGTAAGAATTTCCGGCGTCACCTGCGCGGTCTCCGATACTGCGACGGCACAGGCTTTGAATTGTTTGAGAATATCGCCTTGCGCCGGCGTCAACGGCTTGTCCAACCGCGCCGGTAAATCCTCTTTGCGCTGCTGGGCATCGGCCACGAAGCCCAATACCGTGTCGGCATAATGCTTGAGCGTGCGATTGCCCATCCCATCAATGGCGGACAGCTGCTTTACCGTGGTGGGTTTGCGTCGGGCCACTTCCCAGGCGGCGCCTTCTTTCATCAAACGGTTGCGCGGCACATCCAACTTGCGCGCTTCCTGTTCGCGCCAGATACACAAGGGCTTTAAAATCGCGAGCTGATCCGGGTAGAGTTTCCAGGCCAGTTTGACCTTGGTATAGGCATCATCAAACTGATCCGGCGCTTCGGCATTGGCCACGAGCTGCGCGCATTCTTCCTGCACCCAGCTGAGCCGATCCAGGGCTTTGAGCCTGATTAAAATTTTGCCGTACACCACCAGCAAATAGGCCACATCCAACGCCGCATAATGCATTTGCGATTGGCTCAGCGGGCGCTGCATCCAGTCGGAACGGGTCTCGCCTTTATCGAGCTCAATACCTAACTGGTCTTTCACCAGATTGGCATAACCCATGGAAAAACCGATGTTCGCGAACGCCGCGGCAACCTGGGTGTCGAACAATGGCTTGGGCACCACACCCAATAAAAACCGGAAGGTTTCCAGATCTTCCGAACAGGAGTGGATGACTTTTATGACCGAAGGATTCACCAGCAATTGCGCCAGCGCAGATAAGTCTTTAATGGCCAGCGGATCGATCAGGTAACAGCCTTTGCCATCGCCCACCTGAATCAGGCCGGCGTGAGGATAGTAGGTCTGGCTGCGCATGAATTCGGTGTCGATGGCGATGGCCGCCTGCTGCGACCAACGCGCACATAACTGCGCCAGCTCGGCTTCGGTATCGACCCAGATGGGGTCGGTGGCGATACGGCTCATCACACCCTCTGTCGGCTGGAGAAGGCGTGCGCCAGGGTGCCGCCGTCAATGTATTCAAGTTCACCGCCCAAAGGCACGCCGTGGGCAATGCGCGATACTGGAACGTCGAGTTTTTTCGCCCGCTCGCTGATGTAATGGGCCGTGGCTTCGCCTTCAATGGTGGGGTTGGTGGCGAGAATCACTTCTTCTATGCCGCCGGCGGCCAGCAAGCTATGCAGTTGGTCCAAACCCAGATCCTGCGGCCCGATGCCGTCGATGGGAGACAAGTGACCATGCAACACAAAATAGGTGCCCTGGTAGGTGCCGGCCTGCTCAATGGCCAGCACGTCGGCTGGCGTTTCCACCACACAAAGCAGCGCCTGATTGCGCCGTTTGTTGGCGCAGATGGAACACAGGGTTTGCTCGGTCAGGGTGCGGCAACGATCGCACTCACCCACGCCTTCCACGGCGGTGGCCAGTGCCGTGGCCAACCGGCTGGCGCCTTCCCGGTCGCGCTCGAGCAAATGCAACGCCATGCGCTGGGCCGATTTGGGGCCAACACCGGGCAGTGCACGCAAGGCACTCATCAATTCATCAATTAAAGGGCTGAACATTAATTAAACAGTCTCTGGATTCTGGTCGCTGGTTTCTGGTCACTCAGAAAGGCATCTTGAATCCCGGCGGCATCTGCATGCCGCCGGTCAGGCTTTGCATCATCTCGCGGTTTTTATCTTCCACTTTGCGCACTGCATCGTTGACGGCAGCCGCCAATAAATCTTCCAACATTTCTTTGTCTTCAGACATGAGCGAATCATCAATGCTCACGCGCTTGACGTCGTGGCGGCCATTCATAATCACCGACACCAGACCCGCGCCCGATTGACCGGTCACTTCTGCGTTAGCCGCTTCTTCCTGCATCTTCTGCATTTTTTCTTGCATCTGCTGCGCCTGTTTCATCAGGTCGCCCATGTTTCCGAACATGTTTACCTCAGCGTTAAAGGGGTTCTACCGTGGATTCGTCCAATGCGGCCTGAAAGGTGGCTTCCAGTTTCTGCAACAGCGAATCGGTTTTCAGACTTTCCAGGGCGCGCGCCTGTTTCTCCGCGCGCAGCCGGATAGCGGTGGCCGACGGCGTTTCCGTTTTCACCTCACCGGGCTCGATATTCACCTGCACGGGCTCGTTGAAATAGGCCGTGAGCACATCGGCCAGCCGCTGCTGGTGACTGGGGTCGTACAGGTTGGCGTTGGCGGCATCCAGGACAAAACTCAGCTGGTTGCCATTTACCGCCACCAATTCACTGTTCGCAGCGGTGCTTTGCAGCACCCCGGCCACTTTCAATTCCAGATACAGCCCCACCCA
This sequence comes from Simiduia agarivorans SA1 = DSM 21679, assembly GCF_000305785.2. Taxonomy (NCBI): domain Bacteria; kingdom Pseudomonadati; phylum Pseudomonadota; class Gammaproteobacteria; order Cellvibrionales; family Cellvibrionaceae; genus Simiduia; species Simiduia agarivorans. The sequence continues at coordinate 3,988,670 of NC_018868.3, read as the reverse complement.
ATCGCCCGGTTTGAGGGTGACCAGGTGGTAGGACCTGACCGGCGCGTGTGTCGCCGGTTGTGCAGGCGCTTTGCTTTGTACCGGTGCAGGTGCAGGTGCAGGTGCAGGTGCAGGTGCAGGTGCAGGTGCAGGTGCAGGTGCAGGTGCAGGTGCAGCAGGCTGCGCGGCCACAGGTGCGGGCGTCAAGGATTGGCTGTTTGCGCGAGACGGTTCGGCCAGACCAGGTTCGGCCCGGGCAGATTCGGCCCGGACAGGTTCAGCCTGAGCGGGCGACGACGGTTGCGGGGCTGCTACCGGTTCAGGTGTTTTTTTTTCCGCGGATGCGCTTGGCTGATGATCATCCTCATCGCCGTCCAGCCCGGGCGGTGCTTCGTCCCAGGGCGGGGTGTCATCCCGGGGCGGCAGACTCTCGGCCGGCGGGGGCGTTGCCGGTGCAGGCGCCCTCGCCGTCTCCACTCCGGCGGCGCCAGCGGCTGGCTGGGCAGCAGATTGGGTCTCAGGCGCGGGTTGTGGCGCGCTGACTGGCGGCGCTGCCTGCGGCGCACTGGCTGGCTGAACACTGGCCGGCTGCGCCAGCGCGGTCTTGGGCAAATCGACCACACCCTGGGGTTTGAACGCCAGCATGCGCAACAACACCATATCAAAACCGCTGCGCGGATCGGGTGCCAGCGGCAGATCGCGGCGGCCCAATAAGGCGGTCTGGTAATAGAGCTGGACATCTTCGGTGGGCATGGCCTGAGCCAGCGCCAACACCTGTTCGCGATCGCCAAAGGAGTTGTCGATGGCTTCGGGCATGGCCTGGGCGATGGCAATGCGGTGTAACACCGACAGCATTTCCGCCAACGCGCCCTGATAGTCGGGCGAGTGTTCGGCCAGCTGGTTGACGGCGCTCATCAGCGCCTGGGTGTCGGCTGCCGCCAACGCAGACAACAGGGCATACACCAGCTGCTGATCCAGGGTGCCGAGCATAGACCGCACCTCGGCCTCGGCCACCTTGCCATTGCCAAAGGCGATGGCCTGATCGGTGAGCGAGAGCGCATCGCGCATACTGCCATCGGCCGCGCGCCCCAACTGCCAGAGCGCGGCCTCTTCAAACGGCACCAGCTCTTTTTCGAGCACGTACGCCAGATGGCCCACGATGCGCTCGGGGTTCATGTTCTTGAGGTTGAACTGCAAGCAGCGCGACAACACCGTCACCGGCAGCTTTTGCGGATCGGTGGTGGCAAGCAGGAATTTCACGTGGGGTGGCGGCTCTTCCAGGGTCTTCAGCAGGGCATTGAAGCTGCTGGTGGAGAGCATGTGCACTTCGTCGATGAGGTAGACCTTGTAGCGGCCACGGGTGGGCGCGTACTGGACGTTTTCCAGCAGCTCGCGGGTGTCTTCCACCTTAGTGCGGCTGGCGGCATCCACTTCGATCAGGTCGACAAAACGGCCTTCGGCAATTTCATTACAGGCCGAGCACTGGCCGCACGGCTCTGAGCTGACGCCGGTTTCACAGTTAAGGCATTTGGCCAGAATACGGGCGATGGTGGTTTTGCCCACCCCGCGGGTGCCGGTGAACAGGTAGGCGTGGTGCAGCCGGTTGTGGTCCAGGGCGTTAATCAACGCCTGGAGCACATGCTCCTGCCCCACCATCTCGCGGAATATGCGCGGCCGCCATTTGCGGGCGAGTACCTGATAACTCATGAGTGTAAGTGCCTGATAATACGAACGTTGCAGTATATCTCAGCTCACTTTGAGAAACACGGGGTCCGGGAGGTGGCGTTCCGGACAGACAGGGCCCGCGGGCGGCAGACCACTCAAGCGTGTCCTTTAACACGCTAGAGGCCCGCCGTTGCGGCGTACACCTGAAAGCCAAACCAGATCGCGACCAGAATCTCAATCAATACGCCCGTGCGCTTACCCACGTTTACCTCCCCATATGTGCGCGCCAGAAAACGCCGCGCGGATGCCATTGCCATGATGGAGACCAGTATCGCAACCGCCACCCGCCGGGAAAATCGGCCGGATGGCGGCCCCCGTTTGGCCTAGGCCATTTACGACATGAGGCCAATGCAAGCCGGGCCGCCCGATCCCTACACTGGCGCCATCTGAAATTGAGTGGCAATGCGATGCAGAAGCTAGACCTGATTATTGTTGGTGCAGGCCCCGCCGGGCTGAGTGCCGCCGTGCAAGCTGCCAAGCGCGGCCTGCGCTGTTTGGTACTGGAGGCGGCAGACGCCATCGCCGGCACCATCCGCGGTTTCACCGGCGGCAAGTGGATCATGTCTGAACCCAGCCGGCTGACCAAACGCAGCCCCCTGCCGTTCGACGCCGCCCACCGGGAAACCCTGCTGTCGGAGTGGGAAGCGGTGGCCGCAGCGCACCAACTGCAACTGCATTGCAACGAGTCGCTGGTCAGCATTGACGGAGAAGCGCCCCAGTACGTGATTACCACCAGTAAAGGCGTGCACTACCAAACCCGGCACATCGTGCTGGCTTACGGCATTCAGGGGAACCCCACACCGCTGCCGGCGCCCGGCGCTAATCTGGTGGATGTGCAATACCGGGTTCCCTCGGCTGGCTGGCGCGATCAGCGCATTGCCATTGTGGGCGCCGGCGATTCTGCACTGGAAGACGCGCTGTTACTGGCCGAACACAACAACGTCCTGCTGCTGAACCGCAAGGATAATTTTGCCCGCGCCAAACCCGCCAACCGGCAGCGCTTTGAGGCCGCAGTGGCGGCAGGCCGGGTTCAGTACCTGGCCAACGCCCAATTGCTGGCGGTAGAACCCCGCGGCAAAACCACTCGTCTGCTGGTCTCTCATCAGGGCGAAAAACGCCGCCTGGTAACGGATCAACTGATGGCACGGATTGGCACCCAATCACCCCGGGTACAACTGGAACAGTGGGGCCTGCACTTTGACGACGCGCGCGCCCAATTCCCGGCGCTGGATGAACACAACCAAACCAACCGGGCCGGCATTTATGTGATCGGTGCGCTGGCGGGCGAACCACTGATCAAACCCGGCATCAATCAGGGTTTCAACGTGGTAGAACACATTGTGGGCCGCCCCGCCGAACCCTTGGTGTTTCAAGCCCTGAACCAACGGCTGACCCAGCTGGGCAGCCGGGAAAACGCATCCGCATTGGCCCAGTGGCTGGCGCAGCACCCGCTGTTCAAACAACTGAACCGCCGGCAATTGCTGACACTGATGGAAAAGATCGACGTGCGGCGGACCCTGAGTGGGCAAACGTTGCTGCACAAAGGGCATTTTTCCGAATCGCTCTGCATCCTCAAGCAAGGTCAGGCGCAGGTTGCGCTGACACAACCCGTGTATCTGGAAGCGGGCGATATCTTTGGCGAATTCAGTCTGCTGTCGCGTCAGCCGGTAAGCTGTGACGTGGTGGCCGACACCAACTGCGACGTGATCGCCATTCCGCGCAACGTGCTTGAACCTTTGTGGGCAAAGGACCCGCGCTTCTGGCGCCAGACTGCCCTGATGTATTTTCGCCGCTATCTCACCGCCCGCCTGCACTACCCCTTGCCGAGCCGGCTGACAAAATTGCTGTTGCTGTCGGCCAATACCGTCAGTCTTGCACGCGGCGAATCGTACCCGCTCAACGATCAGGTAGCATTTATTCTGAGCGGTCAGGTCTCGATGACTGCGGGCGAACACAAACGCACCCTCAACCCCGGACAAATGATCGGCCCTGAAAACCGCCAGCGGGTGCAGCCATTGCACGCTGAAAGTACGCGCACTGAATTGCTGACGCTGCCCTACGGGCCACTGAAAGATCTGCTCGCGCCAGACACTCATCTGGCCGACCTGCTGCATAACCGGGGCGCCAGTATCAGCAAGCCGCTGGTGCAATTTTTTGACGCCGAACAGGTGACCAATGCCAATAACCTGCTGGTCATCGACAAAGACAAGTGCGTGGGTTGCGACAATTGCGAGACTGCCTGTGCGGCCACCCACAACGGCGTATCGCGGGTCAATCGCGGCCAGGGTGGCGTCATCGCCAACGCCCATTTACCGGGCAGCTGCCGCCATTGCCAACAGGCCTATTGCATGCAGGATTGTCCCGCCGATGCCATTACCCGGGCGCCGGACGGCAGTGTACAGATCAGTGATCAATGTATTGGTTGTGGCAATTGCGCCCAGCTGTGCCCGTTTGACGCGATAACAATTGCGTCGCCCGACAGCCGCTCGTGGTTGGACAAGATGAACCCTTTCGCCGCAAGCACCAAGGCACCGGCCGTGGCGTTGAAATGCGACCTGTGCCGAACCCGATCAACCGGCCCGGCCTGCGTAGAGGCGTGCCCCACCGGCGCGGCCCAGCGCATGGCGCCACAGGATTTAATTGCCCTGGTGAACCTCTCATGATCCGCCCAAACCAACGACGCGCTTTGTCACTCACCCAGGGTTTACTGTTGGCGCTTGCGCTGTGCGCGCTGACCTACCTGTTGACCGACCCCATCGGACCCCGCAATGGCGACACCTGGCTGGGCTATGTGCTGGGCACATTGGCAGCCGGGGTGGTGTGCGCACTGCTGATGCTGGGCGCGCGCCGGCGCTGGTGGATCAATCGCCTGGGCAGCCAGCAGCAATGGGTGGCCGCGCACATCCTGTTCGGTTTGCTGCTGATCCCGTTGGTACTGCTGCACAGCGGTTTTCAACTTGGCAACGGCTTGCACGCGGCACTGTTTGTACTGATGGTGCTGGACGTGGCCTCGGGCTTTTATGGTCTCTATTTGTATCAGACCCAACCCAAAAAACTGCGCGGCCTGAGCGAGGGTGGCGGCGCCCGGAAATTGCTGGCCGACATCAGATCGGCCGACACACAACTGCTGGCGCTCGCACGCTCTGCCGGTTCGGAAATCGGTTGCGTGCTGGTATCGGCTATCCAGCGGACCTGGATACCGCAATCCCTGCGCGCGCTGATATTCAATGCCGACAAGTCGCACTTGTTAATGGCCAGAGACGGCAGCTACCACTTGGTTGCCAATCCCCGCCAGCAGGTATTGGGGCAGCTGTTACACCAGTATCGCGCAGACAAAGCCCTGCTCGTGCGCGTCGAGGCGCGCAGCCAGATGTTACAGGCCTACCGCAAGGCTCTGGTGGTGGAGTTTATTCTCGGCCACTGGCTGAAGGTACACCTGCAATTGTCCATGGCGTTTTTTGCGTTGCTGATCGTACACATAGTGGTGGTGCTCATCTACTGAAGAGCGACTGCTACACTCATGGACAAGAATCGCAGCTGAAGCCGATAACACCCCCGATGCCCTGCACTCTGATCATCCACCAGCCCCAGGCAATTCCCGATACCCTGCGGCTGGATTGCGCGCAACTTGTGGTGGGCGACAAACCGGATGCCCATCTGTGGGCACCGGGTAAACACACCTTCACGCTCTGGCTGGAGCCCGACCAGCAGCCCCTGCTGGACGCCGACAGCCCGGTCAGTGTGAATGGTGTCCCGCAGCGGCGTGTGCGACTGAACGCCGGTGACCGCCTGAAATTTGGTGGCCATGAGCTGCGCTTTGATGGCATCAACGACCAAGGCGCGCTGACCTTTTATTGGCGCACAGGGACAGATACCGGCACACCGGGCGCACCCACCCGGCCCCATAAAACCCTT